>JARLGF010000019.1 GCA_031296165.1 Occallatibacter sp. | reverse complement strand
GGCTTCTCGGCCTATAGCGGCGTGTAAGGGCAGGCCGCGGTTTCAAACGGTGCAGAATTAGACACGAACTCGCGCCACAGCCGGGGCGGCTGCGAGCCATCATTCTGCTGTAAGATCAATTGCTCGGAAATCCAGGCAGAAACAGCCCCGTTTGGAGTCCTCGGGAGCGATTGAGAGGCATCCATTCGGGGCTAAAGCCCAGGATTTATGCGGCTTTCGCGGATCGACTGAAGTCGTGCCCTTTCGCGTCACCATTTATGCAACCGGCTCCAGGAGAAACAAAATCCTCGCTGGAGAGACGGAGCAGGATGAACCCGTTATTGGTTTAGTGGGCCGCCGCACTCTCCACAGAATCGCTTGCCCGCTTGCGCCTTTGTGCCGCAGCGCGGACATGTTACTGTTGCCGGCGCGGCAACCAGGCCGGCGTCGCGCGCCGAGATCCAGTCGGACATGCCATCGCTCCAGACCAGCGTTTCAGGCGGCAAACCTTCGAGCAGCTTTTTGAGCGCGGCCTCATCGTAGGGGCCATCCGACTTGCCGTCCCGGCCGAGATACCACTCCGCGGGAGCTGGCGGCGCTGCGGGAACCGGCGGTGGAGCACTCGCCCTGGGCGCGGGCTTTTCTTCAACTGGGACGGCGGGCGCGGGCGGGCGCAAAGACAGATAGAGCGCGGCGGCCAGCTCATCCTGATCGATTGCGGCCACAATGCCAGCCTGGCCCGCCATGGCAAACATGAAGAGGTGGAAGGTGCTGCGAACCAGCAGCAGAACATCGTGTCCGAATTTTCCCTCGCCTTGCAAGTCCGTAACCGCGAGCGCCACCTTGCTGACGTCGTGCAGCAGTCCGTCGGCAATCACTTTGCCGGCGTAGCTCAGTTCGTAGCGCACTACTTCTCCGTCCGAAGCCTTCTCAATCAGGTTTGCTTTCAGAAGTTCATCGAGCGCGGCGCTGATTTCCTGCTCGCTGAGTGAGGGCACCATGCGCCCCGGAATTAGTTTTTCCACGAAGAGCAGCGGCCAGCGGAAGTCCTCGTTCGCCCCGTCGCGCAGCCGTTCCACGATCTCCGAACGCGAGAAGTTTTCCAGTGGCGCGGTATGTGTCAGCATCGAGTGCAGACGCTCGGCGCGCATTTGCTCGGTAACCGCCAGGAGCACAATCACTGCAGGCGTCGAGATCTTGCAGCCGATGTCGTCGTTGCGCAGCTCGCCCTCGGCGGCGAGAATTTTGCGGATGGAGGCCGTGACGCTGGCCTGCGTCCAAAATGTAACGCGGCGCGGATCAGAAGTACCGGCCAGTCCCACGATCATATTCGGGGCGCTGGGCGACCAGGCCAGCACTGCACGAGTGACGGTCTCGTCGGCAATGGTGTGCTGCCAGTGAGCGATCTTTGCCGGAGCGCGCAGGATGCCCAGCGCGATGGCCAGCCGATTTTTTGTCCCTGTCGCCATCGCGCGATACTCGTCGACCGCCGGCGAGCCAGTCTCGACCGTGCCAGGCGGAATAAGAGAGAGCGCGTTGGCGCGTGCACCGGCGGCATCGGCGACTATGGCCAGGTCATTCATGGAAACAAGGAGATCGTCGTCCTCAATTCTCAACCTGCTCATATTCACGGCTTCAGCTTGCAAGTTTCCCTCCAATTCCGGTGTGGTACTGCCTGATCTGGTCCCGGACGGCCACCGCATAGGTGTCTTCGTTGTAGCCGGCATCGCGCAGATACTGCGATGCGTTGCTCGGATTTTTGTTGATCTTCTGAGAAAGCTCCACCAGTTCGCTATCCAACTGCGGAGGATGATCGGGCAGTCCGGCGCTCTGCAACTGCTTGGCGTATGTTGGGTCTCCTGCCGCGTCTGCCACATGATTGAGGCGGGTGGAGAGATCGGACTCGCGTCCCATGGCCTTGGCCAGGGACTTGACGTCGGAGTGGCTATCGACGGCCTGCAACTGCTGGGCGCTGAAGTCCTTGAACTCGCCGGTGTGGAAGGTGTCGGGCGCGGGGACATCCTGAGCGATGCCCATGGAGCGCTGATTGAGCCCGTGCTGATCGACCACGGCCTGACCAGAGATCTTATGCGTCGTGACGCTGCCGTCGCTGCCGACCTCGAGGATCTTTCCCCGGCCCTGCACGGCCATGCGGTTGGTGGTGAACCCCGGAGGATAGCAATCGCCCTGTCCCGCTGCTTTGCCGATACCGTTGTAGGTCTTGAAGTCGACGTCATCGATGCCGCGGGAGAAGCCGTTGGCGCGCAACTGGCGATCGACATGCTCGGTGATGTTCTGGCCGAGTTCCTCCTGGAGCTGCTGATTGGCCTGGGCCAGCGGGACCGGCTTTCCCTCAACCATGCTTTGAATCTCTGCATGATTGGAGACGCCGGTTGCGTCGAAGTCGGTGGTGTGCGTGATATCGAAGTCGGTCTTGATCTTGGAATTGCCGAGGCCGCTGGCGCTCGATCCCGAGTCGCCGAGCGTGACGCTGTTGATCTCGATGTCGGGATGGGCGGCCCGGAAGTGCGCGATGGCGTCGCGGGTGCCATTATCGATGCTCGCATTGACTTGCTTGGCGAGTTGCTGATTGAGCAGCTGCGCCTCCTCGGTGGTCAAACCGCCGGCCTTTTGCAGATTCGCCAGCTTCTGCATGCCGCCTTCGCTATAGAGCTTGGAAATGTCTGCGGGATTGCCTGAGGTGAGCACACGATCTACGGCGTCGCGGGTTCCCTGCAAAGACTGATCGAGCGGATTGAAGGTGCGATAGATGCGATTGCTGAGGTTATTTGATCCCCGCTGGACGGCGTTGTCGAGAGCCTCGACATTCTTCACCACCGGCTGCATCATCTCATTGATGCCCGCGGCGACGTTGGGGCAATACTTGGGCAGGTAATGCATCACCGCGCCGCCGACCACGGTCGGGCCCCCTTCCACCACCATGGTGGAAAAGCCGGCCCAGGCCACACCTGCGGTCGAATATGTTTTCTGCGTCATCGTGGTGTCGTACATGGAATAGCCCATGTTGGCGGCCGTGTAGGCAATCTCCGAGGCGCCGCCGGTAGCGATCCCCGCGGTAAGCCGCGTAAAGCCCGAAGTGAGAGTGCCGAGGAACGTCGACTTGCCGTCGGCGTCTTTGCCGGTCATGATTTCCCGGATGGTGCCTAATGCACCTTGCTCGATGTAGCCGGGCTGGTCACTCAACGACGACTCCGGCATCACGGCTCCCTTGATGGAGTCGCCTGTGTATTGGCGCGTGGCCTTGATGGCCTGCCAATCAATGGGCTTGCCGCTATAGATGTCATTCAGGATCTGCTCGGTGCGATCGACCGCGTCGCCCGGGCCGCCGGGATTCCAGAGGTCGTGCTTCAGCGCTTCCTGCTCGATCTTTGTTACATAAGCTGCCGCGGCAGCCCGCTGCTTCTGGTCGGCGATCAACTGATTCATCGCCTTGCTGTCGGCGTCCTGCTGATGCTCGAACTTTTGCGTTTCTGACTGGCCCCAGCTGTCGGCAGCGGCGGTCTCCTGCTGCGACTTTTGCCAGGCATCCGGATTAAAGAGATTGCCGGTCTTGGTATCGTGCCACTCGCCGGTAGAGGGATCGTAGGCAACCTCCTTGTCGTTGCCCCAGTAATCTTTCAGGACCTGCGTGTTCTGTTGCTTCACCACCCCGGCGGCGATGGCGTCGGCGCCGGCTGAGCTCGAGTCCGCCTTGCTCTTCAGGTAGTCCAGGCGATCCTTGTATTGCTGGTCGAGCACCTGGTACTGCGGATCGGTGGTGTCAGCGCCGTTCTTGAAGTCGGCGTACTGCTTCATCATGTCGTTGTAGTCGCTGGTGGCAGCCTGCGAGTCTTTTACGGCCTGGTCGTAATCCGCTCCGTATGGAGAGGGGGCCGGTGGAGCCGGGGCGGCAGCCGGGTCTCCTGCGACAGTGGCAGGCGTCGAGTCCAGCATGGAATCCGTTATGGAGTCGCCGGAGCCATCGTCCGAGCCATCATCGGGTGCAGAACCATAGTCAACCGTGGGCGGCGGCGTGACGCTGGAGTCGAGCAGCGACTTCAGGCCAATGCCGGCCATGGTGAGCAGCCCGGGCAATAGAATGCCCGTCCCGGTCTCGGGAAGATCGGCGGGCCCGGGCACATCGTTCACGCCGGAGATGCCGGGAGGTTGATTGTCGGGGACCCAGGTGTAATCGTCAGCGTCGTTGCCGGAGCCGGTTTTAACCATATGGCCAGCGGGCTTTCCCGTGCTGCCGCTGGAGCCGGAGGAGCCGCCGCCGAAAAGACCACCACCGGCCTTGGTTGCGCTAACCGTGCACCCCATCATCAGGATGCCGTTATAGTTGTCGGCGTAGTTACCGGAGATCTGCGATCCGTTGATGGAGCCCGACAACTTGTATGTACGATTCCCGCTGGCTTCGGTCAGCTCGAAGCTGCTGGCAGTCCACGACTCGTGTACGGTGGTGTCGCTGGCCGGGTCCCACACCTTCCACGGCGTGCCGTTGGGAGTGGCGCGCAGTTCGACGCGGTAGAGGCCGGACGACGGGCCATTTGTCACACTCATTATCAGGGGTTCCGACGAGTTGCGATGAGGTCCGGATTCCTGGTACTCGTAGGTCCACGTTAACGTGCCGTTGTAGGTGCCGCGAGGATCGCTGGCGGCGTGAAGCAACGACGCCCCGCTCACGAGCGCGAACAGGATCAACAACGGATTCCGGCTTGCTTTCATCACTTTCACCTCGCCAGAACTCGAAGCAGCATGCCGGCGGTCATCCAGAGCGTGGTGAATCCCATGCCGCCCGCCATGGGCAGCAACATGTTGGCGATCTTGCCGCCGCCCAGTTTCATCAGATCGGCTCCGACCGCCGTGCCTGAGGTCATAATGCCGGCGGAAGCGAACGTGAGAGTGGCGTTCCAACCAAGAATCTGGTCGGCGATCAACGCCAGCACGGTGTAGGGAATCAGGAACAGGAAGTTTCTGGCGACGGTCTCGTTGACGACCGTCCATCCGTGCGCGGCACGGACTTTGCGATTGAAGAGGTAGAGAAGCCGGCCCAGAAGCCAGAGACACAGCCACGCCACCAGCGCGCCGCCAAGCGTTGCGATCGCCACCGATTTGAAGGTGGGATTCTCGCGGTGCGCGGCCAGCCCCGAGAGAACGGCGAAGCAGAGAAGCGGCGGAATCAGGTTGCGGTTCATCGTGGTTTCCTTCGCGTACAGCGCTTCAAGTAGCCAGAAGGCCCCAGCCGAGCAACACAAGAGCGCCGCAGAACGTGGCCAGGGCGACACTGTGCACAAGTTTTCCGTTGGTAAGCTGGCGGAATACAGTCATCATGGGCCCCAGCGCCCACAGCACTCCGGTGACGCCAAAGGAGATCGAAGTGTTCCATCGGAAGAAGAGATTGAAGACCAGGCCCACGATTCCATACACCAGCGCGGAGCTATAGCTCAATGCGACGGCGCGAATCACCCACTCAGGCGTTTGCTGGCCACCGATGAGGCGGGAGATGGACCACGCGACGGCAGCAATGGCCGCGATGCCTGCCGTTCCATAGACGCCGCCGAGCAGCGCCAGCAGGAAGCAGTGAATCCAGCCAACCGGACCCACATGATGGCGGTCCAGCCCGGTTTGAAAAAAGAAGATCGCGAATGCCACACCGGAGACGCTCAGGGCGAAGGGCCATGGGATCTTTCCCAGGCCCTGAGCAATCACCTGTCCCGGGCTCACCATCATCAACAAGATGGACCACCAGGGTTTCTTCGGCGCATTGGCGCGCGGCGGGGGCATCGGCGGACCGGGCGCGAACCCTTGAACCGGCGGCGGACTTTGCCAGGGAACTTGTGGAGTGTATCCGGGGAAGTTGGGCGGAGATGCGAACTGACTTACAGGGGAACCGGCCGGGGAAGCCATATGGAATTGCCCGCTGCGGGCTGCATCGAGCGAACTTGCACGCTCAAAGGTCATTGCGGAGTCCTCTGGCCAACGGCCGCTTTCAGGGCCCTGTTTACGACGGATCAGAATACACCTGCTGGTTCACCGTGTCATCCGCGGCTTGCGAGAGAATTCCGTACGCGGTCGCACAGTTATTGTTTTCACTGGAGCCTGCCGGTCTTCTTCCAATTTGCAATGCGCGAAAAGTGGTACTGAAAGTAGATAAGGCTGAAGAAGAACGTCATGACTCCACTCAGTCGCAGTCCGATCGGTTCCACGGAGTTGTAGTACCTAACCATCGACTTGCGCATGGAGAAGACCATGACAAGCCCCATCACAAGGAGAATTACATTCAGAACCAACTCCACCAGGAGGATCTCCGCCATGGTGTTCGTGGAAGCCTGCGTCGCAGCGAGCGCCAGGCCAACCATAACCATCGCCCCCAGCAGGTTGAGAACGAGCAGCGTGACTGCTTTGCTGGAAGGGTCGATCTTCCTGACGAATGCGGCCTGCCGGAATGCCCAGATGAGGCCGAACAATCCGAAGGTGATGGCGCTGAGTACGATCACCAGAAACCAGTGCAGGCCGGGCGGGATGGGACTATTCGCAAAAGGCGCGGGCATTGCCCCCGGGGCTGCGTAAGGGATCTGTGAGGGATAGCCGGGCTGCTGCGCATATCCGGGATACGCGGCTACCGGACCGCTGCCGACGGGCGTGTACGCGGGCGGTGTGTAAGGTGACGCGGGGTAGCTGAATACAGGCGCGGGCGCTGCTGGCCTTGGCGGTGCGCTGACGACGGCGGCGGCCCCGCAGTCCTGACAGAATTTCAACTCCGGAGGCATCGCTGATCCACATCGACAACAAAACTGACTCATTGCCTCTCCTTGCCTGGTGTGCCGCTCCAAGCGCAACGGCGCACATGGTTCTCTCTTCGTTGTTGCGTATTGCGGGGCTGCGCGCTTCAGTCCTTTTGCTTCGGGATATATTCGATAATGGCGTGCGCAAGACGCGAGATTGGCAGCGTCTGCAGCCACACCATTCCGGGGCCAGTAAGCGAAGCCAGAAAGATTCCATCGCCGCCGAACAGCATGTTTTTGACTCCGGGCACCCGCGTGATGGCGAAGCCAACCGTGGTGTGGAAGGCGCCCACGTGGCCCGGGTGGACGCGAAGAGTCTCCCCCGGAGCCAGATTTTTCATGATCAATTCTCCCGACAGCTCAAACCAGGCCGTTCCTGTGCCGCCCACTTTTTGCAGCATGAAGCCGGCTCCGCCAAAGATCCCGGCTCCAAGTGACTGCTGAAAACCGACGCCGATCGTGACCTGTGGGGTGGCGCAGAGAAAGCCATGGCGGTGCACCATGTACTCGGCGCCGGGAGCCACCTCAACCGGCACAATGTGTCCCGGAACCTTTGTGGCAAAGGCCACCTCGCCCGGGTTTTGCATGGCGCGGTACTCGGTCATGAACAGGCTGCCGCCGCCCGCGACGCGCTTGAGAGCTCCCAGGAAGCCTCCGCCGCCACCGAGTTGGGTGTGCGTGCTCATTTGAATCGAGCTTGTCATCCATGAGAGCTCTCCGCTCTCGGAGTACACGCTCTCGTTCGGGCCAAGCTGGATTTCCAGCACCGGCATGGTTGTTCCCTGAATCCGCATTTGCATAATCGACTCCTTTTACGACGCATGTATTTCGCGCCGGAGACGCGGCCTGCCTGGCAAGAAAAGAGCGCAGCCGCTCCGGCGG
>JARLGF010000139.1 GCA_031296165.1 Occallatibacter sp. | reverse complement strand
GACCAGAAGATCGGCACCCTCGTCTGGAGTCCGTTGGGCTGGGGCAGGCTGACAGGCAAAATCCGCCGCGGCCAGCCGCTGCCCCAGGTGAGCCGTCTCCACGCCACCTCCGCCTTCGGTCCGCCGGTCGACGACGAGCACTTGTACACGGTCGTGGACGCGCTCGACGCCGTGGCTGCTGAAACCGGCAAGTCCGTCCCCCAGATTGCCCTCAACTGGCTCTTGCAGCGGCCCACTGTCTCTTCGCTGATTGTTGGCGCGCGCAACGAGGAGCAACTCCGCCAAAACCTCGGCGCTCTCGGCTGGACCCTGACCGCCGAGCAGGTAACCGCACTGGACAAGGCCAGCGCCACGCCCCCGGCTTATCCTTACTGGCATCAAAGGCAGTTCACTGAGCGCAACCCGCTGCCGGTGTAACAGGGAGCAAAAACTCAATCCAGAGGGAGCCGGGGTGCATCAGCCACACCCCGGCTTTCCGTCCCTCTGCGCCCTCGTCTATAGTTTGTGTGAAAGCCGACCGACAGAAAATGAACCACTGAGCGCAACCATGCGTAGTGCATTCCAGTACGCATGAGAAAAGGTTGCGGACGTGTGCATCCGCAACTGCAGCCGTTTGCGGATTCTGTCTAGGAAGCGCTTTCACATGGAGATGCGCCAATGGCCTTGAATCGGGAAAACTCTGGACAGGAAGTTCCTGGGAATCAAATGGACTCCGCGGAACTCCCGCAAGCGTCAAGGCCTGAATTCGGCCATGCGCCACGATCCAACGGGCCGCGTACTTTCGCCGGCTTCGGCTTCGCGGCCATGCTCCGCGATCTGCGTTATGCCGCCCGTCAACTCCGCCGCAATCCCGGCTATGCCATCACCGCCATCCTCACCCTGTCGCTTGGCATCGGCGCCAGCACCGCTGTCTTCAGCGTCGCTTACGGCGTTCTCATCGATCCCTTTCCCTATCGCGACGTCCATACCCTGGCCACGCCCAAGCTCTGCTCCCCGGAGTGGCAGGAATGCAGTTGGACAGGCTACACGCCCGCGCAATTCGGAGAGATTGCCGAAAATACTGACATCTTCAGCGGCATTACCGCCTCCACCATCAGCAACGTCGTGCTCACCGGCGGCCCGGAGCCGGAGCAGTTGCGCGGCAACTATCTCACCACCAATACCTTTGACGTACTCGGCGTAAAGCCCCTCATCGGCCGCGGCACTATCGCTTCCGACGTGCTGCCCAATCACCCTGAAGTCGCCCTGCTCAGCTATCGCTACTGGCAGGCGCATTACGGCGGCAGCGCCACCATTCTCGGTCGCTCTCTCAACTTCGACGGCCACCCCCGCACCATCGTCGGTGTCATGCCGCCGCGCTTTCTCTGGCGCGGAGCCGATGTCTACCTGCCCATCAACATGACCCACGAGTTTGAAGTCGAGGGCCAGCGTTACTTCTCGCTGGTCGGCCGCCTCAAGCCCGGCGTCACCCAGGCCCAGGCCTCCACTGAACTCAAGCCCATCTTTGAGGATTTCAAAAAGACCGCTCCCTTCGCGTTTCCCCGCAACCTTCGCGTAGAAGGCATCATGCCCTTCGACGAGATGTTCAAGTCCGGCCTGGCCAGCACGCTCCACCTGTTGCTCGCCGCCGTCTTCATCCTGCTCTTCATCGCCTGCGTCAATGTGTCCAGCCTACTGCTGGCGCGCGCCGTCAACCGCGAGCGCGAGTTTGTCATTCGCGCTTCGGTCGGCGCCTCGCGCACGCGCCTCATCCGCCACGCGCTCACTGAATCCCTCATGCTGGCGCTGGCTGCCTTTCCCGTGGCCATGGGTTTTGCCTTTTTCGGCCTCCGCGCCATCCTGCACATCGTCCCCACTGAAACCATCCCCGATGAAGCCGTCGTCACCATGAACTTTCCCGTTCTCCTGGTTTCGCTCGGCATCGCGCTGGTCACGGTCCTGGTCTTCGGACTCGCTCCCGCGTGGCATAGCGCCAATCCTCGCCTGGCCGCTGCCCTCAACGGCGTGCGCACCTCAGGTAGCCGCGGCCAGAGGCGCTTGCTAGGCGGCTTTGTGGTCACTGAGATTGCCCTCTCCATGGCGCTGCTCATGCTCGCCGGGCTCATGGTCCGCTCGCTGATGGCCGTGGAAAGCGTGCCCGTTCCTTACACCCCCGACCGCACTCTCATGATGGGCCTGCCGATCTCCAATGCGCGCTATCCCACCCCAGAGAGTCGCATCGTCTTTGACCGCCAGCTTTTGGACCGCATTCAGGCCATCCCCGGCGTCAACATGGCCACCATGGACGCCTCCTACCCTTACATGGGAATGCGCTCCGAGCACGTCCAGATCGGCGGTCAGACCGTCGATGCGCGCAGGGTATCCCTGCATATCACCGGGCCCGAGTTCCTGGCCATCTCCGGCAGAAAACTGCTGCAGGGCCACTTCATCGATCAGCGCGAGGTTGCCCAGCAGGCGCATGAGATTGTCGTCACGGAGAACTTCGTCAAGCGCTACTTCTCCGGCCAGAACGTGATCGGCCAGACCATCGCACTGCCGGAATTCAAGCCAGACGGCAAAAACAAAATCGACAACCCCGCCTTCACCATCGTGGGCGTCATCAACGATCTGCCCATCGCCTCCCAGTTCAGCGAGGATTATCCGCACATCTTTCTGCCTTACACGGTGGCTCCGCAGGGCGCCCGCGTCCTGCTGGTCTCCACGTTGCTGCCGGCGGGCAATCTCATGATTCCGGTAACCCGGGCAGTGCATACAGTTGACAAGGACCAGCCCATTGTCGAGCCCATGACCATGCGCCAGATGCTCGATATGTATGGCTATGCGGGCCCGCGCTTTTCGCTGGTGCTCTTCGGCACATTTGCCGCCTCGGCGCTGCTGCTTTCCATGGTCGGCATCTACGGCGTTCTCTCCTTCATCACCTCGCAGCGTTCGCAGGAAATCGGCATCCGCATGGCTCTGGGCGCCAATCGCGGTAACGTGTTGTGGATGGTCCTGCGCCAGGCCCTTGTGCTCGCGCTCCTCGGCGTAGCCGCGGGGCTCCCGCTCGCCTTCTTTGCCGGCCGCTTTGCCAAGGGAGAACTGGTTCAAACCTCGCAGCACGATCCGCTGGTGCTCCTCGCGGCCGTCTGCATCCTGCCGCTACTTGCCGTGGCGGGGACCTTCCTGCCGGCACGCCGCGCCGCCGCCATCAATCCCGTCTCTGCCCTTCGTGCCGAATGATGTGAATTCAGGGATCGTGCTCTTTGGGGTGGCCAGGGCATTGATTGAATTGCAGAGAATCTCAGGCCTTGCGCCACGGCGGACGTGATCTGGGAGCCCCCCCTCCCCCCCCCCCTATGTATTTAGTTAAGTTATCCATTTTCAATGAGATATGGTATGGGTATCATTGTAAAAATTAGATTCTAAAGGGGTTACATATCAAAAATTAGATAACAAAGGAGTTATGGGCGGTTTTTGACGCTTTTTGAGGTTTAAGTACCGCATATTGAGATTTTTACGGCTTGTATCGGGTTGAAAACTCCTTTGATGGCGTTCCTTTGCGGCCCGGAGACCCACTCATCGCGATAAAGCCGCGATGAACATGGGGCACAGATTCGCCTTTTTGGGATGGACAGGTGAATCGGTGATCAGGCCAACTGCCTGGCTCAAAAAGACACCATGGAACAATTGTGCGCCTGGGTGGGGTAATTATCTGCAAACTTCTGCGGTGGGGCAGACAGGCTGCGCGTATTTGGTTCGTGGTCTCCCCGGTGCCCAACAGCGAGGCACAGGGGGCACCCGATCATTTTGGATGGTCAGGGCTGAGCCACCCGTGAAAATCGGCAAAATGCGGTGCTGCAGAGGCAGTGAAACCTGCTCGCCAGCGCGTCATTTCTGACGGATTGGCACTTTTTTGCGTATTTTGCCCTTAAAAACAGGCTGGATTTCTGTGTGCCTGGGGGTAATTCTCTGCAAAACGAGGAACAGAAGGATTTGCGGGGTGGGTGGCGAAGCCGGGGGCTCCCACCTGTTTCACGATGAAGCTGTGAAATGGATGGGGTCTACACCTCGGTGTGTATGGTGGGTCAAGGGTTGACACCTGGCAATGACGAATCGGTCGTCTGGCTTTGACATCATATTTCCCCGATTTCTGCGCGAATCTTATCTTGAAACGCCAGTTTCTCAGCCTCGGGTCTGTTCGGCAAGAACTGCGCCACAGCCAAGACTCTGGCTCTGGTGGATCTTCGAATGGCGAAGAACAGCAAGCCGAACGCGGCAAGGAACACTGCGACCGGAATGCCGAACGCCAGCCTGCCTGTCATCCCGTCCGGGACAACCAGAATCGTTTCACCGTATTTTGTCCTGTAATAGGTGACGATCTCCTGTTCGCTCTTGCCGGAGGCCACAAAGACAGTGACTTCTCCGCGCATTTGCTCGGCTTCCTGGCTCTGGTGTTCAAGGATGGTCTGTGTGTAGCAGCACGGGGCCATGAGCCGGCCCTCAATCTTCCTGATTTTTGCAACCTGATCGCGCGTGAGGGGAGCAGGGCCGGACTGTGCGCGAGCTGCATGCACGGCAAAACCGAGCAGAAGAGGACCGGCGGTCATTGCAAGAAGTAGTCGGATCGCGGTGCGCATCGTCTTTCCTTTCATTGAGACATATGTTTGCATGTGGCATTTTGGTCATGAGCGACAAAGCAAAAGACTGCGGTGGGCCTGGTGCGGTCTTCCAATCGACATATTCCGGGCAAGAGCCTCGCTTGGCCAGACGCGTAGTCCACATCTCGTTCATCCTACACGTTATTGGGCGCCCAGACCTCGTCCGCCGCAGCGGATGAGGCCTGGGCACTCGGGCGCAAATTGGTTTACAGCCAGTCGGAGGCGGGGGCTTTCATGGCTTCTTCCAGGGTGACGCGCTGCTTGCGGCGGTAGGCGAGGTTGGCCATGTGGCCGGCGATGGCGGTGCGGTAGCCGGTGTCAATGGGCGCGTTGGTGGCCTGGCTGCGGCTGCGGATGCACTCAAACCAGTTGGCCATGTGGTTGACGCCCTTGCTCTCACCGGTCATGGCAGGGACGCCGGGGTTGTTGGCCTTTTCCGGGATGAAGGAGATGCCGGCGGCGGTTTTGCCGGTGACCATGTCCGTGGAGCCGCTGACGTGCTCGATGGTGCCGTGGCTGCCGAGGAAGTGTTCGCCGAGGCCGTAACGGGAGTTGGAGAAGACGGACTGCCAGACTACGAGCAGCTCGGGATATTCGAGCGAGACGTTGAAGGTGTCAGGGACCTGGCGGCCGTCCTTCTCAGAAAAAACGCCGCCGACCATGGACGCGGCCAGGGGCAGATCGAGGCCGAGGGCCGAGGTGATCCAGGCATTCTGGTGGACCATGTTTTCCGTGATGTTGCCGCCGGAGAACTCCCAGAAGAGACGCCAGTTGATGTACTTGAAGGCGTCAAACCTGGGCTCGGCGCGGCCGTCGAGGAAGAGCTTCCAGTTGACGTTTTCAAGGCTGCAATCGGCGGGAACGGGGCGCACCCACTGGCCGTGGCCGCGGGGCGTGTTGCGGGAGATCCACGACTCCACCATGGTGACCTTGCCCAGGTAGCCGGCCTTGATCCAGTTTTTGGCGTCGACCAGTTCGCCGGAGCTTTCATGCTGCACGCCGATCTGGATGACCTGCCTGGAGGCTTTGGCGGCCTTGCGGCAGGCGACGGCCTGGGGAATGTTCCAGGTCATGGTCTTTTCGCTGTAGAGGTCCTTGCCGGCGTCGAGCGCGGCGATGAAGTACTTGGCGTGGAGGTGCATGGGCGTGGCGTTGATGACCGCGTCAATGTCTTTGCGCTCAAGCAGGCGCATGGGGTCGTCGTAGGTGGCGATGCCGGGGACTTTGGCCTTGGCCAGGTCGCGGCGGCGGGAGTAGGTGTCTGCGACGGCGACGCACTCGATGTTGGGCTGCTTGAGCGCTTCGGCCAGATCTTCCATGCCGCGATCACCCGCGCCGATGAGGCCGATGCGAATGCGGTCGTTGGCGCCGAGTGCGCGCATGGTGGGCGTGGCGGCCAGGGCGATTGCGCCCATGGTTGCATTGCTTAGAAAATTGCGACGATCCATGAATTCACCTCAAGACAACGGAAATGGTACAGGTTGAAATTTTTGGGTTATTCCGGCCGTTAGCCAGATATTGCCGCATGTAAGAAGACCTGCCCCCGGAGTGCAAGGGGACAGGTCTTTGTTGGTGGATGGGGCGGCTTAGCAGCCGGTTCCGGCTTTGGCCAGGGCTTCCTTGAGGCCTTTCATGCTGGCGCGGGTGGAGGCTTCGCCAACGGTCATGCTGGAGCCGGTTGGCGGCACGCCGCCATGCCAGTGGGTTTCAAGGCTCACGGCGTCATGGTAGCCGTCGCGGACTAAGGCCTTGAACTGGCCGACCCAGTCAATGACGCCGCCGCCGACCGGCGCCCACGCGGCTTTGCCGTCGGGCTTGCGGATGGTGTCTTTGCAGTGGCAGTGGCCGATGCGGTTCTTGGGTAGCAGGTCGTAGTCGTTGGGGTAGGGCGTGTCGCCGGCAAAGGTTGCGGAGTTGCCCGGGTCCCAGTTGAGCATGAAATTGGTTTCGGGAACGCCCTTGAGGGTTTCCACGGCTTCCGTGCCGCTGCCGGTATTGCAGGCCATTTCATTCTCAAGCAGCAGGATCAGCTTGTGGTCGGCGCATTTGCGGGCGGCCTTGCGGAGGACTTCGTTCATGGCCTCGCGATAGGGCTTGGGGTCTTCAAGCCGCCAAAAGTCGAAGCAGCGGATGCGGTCGGTGCCGAAGGCTTTGCACAGGTCGATGCAGTGCTCGAGCAGCGCGTCCTGCGCCTTGAATTCGAAGTCGGCGTGGAACTGGTCGCGGTGGGGGCTCTCTTTGGAGAGCGGGGCGCCGGGCCAGTTGACCTTGTAAAGCGGGCTGCCAATGTCAGTGACGCGGAGGTTGTACTTGGCGAGAATCTGGCGGGAGCGCTCAATCTCAGAGGAGTCCAGCGCGGTGATGTTCTTGGTCCACATGGAACGAAGCTCAATCCACTGGAGGCCGAAGTCGTGCGAGGCGACGTAGCAGGCGTGGTCGAAGTCAGGCGAAATTTCATCGTTGATGACGGCGAGACGGAAGGGACAGGTGCTGCTGGCACGAGCCGCGCGCGGCATGGACGCCAGCACTCCGGCGGCTCCCATACCAGCAAGAAACTCCCGGCGAGATGAAGACATATGGTTTTTCCTCCAAATTCAGAGCGCCGGGAAACGGCGTTCCGCTTGCGCCTGCGATTATATCGTTCCCGGAGATGGATTTCTGCGGAGCGGGATCACAGGGCAGGGCAATCGCATTTGAAACCCGAGTGAACCAGCATATGGACTTCCGCATGGCGATCTCGTAGGAGAAGTTGATCCACAGGGGGAATGGATCAACATGGGCCGAGCGGAAGTTGAAACTCTGGAACAATTTGCATCGTG
>JARLGF010000138.1 GCA_031296165.1 Occallatibacter sp. | reverse complement strand
GAAGCAGCCCGATGAACCCATCTATCCATATGTAAAGGCTCCCGAAGACCTGGTGCTGGGCAAGCCGAATTACTTTGCCACAGCGCATCCGTTTGTAACTGGAGCAGTGCCGCTGCTGGTGAAGAGCGACCAGTTCCGGCCGATCAAGATCGACGGCAATCCGGAGCATGCGTATAACCAGGGATCGTCGGACCCGTTCACGCAGGGCACGCTGCTGGACCTGTACGATCCGGACCGTTCGCAGCACGTGACTTATCGCGGCGAGAACCGGGAGTGGGCGGAGTTTGCGCAGGCGCTGCGGCTGAAGGTTGCAGGGAGCAAGGACGGGACGGGAATTTATTTCCTGAGCTCGACAATTACTTCGCCGACGCTGGCGCGGCAGTGGAAAGCGGTGCAGGCGGCGTGGCCCAAGGCGAAGTTGGCGCAGTATGACCCTGCTGTGGCGGGAACGGCGCTGGAAAAGGGAATCACTGTTCAGTACGCGCTGACCGATGCGGATGTGATTGTTTCGCTGGATGCGGATTTTCTGTCGGGCGCGACGTATCCGGGATTTCACAAGCTGGTGCGGGAGTACGCGGAGCGGCGGAAGTCGCCGGAGAAACTGAACCGGCTGTATGCAATCGAGAGCACGCCGACGACGACGGGGCTGAAGGCGGAGCACCGGCTGGGGCTGCGGGCGAGCGAGATTCCGGCGTTTGCGGCGGAGTTGGCCAAGGCTGTTGGAGTCGCGGGTGTGAATGCTCCGAGCTATAGCTGGACGCCGGAGCAGAACAAGTTTCTGGCCGCGCTGGCGAAGGATCTGAAGACGCACGCGGGCAAGAGTGTGGTGATTCCGGGGCTCTATCAGGATTCGTCGGTCGCTGCGCTGGCCTTCGCGATCAACAGCGCGCTGGGTAATTTCGGTAAAACCGCTGTTCTTCGGCTCCCGCCACCGAAGGTTACTCTCCCGTCTGATCCGCTGGAGCCGCTTTCCTCCGATCAGATTGCAGATATTAAGGGCCTGGTGGGCGACCTCAATGCGGGCAAAGTGGATTGGCTGGTGATCCTGAATGCCAACCCGATCTACACGGCGCCCGCGGATTTGAATTTCGCGGCGGCTTTCGACAAGGCGAAGACGGTGGCGTACCTGGGCTCGCATGTGGACGAGACGGGACAGATTGCGCACTGGCACATTCCGGCGGCGCATTTTCTGGAGTCGTGGTCGGATGCGCGGGCGTACGACGGCACGGTGTCGATTGTGCAGCCGCTGATCGATCCGCTGTATGGCGGGAAAACGGCGCACGATGTGTTGCAGACGCTGCTGGACGAGCCGATGCTGAGCGCGTATGAAGCGGTGCGTACGACGTGGAAGCCGGTGATCAAAGGCGATTTTGAAACGGGTTGGAGGAAGGCGTTGCACGCGGGATGGATTGAGGGCACCGCGTTTGACATGACATCCAAGGCAGGCACGGGCACCCCGGTCACAGATATTCCCGCGCCGACGTCGAAGGACTCAATCGAAATCATTTTCAGGCCCGATCCGACGGTGTACGACGGGCGGTGGGCAAATGTGGGCTGGCTGCAGGAGCTGCCCAAGCCAGTGACCAACCTGAGCTGGGACAATGCGGCGATTGTTTCAGGTGCGACGCTGAGCAGGCTGGGCCTGGAAGAAGACGACATTGTCGAGCTCACGGTGGGCGGGGGCAAGGTGAAGGCGCCGGTGATCGTGGCCCCTGGGCATCCGGATAACTCGGTGACGGTGTACCTGGGCTATGGACGGCAGACGGGACGCGTGGCCGGGGGCGCGGGATTCGACGCTTACCGGATTCGCAACACGTGGGCGCCTTTCTACGCAACGGGATCGATCAGGAAGGTGGATGGCAAGTGGGGCACGGCGATCACCAAGAGCCACTTCCAGGATCACCGGGGCAAGACATTCGGACAGCAAGGGAACGGGAACAACTCACTGGAAGCCGATGAGGCGCTGGGCGAGCGGGGGATCATTCGCTACGCGACGTTGGAGGAGTTCAAGGCCAATCCGAACTTTGCCAACGAGGGCGAAGGGCGCGAGAAGACGGAGATGGGGACTTCGCTGTTTCCCAACTGGACCTATCCGGACAACGCGTGGGGCATGTCGATCGACATGAACAGCTGCACGGGATGCAATGCGTGCATTGTGAGCTGTTACGCGGAAAACAACATCGCGGTGGTGGGCAAGCAGCAAGTGCGCATTGGCCGCAACATGCAGTGGCTGCGCATTGACACCTATTTTGAGGGCGATTTGTCGGCCCCGCGAGCGCACTTCCAGCCCATGGCCTGCCAACACTGCGAGAACGCGCCCTGCGAGCAGGTTTGCCCGGTAGGTGCGACGGTGCACACGCCGGAGGGGTTGAACACCATGGTGTACAACCGCTGCGTGGGCACACGCTACTGCTCGAACAACTGCCCCTACAAGGTGCGGCGGTTCAACTTCCTGCTGTATTCCGACTATGAGACCGAAAGCCTGAAGCTGCTGCGCAATCCGGACGTTTCAGTGCGGTCGCGCGGAGTGATGGAGAAGTGCAGCTACTGCGTTCAGCGCATTTCAGCGGCGAAGATCGAGGCCGACAAGGAGAACCGGGGCGTACGCGACGGAGAGATTGTGACCGCGTGCCAGCAGGCTTGCCCGGCATCGGCGATCACGTTTGGAAATATCAACGACAAGACAAGCCGGGTGGCGAAGCTGCGTGGAGATGAGCGGAGCTACCAGGTGCTGGGCGATCAGAATACCCGGCCGCGGACCACCTATGTGGCCGCGGTATTGAATCCGAATCCTGAATTGGAAGAAACGCCGGCGGAACACGTGCCGGCAAAGGGTTGAAGCCACGATGGCAACCAGCGAAGTGAAAACCAACAATCCGGGGATCGATCCCGCAACCGGCGAATACCGGGTGATCGGGCCGGGCCAGACTTTCAAGTCGGTGACCGAGAAGATCACGCGCATTGTGCTGACGCCGCATACGCCGCTGGGCTGGTTTGCCTTTTTCGGCGTGGCCGGTGCGGTGGCGACCTTGCTGCTTACGGCGGTGTGCTGGCTGTTCCTGGTAGGCGTGGGCATCTGGGGACTCTCGCAGCCGGTGGCGTGGGGCTTTGCCATCATCAACTTTGTGTGGTGGATCGGCATTGGCCACGCGGGCACGCTGATCTCAGCGATTCTGCTGCTGTTCAAACAGGGCTGGCGCAACTCGATCAACCGGTTTGCCGAGGCGATGACGATTTTCGCCGTAGTCTGCGCGGGCATGTTTCCGCTGATTCACGTAGGGCGTCCGTGGCTGGGTTACTGGCTGCTGCCTTATCCCAACACGATGGACGTGTGGCCGCAGTTCCGTTCGCCGCTGCTGTGGGACGTGTTCGCGGTTTCGACGTACGCGACGATTTCGGTGGTGTTCTGGTACATCGGCATGGTTCCCGATTTCGGCACCATGCGCGATCGCGCGGAGTCGAAGATTGCGCAGTATTTCTACGGCCTGCTCTCGATGGGCTGGCGCGGCTCAGTGCGGCACTGGATGCGCTATGAGACGGCTTCGCTGCTGCTGGCCGGCCTGGCGACACCGCTGGTGCTGAGCGTACACACGGTGATCAGTTTCGACTTTGCGGTGGCGGTGCTGCCGGGGTGGCATACGACCATCTTTCCGCCGTACTTTGTGGCCGGCGCGATTTACTCGGGCTTTGCGATGGTGCTGACGCTGGCGATTCCGCTGCGCAAGTTCTACCACCTGGAAGGGCTGGTGACAGAGCGGCACATCGACAATATGGGCAAGGTGATGCTGGCTACCGGCTTCATTGTGGCTTACGGGTACGGCATGGAAGTCTTCATGGCCTGGTACTCGGCCTCGCACTGGGAAGCCTTCATGATGTGGAACCGCATGTTCGGGCCGATGGGCTGGTCGTACTGGGTTCTGGTTACCTGCAACCTGGCGATTCCGCTGACGACGCTGTGGTCGCGCAAGCTGCGCACGTCGATTCCGTTCATGTTTTTCATTTCGATTGTGGTGAACACGGGCATGTGGTTTGAGCGCTTCGTCATTGTGGTGACGAGCCTCTACCGCGACTTTCTGCCCTCGTCGTGGGGAACTTACCGCGCGACCAAATGGGACTACATGATCTACGTGGGCACGCTGGGCTTGTTCACGGCGCTGTTCCTGCTGTTTGTGCGCTTCCTGCCCATGATACCCATGTCTGAAATCCGCATGATGCTGCCGGGAGCGAAGATTACGCCCAAGGCAACAGCGAAGGCTGGTGATTGATATGCCTGCACGCGAAGGAACGTACGGCCTGCTGGCCGAATTCGATACGCCGAGCGATCTGGTCCGCGCAGCGCGGCAAGCGCGGCAGGACGGATGGCGGCGGCTGGACTGCTACACGCCCTACCCGGTGGAAGAGGCGGCCGAGGCCATCGGCTTCCACCGCAACAAGGTGCCGCTGCTGACGCTGATTGGCGGCTTGATGGGACTGGCGGCGATGTTTTCACTGGAGACATGGGTCTCCGTGCTGGCGTATCCGCTGAATATTGGCGGAAGGCCGACTTACTCCTGGCCGGCATTTATTGTGCCTGCCTACGAGTGGACCATTTTGTTTGCGGGTCTCTCGGCGGCGTTTGGCATGTTGGCGTTGAACAGACTGCCGACGCTGTATCATCCGCTGTTCAATGCGCCGAATTTTCGCAACGGGGCGACGACGGACAAGTTCTTCCTGTGCCTGGAGGCGCTGGACCCGAAGTTCGATCTGGTGGAAACGAAGAATTATTTGACGAGCTTCCAGCCGGTGTCGGTGGTGGAGGTGGAGTACTGATGGAAGCGAACCGCCTCAATGGAATTTTCCGGCAAGTTGCCGCCGGCTCCGGTCTGGCCATGCTGCTGTTTGTGGCTGGATGCAGGCAGGATATGCAGAATCAGCCGAAGCTGATTCCGCAGCGGGGCACGGAGTTTTTTGCCGATCATCGCGGGGCGCGGCCGCAGGTGCTGAACACTGTGGCGCGCGGGCAGTTGCATGAGGACAGCTACTTTTATACCGGCGTGGTGCAGGGCGCGAACGGCTACCGCGAAGAGCAGAACCTGATGCCTTTTCCAGTGACGCTGGACGTGCTGAAGCGCGGGCAGGAGCGGTTCAACATTTACTGCACGCCTTGCCACTCGCGGGTGGGCAACGGAATGGGCGCGATTGTGGAGCGGGGCTACAAGCCGGCTGCCAATCTGCACGACCAGGTGCGGCTGGCGCAGCCTTTGTCGCACTACTACTACGTGATGACGCACGGCTACGGAGCGATGCCGGACTACTCGGCGCAGTTGACTCCGGTGGACCGCTGGGCGGTGGCGGCTTACATACGGGCGCTGCAGTTGAGCCAGGCGGCATCAGAGAAGGATGTGCCGGCCGGAGTGCAGGTGAAGAACCTGAAGGATGTGGCGGCAGAGGAGCATTTGCCGGCGGGCTTTGCCGAGCCGTGGGCGCTGCCCTCCTCCGCGGTGCAGGCGTATCCGAACGACGTGAAGCAAGGCTACCCGGCGATGGCTCCGGCCTATCCGGCGGACCCTGCCATCAAGATTCCCGCAAGCAAACCGGCCCCAGCGGCCGTGAAGTAAGGACAGACGGAATGGCTCACGAGAATCACGCCAACACGCTCCCTGCAGACTTGAGCGCTCCCGCCTTTGTAAACGGCTGGAAGACGCGGGCGCTGGCTATCGGGTTGGTATTTTCGATTATTGCCGCCGCGCTGGCAGTGGCCGACAAGTCGATTGACCATGTGCTGCGGGCCTGGCTGCTGGGCCTGATGCTTACCTTCGGATTTTCAGTGGGAGGCCTGGCGCTGCTGATGGTGCAGTACTGCACGGGCGGCAAGTGGGGCCTGCTGCTGCGGCGGCCTCTGGAGGCGATGAGCCGGACGCTGCCGCTGGTGTTTGTCTACTGGCTGGTGATTGCCTTCTCGCTCAAAAAGCTCTACCTGTGGGCCGCAGTGACCGATGTGGATGCGGCGCTGAAGTCGGGATGGATCAACGAGGTTCAGGCACACGCGATCGAGTTCAAGCGTCCGATGCTGAATCCCGAGGCATTTATTTTGGTGAGCCTGTTCTGCTTCGCCGTCTGGGCATTCTACACGTGGCGGCTGAACAGTCTCGGATTGCAGCGCGATGCGGCTTCCCCTGAAACCACGCCGCGGTGGATCAAGCAGTTTGAAAACATCAGCGGCCCCGGCGTTGTGATCTACGCGCTGACCATGACCGCGGCGGTCATCTACTGGGTGATGTCGCTCGATCCCACGTGGTACTCGTCGGTGTATGGGCTGCTGTTCCTGGTGGGGCAGGGCTACCTGGTGCTGGCGCTGGGAATCATTGTGTCGATTTCACTGTCGAAAGCCGAGCCTTTCAAGACTCTGCTGCGCCAGACCGAACAGCACGATCTGGGCAAGTTCACCTTTGCCTTTGTGATGCTGAACATCTACCTGGCCTTCTCACAGTTCCTCATCATCTGGTCAGGAAATCTTCCCGAGGAGATTCCCTGGTACCTGGATCGCATCCGCGGCAACTGGGGCATCATCATTACGCTCGATTTCATTTTCCATTGGTTGATTCCGTTCACGCTGTTGCTCTCGCGGGACCTGAAGCGCAACAAGAAGCGGCTGATCTTGGTGTGCCAATGGATGGTGTTCGCCAAGGCGTTCGATCTGTTCTGGCTGATTGAGCCGAACTTCAAGGACGCCGCGCGGAACCTGCACTTCAGTTGGGGAATTCTTGAATATGCGGCCGTGCCGGCGGCGATGACAGCCTTCTGGGTTGCATTCTTCTGCACGCGCCTGCAGACGCGTCCCCTGGTGCAGACCAACGATCCGCATGTGGCGGAGATTCTGGAGCCTGAACATGCCAACGCATAACAACGAAGGTTCGGGGCACGAACCGGAAGATCGCAAGCCGGAAGAAGTGGATGCATCGGCGGGCTACGAGCGGTCCGATGTGAAGATTTCAGGGATCGTGGTGTTTCTGACCGCGCTGGCCATTTTTGTGGTGGTGACGGCGGTGCTCAGCTACGGCATCGGCAAAGTGATCAACGCCCATATGAACAAGGAAGACGGGCCCGACAGCAAGTGGACGAAGACGGCAGATGTGCGGCAGTTGGGCAATCTGCCTTCCAATCCCGAGTTGCAGAACAAGATTGCCGCGCTGACCCAGCAGTTTCCCACGCCGCGGGTGCAGACCGACGACGGCAACCAGGACATTGCCGATCTACATGCGCGCGAGGATCTGCTGCTGGAGCACTACACATGGGTGGACCGCGGTCAGGGCAAGGTAAGGATTCCGGTGGAGCGGGCGATGGAGCTGCTGGCACAGAGCGGATTGCCGGTGGCACCGGCCGTGGTGCAAGCGCCGCCGATGACCGGAGAGAGCAAGCCGGTGGTGCGCTACCCGCTGACCAATGGATTTGCGCGTACCGGCTATGAGCAGGAACAGGCGCAGGATGTCGCGGTTGAGGCGAAGCGTCAGGAACAGAAGTAGCGAGCAGTGGCGAGTTGAGGGTTTGGTTTCCCACCCTAGGCGCAAAAACAAAGACGCGCCGAGGGTGGGGCACCCATAGTACATGGCAGTAGAAAGTGTGCGGGAACGATGGATCGGACAGGCACAATGCGGAGAAGCTGGCGAGGCGCGGCGATGGCTGCTGCGGGCGCGCTGGTGCTGTGCATGGCACTATCCGCGCCGTCCGGGATGGCGCAGGTTGCAAGCTACGGCGATAAGCAGATGGGGCCGGTGAACGACAAGCCGCCTTCGCTTCTGAATGCCGTGCGCATTGAACAGAGGCTCAACCAGCAGTTGCCGCTGAATCTGACCTTTACCGACGACGCCGGCAAGCAGGTGCAACTGAGCAGCTACTTTGGCAAGCGGCCGGCGATTCTGGCGCTGGTTTACTATCAGTGCCCCATGCTCTGCTCAGAGGAACTGAACGGACTGACGGGCGCCTTGCAGATGGTGAACTTTGTTCCCGGCAAGGACTTCAACGTGATTGTGGTGAGCATCGATCCGAGCGAGGGAACGGACCTGGCCGCGGCGAAGAAGCGCAGCTACCTGAAGCGGTACGGAAAGCCGGAGACCGCGAATGGCTGGCACTTTATGACCGGCACGCAGCCGAACATCGACGCACTCACTAAGGCGGTGGGGTTTGGCTACGTGAAGATTCCGGGGCCAGATGGAAAGCTGACGCAGTTTGCGCACGCCAGCTCGATTCAAATCGTAACTCCCGAGGGCAAGCTGGCCCAGTATTACATGGGCGTGGAGTACTCGCCCAAGGATCTGCTGCTGGGGCTGGATGAGGCTTCGTCCAACCGCATCGGCTCACCGGTGGACAACATACTGACCTACTGCTATCACTACGATCCCCAGACCAACAAGCACTCGCTGATTGTGGCGCGTGTAGTGCAGTTGGGCGGGCTTCTGACGGTATTCATGCTGGGTGGATTCATGTTGGTGATGTTCCGCCGGGACTACCGGCACGACGACCCGCCGGCCACAGGAAAAAAGGATGAACGGATAAAGGAATGAGCCACATCAGCCCAGTAATCTGGCAGTTTCTCGTCAAGTGGATGACGAACTTCGCGCTGTTTCCGCCGGAGGCATCCCGCATTGCGCCTCAGATGGACGCACTGCTCTTCTTCATAACCCTGGTGAGCCTGATCGGACTGACGATTGTGGTGCTTCTGGTCGTCAGTTTCTCAATTCTGTACAGCAAGAAGCGGCATCCGGTGGCGGTGCAGATCGAAGGCTCGACGCTGCTGGAGGCCACGTGGACGATTATTCCGCTGGGCCTGTTTCTGGTGATGTTTGTGTGGGGCGCGCTGATTTATTTCCGCGTGTTCACGCCGCCGGCCAACGCCATGAACATTTACGTGGTGGGCAAGCAGTGGATGTGGAAGGCCGAGCATCCGGGCGGGCAGCACGAGATCAACTCGCTGCACGTGCCCACGGGCCAGCCGGTGCAGCTGACTCTGATTTCGCAGGATGTGTTTCACAGCTTTTCCATTCCCGCGTTCCGGGTGAAGCGCGAGGCCATTCCGGGCCGGTACACAACGGTGTGGTTTGAAGCCACGACGCCCGGGACCTATCACCTGTTCTGCACGCAGTACTGCGGGACGGATCACTCGCAGATGATTGGCGATGTGGTGGTGATGACGCCGGGAGACTTCAAGCAGTGGCTGGCCAGCTCCACGAGCGGCGCATCGCTGGCGCAGAATGGCGAACGGCTGTTTGCCAGTCTGAGCTGCGCGGCCTGCCACAACACGCGGCCGGATGCGCGCGGACCTTCGCTGGCCAACGTCTACGGCGCCAAGCTGCCGCTTGCAACTGGAGAAACAATTACGGCCGACGATGCTTACCTGCGTGAAGCCATTCTGAATCCATCGCAGCATATAACCCAGGGCTACGCGCCCATCATGCCTACGTATCAGGGGCAGGTGAGCGAAGAGGGCGTGATTGCGCTGGTTGAGTACATCAAAAATCTCAACTCCGACTACCGCATTCAGCAGACGACAAACACCACCGATCTGCTGCCGGAGAGCGAAGGCAAAGCGGCGCCCGCGGCAGCACAGACCACGGCGCCGGGGAAGGTGAAACCATGAGCGACACAATCGTCAGTCTTCCCGATCAGTCCACGGCCAGAATTCCCAAGGTCAACTACCTGAACAAGGAGAACGGTCTGCTGAGCTGGCTGCTGACCAGCGACCACAAGCGGATCGCGATTCTTTACCTGATCTCGATTACCTTCTTCTTCTTTATTGGCGGAGCGCTGGCAGGGCTGATCCGCCTGGAGCTGCTGACGCCGCAGTCGGACCTGATGGCCACCGACACCTATAACAAGGTGTTCACGATGCATGGCGTTATCATGATCTTTCTGTTTCTGGTGCCTTCGGTTCCGGCCACACTGGGCAACTTCCTGATCCCCATTATGCTGGGGGCCAAAGATCTTGCGCTGCCCAAGATCAACCTGCTGAGCTGGTATCTCTACATGGCCGGCGGCCTGCTGGCACTCTATACGATGATGGCCGGCGGCGTGGATACGGGCTGGACCTTCACCACTCCGCTGTCAACGCATTACGTGAACACCAACGTGCTGACCACGGGGCTGGCCATCTTTATCGCAGGCTTCAGTTCCATCTTTACCGGGCTCAATTTCATCGTGACCATCCACAAGATGCGCGCGCCGGGCATGACCTGGTTCCGGATGCCGTTGTTTGTGTGGGCGCACTACGCGGCCAGCATCCTGATGGTGCTGGGCACGCCGGTGCTGGCCATCGCCATTGTGCTGGTGGCCCTGGAGCGGACCATTGGGATTGGGGTGTTCGACCCGGCGAAGGGCGGCGACCCGCTGCTGTTCCAGCACCTGTTCTGGTTCTACTCGCACCCGGCTGTCTACATCATGATTCTGCCCGGCATGGGAGTTATCTCCGAAGTTATCTCGACGTTCAGCCGCAAGCGGGTGTTCGGCTATACGGCGGTGGCTTTTTCGTCGGTGGCCATTGCGGTTTTCGGGTTCTTTGTCTGGGCGCACCACATGTTCATCATGGGCATTTCAAACTACGCGGTGCTGGTGTTTTCGTTGCTGACCATGCTGGTTGCCGTGCCCTCGGCCATCAAGATTTTCAACTGGGCTTTTACGCTTTACAAGGGGTCCATTACTTTTGAAACGCCGATGCTTTACGCCTTCGGCTTCATGGGGCTGTTCACCATCGGCGGCATGACGGGCGTATTCCTGGGCACCTCGGGCACCGACATTCATCTGACCGAGACGTACTTCATCGTGGCGCACTTCCACTTTGTGATGGTGGGCGGCATGTTGATGGCCTTTCTGTCGGGCATTCACTTCTGGTGGCCCAAGATCACCGGGCGCATGTATCCGGAAAAGATCTCGCAACTGGCGGCGGTGGTGACGTTCATCGGGTTCAACCTGACGTTCTTTCCGCAGTTCATTCTGGGCGTGCTGGGCATGCCGCGGCGCTACGCATCGTACCCGCCGGAGTTCCAGATTCTGAATGTATTCTCGACAGCCGGCGCCACCATTCTGGGCGTGGGCTACCTGCTGCCGGTGCTGTACCTGACCTGGTCGCTGAAGTACGGCGCCATTGCCGGCAACAACCCCTGGCAGGCGACGGGGCTGGAATGGCAGATTCAGTCGCCGCCCCTGACCGAGAACTTTACCGAACTCCCCATCATGGACCACGAAGCCTAGCACTACGAGTGGCTGGAGAATCAGAAAGCGAAAGAGGTAGCCAGTGTCGGATAGTACCGCGATTGCACACGGCGCTCCGGCCGATGCTCACGAGGAGCATCCGTCCTACCTGCGCCATCACTTCAATTCGGTCGAGCAGCAGTCGGACGCCACGAACTTTGCCATGTGGCTATTCCTGCTGACCGAGATCATGTTCTTTGGCGGGCTGTTTACCGCTTATTTGATCTACCGCAACTGGTACTACCCGGCGTTTGTGGCCGGCTCGCACCAGTTGAATGTGGTTTGGGGAACGCTGAACACGGTGGTGCTGATCTGCTCCAGCTTTACCATGGCCATGGGCGTGTGGTGCGCGGAGACGCGGCGCAGGCGCGGGCTGGTGCTGTGCCTGAGCCTGACCTTCATTCTGGGCTTGTGCTTCCTGGGCATCAAGGGCATCGAGTACCGCGAAAAGTTCGAGATGCACCACGTTCCCGGCCAGCACTACAGCCTGCAATCGTTCCTCGATCCGCAGTCGAACCCCGAGGTCTACGCGGAGTATCACGACAAACCGCTGGCGCTGGATATGGCGCGGCATACGGAGATTTACTTCTCGCTCTACTTTGCGCTGACCGGGATGCACGCGCTGCACATGATTATCGGCATCGGCATTCTGGGGTTCATGATCTACCGCGCGCGGGACGGGGCTTACACCGCGGGGCACACCACGTTTGTTGAGAACTTCGGCTACTACTGGCACTTTGTCGATCTGGTCTGGATCTATCTCTTTGCGCTGCTCTACTTGATCAGCAGGCATCAATAAAGGACGCTACCGCATGAGCGAGCAAGCACAACACGTCGAGCACGAGCATCCCGTTGAACACGAGCATCACATTGTCGGCCCCAAGGTGTATGTGGTCGTATTTTTCGGGCTGCTGATGGGCACGGCACTTACGGTCTGGGCGTCGTTTGTCGACCTCGGCCCCTGGAACCCCGTCATCGCCCTAGCCATCGCCACCGGCAAGGCCACGCTGGTGGTGCTGTATTTCATGCATGTGAAGTACAGCTCCAAGCTGACCAAGCTCACCATCGGCGCAGGCATCTTTACCTTCCTGGCCCTGATCAGCATGACGTTGTCGGACTACATCAGCCGGGCGTGGGGAAGATGGTAGAAGAGCAGTTGACAGTGGTCAGTGAACAGTTGTCAGTTTTCAGTGTCCGATGAGACAGGAACATTTTGCACGAAGGGCTGCCCGACGGGTGGCCCTTTTTGCTTCGGACGCTGGATCGCGGCGTCTGGATTTTCACGATGCAAAAGCGAAAAGCGGACGCACCGTTCCGCGCAATCGCGCTGGAGCAAAATAGAAGTTGTGCCGCCGAGAATGATTCTCATGCCCGACGAACAGAAGATCCCCGAAGAGCTTGCGCGGTTGGCGGAACAAACGCGCGTGCTGGTGCGGCGGTGCGGTGCGGTGCGGAAGAACGCGCGGTGCGTCGTTTACTGGATGCAGCGGGCGATGCGGATTGTGGACAATCCGGCGCTGGATGTGGCGATTGAGGCGGGGAACCTGCTGGGGCTGCCGGTGGTGGTGTTTTTCTCGGTGATTCCTAATTACCCCAACGCCAACCTGCGGCATTACCACTTTATGGCGCAGGGCTTGCGCGACGCGGCCAGTGACGCGGCCGAGCGCGGGGTGGGCTTTGTTCTGCGTCGTCCGCCGGACAACTCGCTGGAGGCATTCCTTGAAGAGGTGAGCGCGGCCCTCCTGGTTGGCGACGAAAACCCCTGCCGCGAGCCGGAGCGCTGGCGGCAGGTGCTGGCCAGGCGGCTCAAACTGCCCTACTGGACGGTCGATGCCGACGTCGTCGTGCCCTCGCGCGTCTTCGACCGCAGCTTTGTGCTGATGCACCATTTCAGGCCGCGCTTGAAGGCTGCGCTGCCGGAATATTTGCTCGCGCCCATGAAGATTGCCCCGCTTTATCCGTGGAGTCCGTGGAAGGCGCTTCCGAGCTTTTCTCTTACAGAAGACATTACTGAAGGATTTACAAAACTCGATCGATCAGTCGGACCGGTGGACAGCTTTACGGGCGGAACCCATGCGGCGCTGAAGCGGCTGGGCGAGTTTGTGCGGCAGGAGCTGCCCGGCTACGAGGAGATGCGGAACCATCCGGAAGTGCGCGGGACCAGCCGATTGTCGCCGTATCTGCACTTTGGCAACATAGGCCCGCTGACCGTTGCACTGGCTGTCAAGAAAGCTGTGGCCGAGGGCAAGGCGTCGGCAGAGACCGGCGAGCGATTTCTGGAGCAGTTGATTGGCTGGCGGGAGCTGTCCGTGCTGTTTGTGCGCCACGAGCCCAACTACGACAACTGGGAGTGCGCGGCGCCGTGGGCGCGCAAAACCCTTGTGGAGCATGCCGGCGACCCGCGCCCGTACCGCTACAGTCTCAAACAGTTGGCGCGCGGCGAGACCGCCGACGAACTGTGGAATGCGGCCCAGCGGGAGATGGTGCAGACCGGCTGGATGCACAACTATATGCGCATGTACTGGGGGAAGAAGATTCTGGAATGGGCGCCGGACCCGGCCCGTGCCTTCGAGTGGGCGGTGGAGCTGAACGACCGCTATGAGCTGGACGGCCGCGACCCCAACGGCTACGCGGGCATTGCCTGGGCCATTGTGGGCCGGCACGACCACCCCTGGTTTAACCGGCCGGTTTTTGGCCTGGTGCGGTCCATGACGGCTGCCTCGACTGCCAGGAAGTTCAACGCGGCGCTGTACATACGCCAGCAGGGCGGCAAGACGGACGAGCCGGCAATCTGATGCTGGTGGAGTGGTGTGCGCTGCTGTATTGGCAATCACACATCAGCGAAGTTTGCGCTGTCCTATAATGGGCCACAATTCCATTCCCGGAATCTGCGCGTTTCGCACGGCCAAATCCATTGGATTTCGCTAACCTCTCCTCGGAAGATGAGAAAGAGAGAGGAAGCGGAGCCGAAATGCGAATGCGTGTGATGAGTTTTGCCTTTCAGCGGATGCGCGGAAAACCTGCCCGGAGCGGCGGGGCGGGTCAGTACGCCTATGAATTGTGGCGCGGCGGCTCAGGGACCGGTCTGGGATTTGGAGTTTTGATTCTGGCGGGGCTGGCGCTTGCGGCGGGAATTTCAGTGCAGGCGCAGAATGCACTCTCCGGCCCGGCGGCGCAGCGGGCGAATCTTCCTCCGCGGGTGGTTGCGGCGCGGCGGTTTCTTGCCCAGCGCGGCTGGACGCAGGCGAAAGCGGGAATCCGGACCAACTGGCGGACGCAAGCCGCTCGCACGGCGGTGCGGACGGTCGCGGCTGGACCAGAGGGCTCAGGCGCGGCTACGGCGACCTGGCAGGCGCTGGGTCCGGCCGCTGTATTATCTCTGGACTTTGGCTCGACGCCGGTTGCGGTGACGGGCCGCGTTTCAGCGCTGGCGCTGGACACATCCGTCTCGAGCGACATTCGACTGTATGCGGGAACCACCGGCGGCGGGGTGTGGATGGCGAAGTATGCGGATGCAAGCAGCGCGTCTACAGTCACGTTTACCCCGCTGACGGACACGGTGGAGGCTCTGAGCGGCGCAAGGGACGCATCCATCAGCATTGGCGCGTTGACGGTGCAGCCGGGCGGTACGGGCGTGATTCTGGCCGGGACCGGCGACCCGAACGACGAGCTTGACTCCTACTATGGCGCGGGCATTCTGCGCTCGGCGGACGGCGGGAACAGTTGGAGCCTGATCCAGACCACCGTGGACGCGGAACAGGGGCTGAGCGGGCAGGATTTCAGCTTTGTGGGCGAGGGCTTCTCCGGTTTTGCCTGGAGCACGGTGGATGCGCAGCGGGTGGTGGCGGCGGTTTCGCAGGCCTGGGAGGGCGTGCTGGTGAACGCGGAACGGTCGACGCAGAGCTACGAGGGCCTGTATTACTCGAAGGACGGCGGAGTCAGCTGGCACCTGGCGACGATTACCGACGGCAGCGGGGATGTGCAGGGGCCGCTCGATACGTTTACCAGCCCCGACGGGAATGCGGCCACATCAGTGGTTTGGAACCAGATACGGAAGCTGTTTATAGCGGCGGTGCGCTACCACGGGTATTACCAGTCGCCGGACGGCATAACCTGGACGCGGATGGCGTCTCAGCCAGCCTCGACGCTGACCACGGCCTTGTGCCCCACCAACTCCGGCAGCCTTGGCTCAGAGGGCTGCCCCATCTATCGCGGGACGCTGGCCGTGAATCCCCAGACCGGCGACACTTTTGCGTGGACGGTGGGCTCGTACAACTCCGTGACCGGGCAGTGGCCCAACCTGGGCATCTGGCAGGATGCGTGCGGGATCAATACCACAGGGACGGACTGCACCAACAAGACCATAGCTTTTACCGAGCTGCCGTGGTTTCCGGGAACCAGTTCGACGGCGCCCACGGTTGCGGATGGCGGCTACACACTGATGCTGGCCGCGGTACCCTACGCCGCGGGACTGGGGCAGGACACGCTGCTGTTTGCCGGGGCGGACGACTTATGGAAGTGCAGCCTGGCGATGGGCTGCCAGTGGCGCAACACGACCAATGCGACGGCGGGATTCTGCGCGCGGGTGGGCGCCTACCAGCACGCGCTGGCCTGGAACCCGCTTGTCCCGCAGGAGGTTTTTCTGGGCAACGACAGCGGGCTATGGCGCTCGCTTGACCAGATTGGCGAGTCGGGCGCGGCGTGCGGAGTGGCCGGCAACACAGATGCCGCCCACTTTCAAAATTTAAATGGGAGCCTGGGCTCACTGGCGGAGGTCGTGAGCCTGTCACAGGCCGGCAGCACGCCGTACACCATGATGGCCGGGCTGGGCGTGAACGGAACGGCGGGCGTGAAGAGCTCGACCGGGGTGACGGCTGAGTGGCCGCAGATTCTGGGAGGGTACGGCGGTCCTGTGGCGATTGACCCCAGGGATAGCGAAAACTGGTATGTGAACAACCAGAATGGCGTTTCCATCTATTTGTGTGCGCAGGCGGGCGGATGCACGCCCTCGGACTTTGGCACGAGCCCGGTGATCGACATGAACGGGGCATATGGGGACGGGTACACGATGAGTACGCCGGCGCCGTTTCTGGTGGACCCCGTGGACCCGACGCAACTGCTGATCGGGACCTGCCGTGTGTGGCGCGGGCCGGCCAATGGCATCGGGTGGAGCGGGACCGACGCGATCAGTCCGATTCTGGACAGCGGCGTGACCAGCGCCGCCTGCAACGGCGACTCTCCGGTTCGCGCGATGGCTGCCATGGCGCTTTCCAGCGGCGAAGAGGTTGTGTATGCGGGCACATATGGCTCGGCGGAGGGCGGTTTTTCGCCGTTCGGCCAGGTGTGGAGTGCGACCTTCAATCCCGCCTCAAGCACCATGCCCACATGGACCAATCTGACATCGGGCTCGGTTGGCAATGACAGCAAGGCGATGAATTCGGACGGCATGGACATTTCCAGCATCTTCATCGATCCGCACGACACGACGGGGAAGACGGTCTATGTGACGGTGGAAGGGATGCCGTCAACAGCACATGCGTCGCAGTTGGTGTACCGCTCGACCGATGGCGGGGCAAGCTGGACGAATGCTGCCGATAATCTACCCGCGGCTCCGGCCAACAGCGTGGTGGTGGACCCGCAGGACGAGAACACGGTCTACATTGCCACGGATGCGGGCGTCTACTTCACAACGCAGATTGCAAACTGCGCACAGGCGTCGTCGGAGTGCTGGTCGGCTTTCGGGACCGGGCTGCCGGAGGCGCCAGTGGTTGCGCTCAGCGCCGCTCCTGTTACGGCGTCGCAGCAGGTTCTGGTTGCGGGAACCTACGGCCGTGGCGTGTGGGATACCCCGCTGTGGACCGCGGGCACGGCTTTGACCACCGCAACCGCTAACCCCGATTTATTGACCTTTGCCATCCAGGAGTTTGGGACCGCCAGTGGGGCGCAGGCGGTGACCCTGGAAAATACGGGCAGCCTGGCCCTTACGCCCACTACGATCGCCATGAACGGGGACTTCAGCGAGACCGACAACTGCAAGAAGACGACGGTGCCGGTGGGCGGGCACTGCACCATCCAAGTGAAGTTCACGCCCACGGAGACCGGCAGCCGGACGGGCGAGATGACTATTGGCGCCAATGTCTACGGCGGCCAATTGACGGTTGCGCTGAGCGGTACCGGCAGCCCGGCGGGAGCGGTGAGCCTGACGCCCGCGACGGTGAGTTTTGGACAGGTCAAGATGGGAACCACCTCTGCCTCTCTACCGGTTGCGGCCACCAACAGCAGCACTACGGCGGTTCCGATCACCGGAATCGTGATCTCTTCCCCCTTTACGATTGCCAGCAACTCCTGCGGCACCACCACGCTGGCGGCGGGCACTGCCTGCCAGATCGAGATTGCGTTTGCGCCCACGGAACGGGGAGCGGTGGCGGGAGCGCTGTCACTTACCGATGGGGCAGGAACGCAAACGGTTGCGCTGAGCGGTACCGGGGCAGCTCCGGCGGCAGACAGCCTACCCACGACGTCGCTTACATTTCCTGCAACCCTGGACGGCCAGCTTTCGGCGGCACAGACCGCCCCACTATCGAATATCGGAGACCTGCCGTTGACGGGGATCTCGATCAAAGTGAGCGGGCCGTTTCAAACATCGAACAACTGCGGAACCCAACTGGCGGGCAATTCCAGTTGTACCCTGAGCGTGATTTTTGCGCCTGTGACCGCGGGAACCCAGACCGGTACGCTGACCGTCACCGATGCGGTGCGGACGCAGACGATCAGCCTGTCCGGGACGGGTGTGCAGCCGACTGCTTTGACCGTCAGCCCGTCCAGCCTGACCTTTGCGACATTGCCCCCCGGCAACTCCAGCGCGGCGCAAACCGTGACCGTCACCAACTCGAACAGCATTGCCGCAAGCGCGCTGACGCTTTCCGCGATTTCTCCGTTCAGCCTGACGCAGAACACCTGCCCCACGAGCCTGGCCGCCGGGGCAAGCTGCACGGTAGGGGTCATTTTTCAGCCGACCACGTACGGCACATTTACCGGCACGCTGCCCATCATTTCTCCTGCAATGGACAACTCCTCCGCAGTTACGCTATCAGGGGCAAGCTTCGATTTTGCGGTTGCCGCCAGCGGTTCGACCAGCGTGACCGTGGCCAGCGGCCAGACTGCGAGTTACACGCTGACTGTAACTCCGGTGTGGATCTCCGCGGCGCAATTTTCGCCCGGAGGAACCTTCACGTTGACCTGCGGCACGCTCCCCAAGAACGCGCTGTGCCTGTTCAACCCCTCAAGCCTGCAGGTGAGCGCCGGCTCCTCGGGAACCGTGGCCGTGCAGATTTACACGGGGAAATCCGGGACGTCCGCGCGTTTGTGGCAACCGGCCGGCTGGCGCGTGCTTCCGCTGGCTTGCGGGTTGCTGTTTCTTCCGCTGGCGTTCTGGCGGCGGCGCAAGACGTTTCTGCTGGCCGCGTTGCTGGCGTTGATGGTCTGCGGCGGCATGTCCAGTTGCACCAGTTCGGGGGGAGGAAAATCCGGCGGCTCGGGCGGTTCGTCGAGCGCGAGTACAACACCGGCGGGGACCTATACGATTCCAGTGTCCGTGACTTCAAACGGCGTGGAACATTCGCTGAGCATGACGCTGACCGTGGACTAAAGGAGTGCGGAGAGGCTGCCGGAGGGCACCACGCCGCGCCCTTTCAAGACCGGGTTTGCGCAACCTGCAGTTTCAGGGCCTGTTCATATTACCCATATGGATGGGTAATATGAACAGGCCCTGAAACTGTGAACGCATGAAGATGTTCCTTGTGCAGCGATGGGGCGCGCGGGTCTGGAGACCGGTGCGCCAGGCCATTTTCATGAGGTTGGAGCCCTAGGCGGCAATGCCATCCCGGAGATCGCGGACCTTGCTGTGAGAATGCGCGATGTGCGTCTTCTGGGTTACCAGCAGGTCGCGAATATCGCCAGGCAGCACCGCTTCAAGGGCTTTCTCATACGCCTTCACGGCTTCGTCCTCCCCTTGCTCGGCTGTGGCCAGCAGGCTGTGGTCGTCGGCCCCCAGGTACGCTTTGATGTCGCCCCAGACGCGATGCAGGGTTCCGGAAGCGGTGCCACCCTCGTTCACGTCGCGTTGTCCGTGGCGATGGAGCGTATTCTCCAATTCTGCTGCATATTCGTCTCTAACCTGACTCTCGCTCAGGATATAAAGTTTTGTGGTTTCTTTCTTCAGGTGCTCGCCAATCTGCAGCAGTCCCTGGTGGCTGTCGTGCAAGACATCGATCACCGAGCGCAATGCCCCGTTCACTTCCGCCAACTCTTTGCTTTCCGCCATGATTCGATACCTCTGGGCGATGAGATGTGCTTTTGGGGGCTGGGGTTGTTAGGCACTTGCCGATTGGGGCCGATGTGAGCAATCCGGGACGGGCTATACTTTATCTTCGAGCAACAGAGACGAGTGCCTGCAACGGAACCCTGGAATGGCCGGGGCCGGAGATGGGGGAAGAGCAGCGAATGACGACCAAAGTTACCGTGGAAGATGTGAAGCGCGTGGCCGAACTTGCCCACCTGGAGCTGGCTCCGGAAGAGACTCCGCCCATGCTGCACGATCTGAACGCCGTACTTGAATATGTGGCCGAACTCAACGAGCTGGATACAAGCGGCGTTTTGCCGCTGGCCCAGGTGAGCGAGCTGGAAACGGCGGCCACGGCGAGCGTGGTGCGCGCCGACCAGACGCTGCTGTCGCTGGATCGCGCTGCCGTGATGCAGCAGGCGCCGGAGACCGACGGGGTTTTCTTCAAGGTGCCGAAGGTGATTGAGCGGTAAGCAAGCCCTAAGGGAAGCCGGGGAGCGAGCGACAGCAAACAGGCCGGAACAGGCCGGAAAACGGCCATCGACAAGAGGCCGGAGAAAGGAAAGCCCGATTGTCCAGCGAAGCCAAAGCAGCGGAAAACTATGTGGAGAAGCCAAAGACTCTGGCCGAGTTGCGCGCGGAGTTTGTTTCCGGCCAGACGAAGGCAGTCGACCTGGCAGCCAGCTACTATGACCGCATAGCGAGCGTGAATCCGCGTTTGAATGTGTATCTGAGCCTGACCAAAGAGCGGGCGCTGGAACAGGCCGCGCGCGTGGACGCGCTGGCGGCCAAGGGCGATCCCTTGCCGCTGCTGGCCGGGGTTCCGGTGGGCATCAAGGACGTGTTGGTGATGAAAGGCGCTCCGGCGACGGCTGGGTCCAAAATTCTTGAGGGCTATCGTCCTCCGTACGACGCCACGGCGGTGGCAAAGCTGGAAGCGGCGGGGGCGGTGCTGCTGGGCAAGATCAACTGCGACGAGTTTGCCATGGGCTCCTCGAACGAGAATTCGGCTTACGGGCCAGTGCGCAACCCGGTGGATACGGAGCGGGTTCCGGGCGGGTCCAGCGGCGGCTCGGCGGCGGCGGTGGCGGCCAACATGGCCGTGGCCACGCTGGGGTCCGACACCGGCGGCTCGATTCGCCAGCCTGCAAGTTTTTGCGGAGTGGTGGGCGTACTGCCGACCTATGGGCGCGTTTCGCGCTACGGACTGATTGCCTTTGCCTCGTCGCTGGACCGCGTGGGGCCTTTCGCCGCGCATGTGCGCGATGCTGCAACACTGCTGGGCGTGATTGCCGGCAACGATCCCAAGGACGCCACCAGTTCGCCGGCTCCTGTCCCCGACTTTGCTGCCGAAAGCGATAAACCGGCCGAAGGGCTGCGTATCGGCGTTCCTGCCGAGTACTTTGCCGAAGGGCTGGACCCGGAGGTGCGCGCCGCGATTGAAAAGGGCATTGCCGCGCTCAAGGCGGCGGGCTGCACGGTCAAGCCGGTTTCGCTGCCAAACACCAAGTACGCCGTGCCCGTCTACTACCTGATCGCTACGGCCGAGGCCAGTGCCAACCTGGCCCGCTTTGACGGTGTGCGCTATGGCTACCGCTCGCCTGCATCGGAGACCCTGTCCGACATGTACAGCCACTCGCGCGACGAGGGGTTTGGCGCGGAGGTGAAGCGGCGCATCTTGCTGGGGACGTATGCGCTCTCAGCCGGCTACTACGACGCCTATTATTTGAAAGCCCAGCAGGTGCGGCGATTGCTGGCCGAGGAGTATCTGCGCGCCTTTGCCGAAGTGGACGCCATTGTGACGCCGACCGCGCCCACGGCGGCTTTCAAGCTGGGCGAGAAGACCGGCGATCCGCTGGCCATGTACCTGGCCGACATTTACACTGTGACGGCGAGCCTGGCGGGCATCTGCGGCGTGACGGTGCCGTGCGGGAAGACAGCCGCCGGTTTGCCGGTGGGGATGCAGGTGCTGGCGGCGCATTTGAACGAGGGCACAGCTTTCCGCGTGGCGAGAGCTGTGGAGGCTGCGGGGATCTAGTCGCCAGAGGCAGCGGAGTTCACTACGGTGAAGGATGGGGGCCGAAGCCCCAGTCCTTCAAAACAACGCGAGTTCTCAGTACAGGTCGGAAGGGCAGACAGCATGAGCAAGAGCGTGAGGATTGCGGTAGCAATTTTGGCGGCACTGCTGGCCGTGGCGCCGGCAGCTCAGGCGGCGCGCAAGGTGCACACCGTGGTTCTGGGAGCGGCGAAGAAGGTGCCGTACACCAAGGCCGGCGATCCGGCTGGTGCGGCTGCTGCCGAGGACGCGCTCAAGATTCGTGCGCTGCTGGTGGACGGCGTTCTGAAGGAGTGGACCAACGGCGACGCCCACGACGTGACCGACCGCAGCTTCGTGGTCAGGCGAGTGATCCGGCTCAACGATTCGCTACCCGGCGACAAGCTGGGCCACTGGGTTTGGCAGCGGGGTCCGTGGCTGCTGGTGAACCGCGTTACCGGCCACATTGTTGCGCTCAAGCTGCCGGACTACGACCCCGGCGTGAGCCATGTGAGCTGGTTCCGCGACTACGGCGCCTATTGTGGGACGACCGCCAGCGGCAAGAGCCTGTATGCCGTGGTGGCGCAGGTGGAGGCGCGCAAGGCGGTGCTGGCCAGGAAGCTGGGGGCCTTCGACCCGGAAAACCATCCCGACCCGGCCTGCGGTCCCGCGGAGTGGCAGCGCGAGCCGCTGCGCATTACCTTCCATCCCACGGGCAAGGACACGGTGAGTTACGATATCGTTCCCGGTTCGGCGGTGCTGGTGGAGGACTCGGGCGACGAGCCGGAGACGCCAGCCCCGGAAACCAAGCCGAAGTAACGGGCAGGCTGGCGGGACGCGGAGTTCCTGACGACTGACCGATGGAGACAGCTACCGGCGTCTCTCGTCATTCCAGAAGCCGTACAGAACCCAGAACATGAAGGCAATGCAAAGGCCGATCGGGATGAAAAAGAGAATGTCCGCATGGAAAGTCAGCATGAGTGTGAACCCCCAATCCTGCATTTCAAAGCACGCGGGTCCTGGCAGGGCTCGCCTGGAGCGAAAGCGGTATGGTTCAAGCAGAAATTGCCAGCGGTAAGGATGGAGTAGTCAACGTGTAAAGGCTTTATAAACATTGGGTCGAGCCTGAGTCGAGCCCCCGCAGGGGTCCTGTTTTCCTCAGGCTGAGGCGCTGCCGAGCTGTGCAACCGGGCCTTGCCGGGGAGGATGCGCCTTGACACGCATCAGGCCGCGCGTATCTTATCTTCCTAGGCAAACTTTTGGAATCCGGACGGGGCAGGCACGAGCAGAACTGTGTTGTTTCCGGAATCGGAGTTCCAAAACAGAGCTATGTCGAACAGGAAGCAGACGGCAGTAGGGTTCGAGGTGGGTGCGCGGTTGCGGGACTGGAATTCAGTCCCAGGGGTTGCAGCAATCGTTGTTTTCCATCCCGGCGTTTGGCGGTGCCAGGGCCGGAATTGACCAAATGCCAGTATTATTCCCGGAGACAAATTTTTTAGAGGCGCCCGGCCTAAGGCCGGGTGTGTCTGTGCCCTGAACGGCTGCGGGAGAATGCGGCCGGGGGTGAGCAAAGGATGAGCGTGGCGACGAGTTTCGCATTGTTGGCGGGCAGTCCCGCCGGAGCGGGCGGAAGCAGTATTACCATGCTTTTGCCCCTGCTGTTGATTCCGGTACTGTATCTTGTGATGATCCGCCCGCAACAGAAGCGGCAAAAGCAGTGGCAGTCGATGCTGAGTTCCATCAAGGCCGGCGATCGCATTACGACAGCAGGCGGCATCCGCGGCATCATTCTTTCCATCAAGGACGATGTGATCGTGATCCGCGTGGCACCGGACGGCATCAAGCTGGAAGTGGCCAAGAACGCGATCGCCTCGGTTACCACCCAGGACGGTACATCGGGATCTTAAGTTTTTCGTACAAGAGAAACGGAATTAGAGAAACGGGACGATGAAGAAGAATCTCAAGAGCAAAGTTATCCTGATTGTTGCAGTCCTAGCGGTGTGCATCTACGGCATCTTTGGAGTGCCATCGGGGATTTCCGGCAAAGCGCTTAGCGACGCCCTGACGCAGCGAATTCATCTCGGTTTGGATCTGAAGGGCGGCGCCCACCTGATTTTGCAGGTGGTCGTGTCGGAAGCGGTCAGCGCCGAAACGGACAACACGGTGGCGCAGGTTCAGCAGGACCTGAAAAAAGCCAACCTGAGTTTTACGCAGGTGATCAAACCCGATCCGAACAAGCCTGAAGCGGTTCGTGTGGAAGGTTTCTCGCCTGCCAGCAGCAGCGCCGTGCGTTCCTTGTTGGACACCAAGTATTCCACCGAATACGACCTGTCTGGCGGGGGCTCAGACAACACCTACACGCTCACAATGAAGCCGATGATCGAGACGGCGCTGGAAAAGAAGACCGTCCAGCAGGCGATCGACACCATTCGCGACCGAGTGGACACGCTGGGCGTAAGCGAACCGTTGATCCAGGAGTACGGACTGGGCGCCAACCAGATTCTGGTGGAGTTGCCGGGCATCTCGGATCTGGATCGCGTGAAGAGCATTATTCAGTCCACGGCGCGGCTTGAGATTCATCCCGTGGTGGGCGGTCCCTATCCCGACGAAGCGGCGGCTCTGGCCAGCACGGGCGGCACGATTCCGTCCGACGAGCAGATGGTGCATGGCTCGGGTGCGATGGCAACCGGTTCCGATGCCGACAGCGTCTACGTTCTGCAGCGCGCTGCGGTAGTGGCCGGCAGCGACTTCCGCTCCGCCGACCCCGGAACAGATCAGAATGGGCTGCGCGATGTCCGTTTCACGCTGACCAATGAAGCCGGCGACAAGTTCTACGAGTACACCAGCGCCAATGTGGGCCACAGTATGGCTGTGGTCATGGGCGGTCGCGTCCGCGAAGTAGCCAATATCAAGAGCGCCATTCGCGACAGTGGCGAAATCGAAGGCAGCTTCTCGCCGGACGAAGTCGCGATTCTTTCGAAGATGCTGCGCACCGGCGCACTGCCGGCCTCACTGAATTATCTTGAAGACCGCACAGTGGGCGCGTCCCTGGGCGCGGACTCGATTCGCCAGGGCGTTACGGCAGCCATCGTGGGCGTCTTGGTGGTCATGGCCTTCATGCTCATCTATTACCGCGGCTCGGGCATCAACGCCGACTTGGCGCTGATTATGAACCTGGTAATTCTGCTGGGTTTCATGGGCTACTCCACTGCGACGTTGACATTGCCGGGCATAGCCGGCGTCATTCTAACCATAGGTATGGGTGTGGATTCGAACGTACTGATCTTCGAGCGCATCCGGGAAGAAACGCGTGCAGGCAAGGCACCTTCGGCAGCCGTGGATCAGGGTTTTGCTCATGCATGGGTGACCATTGTCGATACTCACGTCACCACCATCGTCTCGGCGGCTATCTTGTTCATTTTCGGAAGCGGGCCGATCAAGGGCTTTGCTACCACGTTGACCGTCGGTTTGCTGGCCAACCTCTTCACGGCGGTGTATGTCTCGCGGGTCATCTTCGATGCCCATTTGAACAAGTTGAAGCCCGGCGAGATGGTCTCCATTTAGCTTTGGCGCGTAGGCTGTAACAGCGGTATTTGAACCTATTGAACGCTGGAGCCCAAGAAGCTCCAGCCTCCCAGGAAGGGGAGAGAACTAGTGGAATTCTTTCACAGCGTAAACGTGGACTGGCTCGGGAAAAAGTGGTACTTCCTCGCCTTTTCTTTGATCTTCAGCGTTGCCGGCATCATCTCGATGGGCTTGCATTGGACCCAGATCGGCAGCCCGGTTCCCTTGAGCGTGGACTTCCGCGGCGGCACGCAGGTGCAGGTGAAATTTACCCAGACACCGGACATCAACGCCATCCGCCATGCCACCGATGCGGCAGGCATCAAGGATGCCAGTGTGGTGAACTACGATGTGCCCAGCAGCAACGAGGTGCTTATCAGCCTGCCGGAGCAGACCAACGAAAGCGCGCTCGATAGCGGGCGTCAGCAGATCGTGGATGCCTTGCAGTCGCATTACAACAATCCGTTCACCGTGCGCAACGTGCAGGTGGTTGGTCCAACGGTGGGCAAGCAGCTTGAAAAGCAGGCCCTGCTGGCTACGCTTTACTCGCTGCTGGGCATGCTGGTCTATCTCTGGTTTCGCTTTCAGCTCATTTATGGCGTGGCTGCGGTGGTTGCCTGTTTTCACGACACCCTGATTACGGTGGGTGCCTTCGCTCTCTTTAATCGCGAGATCAGCCTGACCGTCATCGCCGCCATTCTTACGCTGGTGGGCTACTCGATGAACGACACTATTGTCGTGTTCGACCGCATCCGCGAGAACCTCCGCCTGAGCCGGCGCGAATCTCTGCCCGACGTGGTCAACCGCAGTATCAATCAGACGCTGAGCAGGACAGTGCTGACTTCGGGTCTGACCTTCCTGACGGTGCTGTCGCTGTTTATCTTTGGAGGCGAAGTTCTCAGGAACTTCTCCTTCGCGCTGGTGATCGGTATTCTCATTGGCACGTATTCGTCCATCGCCATTGCCGCACCTATGCTGGTGGCGTGGCAGGAGTGGCGCGCGAGCAAGGGCAAGGCGACTGTCTTACCAGCTGCGAAACGCGCCAGAGTGTAAGGGATTTCAACCCTGAGATTGCATCGGATTTGCAGCGCGGCTAGTATTGAGTAAGACTTCCGATGGCAGTACGCGATGTATCTGTGATACCGTTTTGAAGCCGGGAACATTTAAGGTTCTTGCGGTGTCTAAATAGAAGTAATCAACACCCGATTCGAGGCTGGCAATGTTTGAAGATTCCACGTTTGAATCCGGAGGCAGGATCAAGACCAAGAGCGGTCGTTGGATGATGTTCACGGGCATCGTCAACGGTTCAGTTCTCGTTCTGCTCATCCTTATTCCGCTGATCTATCCTGAGGCGCTGCCCAGGAATGCCATGACAACGCTCTTGGTTGCCCCTCCGCCGCCGCCACCACCGCCTCCTCCGCCGCCACCACCGGAAGTGCACGTAGTCCGCGTTCAGCCGCAAATGATGAACAATCAGTTGATGGCGCCTACCCGGATTCCGCATGACATTAAAATGGTGGCTGTAAAGGAAGCGCCGCCTGCGACAGGGTTTGGCGTGGCCGGCATGGAAGGCTTGGGCGGTGGTGCCGTTCCGGGAGCCTTTGACAGCGTGAATTCGAAGGGGCCCAAGGTGCAAGCCGCGGTTCCCAAGAAGGTCAACATCTCAGCCGGCGTTGCCGTGGGTATGTTGGTCCAAAAGACTGTACCTATCTACCCGCCAATCGCCAAGGCTGCACGCGTTTCAGGTACGGTGGTGCTGCAGGCGACTATTTCCAAGACGGGGTCGATTCAGGATCTCAAGGTGATCAACGGCCCTGCCATGTTGCAGTCAGCCGCCCTGGATGCCGTGAGAACTTGGCGCTACAGGCCATATCTGCTCAACAACGAGCCGGTGGAAGTGGAGACTACTATTAACGTGATCTTCACTCTGGGCGGCGGATAATCAACTCTCTGGCTCCTTCCCGCGTTATTGGGTAGGAGCCTTGCTTTTGACCTGAATGCGAATACCGAAAGTGCCGCATTCCCAGCAACCGTAAGGCAGTCCTAGTACACAAGAAACTCCTTAGGAGGAACGATTCAGTGATTCTCGCTCAGCTCGCACATTTCGCTTCGCACACGGTCAGCAGCCTTGCGCTGTTCCAGGAAGAGCAGACCGTCAGCTTCAGCCCCATGGGTCTCTGGGGCCACATGGGATGGCTTGCCCGCTGCGTGGCCATTCTTCTTTTTATCGAGTCGATCTGGTCGTTGGCCGTTATGATCGACCGCTACCTGTACTTCTCTGCTGCCCGCAAGCAGTCGCGCGAGTTCGCGCCCAAGGTTGCCGGCGCGCTGAAGGACAGCAAGCTTGAAGAAGCCATCAAGATTGCCGACCGCAACAAGAAGTCTCACCTCGCCGAGGTTGTGACGGCTGGTCTGCAGGAGTTCCGCGCTTCGGCCGGTGCACCCACAGAAGAGACCATCGCCAGCTCGGGCCGCGCGCTGGACAGGGCAGAGGCTATTGTCCACGCCAAGCTGAAGAGGGGACTGAGCGTTCTGGCCACCATTGGCGCCACGGCACCGTTTGTCGGCCTGTTCGGCACGGTCGTTGGCATTCTGAACGCCTTCCAGCAGATCGCCACCCAGAAGACCTCGGGCATCGGCGCCGTTGCCGGCGGCATCTCAGAAGCTCTGGTCACCACGGCGTTCGGCCTGCTCGTGGCCATTCCCGCCGTCATGGCCTTCAATTACTTTACCGGTCGTGTCGAATCGTTCGATGTGGAGATGGATAACTCTTCGAGCGAACTGATTGACTATTTCATCAAGCAGAGCCACAAGCGCTAAGCGAAGCGTCTGTCGGTGAGAGCGGGAATCTGCGGAGGGCGGAGAGTGAATCTCTCTCCCGCCCTCCGGTTTTAACCGTGCCTCCGCCAGGTAGCTTGCAAGCGATGCCGGATGCCAGCCGGAATAAAAAATCATAGGCAACGGAGCCCTAACAATGGGAATCTCAGTTCGCAACGAAGGCGGTAAAGTCAGCGCCAATATCAATGTCACCCCGATGGTGGATGTGATGCTGGTGTTGCTGATTATTTTCATGGTCATCACACCCATGCTCCAGAATAAGGTCGCGATCGACATGGCCCAGGTAGACAATGCCGTCGCCATGCCTGACGCCGACAAGGAAGATGCTATTGTCGTGGCTATCACGCGCGATGGTGGCGTATTTCTGGGACAGGACAAAGTGGCCACCAGCGAGCTTGGCAGGATGGTGACAGAGAAGCTATCCGATAAGCCCGGCAAGACGATCTTTATCCGCGCCGATGCGCGTGCGCAATATCGGGCAGTTGAAGACGCCATCGACGCAGTGCGTACAGCCGGAGTGGAAGACGTAGGCTTGTTAACGCAGAAGCGCGCGGGCAACCTCGCGGGCAGTGAGTAAGTTTACGCTTGCTGTCTCTATAACGATTTCGAGGAAACAAGGAGTTTTTAAGCCATGTCAATGACAACTGGAGGCGGGGGGGGCTACTCGTCTGACATTAATATGACGCCGATGATCGACATTCTTCTGGTGTTGTTAATCATCTTCATGGTCATAGTGCCCGTAACACCCAAGGGCTTGGATGCGCTGGTACCTCAGCCACCCAAGAATCAGCAGCAGCAACAGCAGCAGAACGATCGTACCATCGTGGTTCAGGTTATTTATCGCCCTGGCGCAGCCCCGGCGTACAAAATAAATGAAACCGATGTCAATAAGGCCGAGCTGCTGCCCAAGCTGACTGAGATCTATGCCAACCGTGCCGAGCGTGTCATGTTCGTCAGGGGCGACGACGATTTGAACTTCGCCTACATCGCGGACGTCATCGATATCGGTCGCGCGGCCAACGTGGATCACATAGGGTTGATGACACCAAAGATTCAGGCCGGCCAGTAGCGGTATGCTGCGACGCAAGCTCGCTTTAATAGTGAGCTTGCGCAGGCAATCGGCACCGGCCAACAGGCGGATACTGATTGCACTGAGCTGATTCACTCAAGGTTCAGGCTAGCCTATGGCAGACCGTGGTGAAATATTTGGTTACGGCTACCATCAGGCTTGCTGCCCCGCCACGAAGCGGTAGGGCGCTTCGGTTGAGCGGGAACAGGAGTACAATTTTTTCAACCTGGTTTCGGATACTCCCACCCGCGGCCAGCTGCCAGGAATTTCCAGGCGTGCACCGATAGGCATTCGCCTGAAGGAGAAGGATACGAATATGAATGGACCCGCACGTATTACGGCGCTCGCGGTTGCCTTGGCCGGCATGGTGCTTTCCATGAGCGGGTGCAACCAGCTTGCAGCCCGTGACCAGTTGAACAAGGGAGTGGAAGCGTACAAGAGCGCTCACTACGAAGAGGCGATTGGTCACTTCCAGAAAGCCACGCAGCTTGATCCGAACCTGCCCATGGCAAAAAGCTATCTGGCAACAGCTCTGGCGCAGAATGTGGTGCCTGGCCTGGATACGCCGGATAACCTGAGCACTGCGCAACAGGCCATCGACATCTTCAAGCAGGTTCTGGACAAGGACCCGAACGATGTCAACAGCCTGAAGCAGGTTGCAGGCATTTATTTCAGCATCAAAAAGCTGGATGAAGCCAAGACATGGCAGAAGAGAGTGTTGGCCGTGGATCCGAAAGATCCTGAGGCTGCTTATACCGTAGGCGTGATCGACTGGACGCAGGCCCACGAGAATGCGCTGAAGATCCTACAGCCTGCCGGCATTAACGATGATGGCGAAGGCAACGTCAAGGCGCCCAAGAAGGTTATGGATCCGCTGAAACAAATTAATGCTCCGCTCGTCGAAGAGGGCTTGCAGTACCTCAACCAGGCGGTGGCGAACCGGGCCAACTACGACGATGCCATGGCCTATTTGAACCTGATCTACCGGCGCAAGGCAGATCTTGATTTCGGCGACGCAGCTGCGGTCAAAGCAGATGTCGCAACGGCAGAAGATTGGCGCACCAAGGCCATGGGGACCCGCAAGGCTAACGAAGAGAAAAAGAACAAGGGGCCGGGCGGTATCACCATGGACTCCAACGGCAATATGAAGTAAACGACGGATGATCATTCGCACGTACAAACAGCCCCTGCCATTGGCAGGGGCTGTTTGTCTTTAGCCTTTTGCTCAGATTGATTGCACGAGGTGGATCTTGTATATGCTTGGTTTGGCCCGTTCCGGTCTTATCTGCACTCTTTCCTGGACACCTGGTGGGCGCTGCGGCAGGGGGCGCAGGCCTGAACATTGTCCTTTCCGGTTCTCAGACTGGCGGACTGAATCCTTCGGATTGCTCATGTATGGTCTGTACCATATATTGGCACCCTACCCCCCTCCCCCTATGTATTTAGTCAAGTTCTCCAGTTTCAACGAGATGCGAAGGGGGTATCGCTGCAAAAATTAGATTCTAAAGGGGTTATGCATCAAAAATTAGATAATAAAGGACTTATAGGCGGTTTTTGGGCGGTTTTGGAGGTTTATGTACCGTAATGCGAGATTCGGACGTTTCTGCATCGGGTTGAAAAATCCTTTGATGGTGTTCCTTTGTGGCCCGGCGGTCCACTCATCGCGATAATGCCGCGATGAATGGGGCACAAATTCGCCTTTTGGGATGGACCGGTGAGTGGACCGGTGAGTGGGCCAACTGCCTGGCTCAAAAAGACACCATGAAACAATTGTGCGCCTGGGTGGGGTAATTATCTGCAAACAGGCAGGGGATGGTGAATAAAAGGGCGCGCGGGGTGGGAGCGTCGATCCCAGGTCTCAGAATCGAGACCTGGGGCACCCGATCATTTTGGATGGTCAGACCTGGCCCACCCGCCTCTTCAGCAGAGCCCGCCTCCGCTTCACCGGATGGTTGCAAGTGTAAAGGATGTCTGGAGACAAAATGTAAAGGATGTCCCGGCACTTGACAAGCGAGGCACAGGGGGCACCCGATCATTTTGGACGGTAAGGGCTGGGCCATCCGTGAAAATCGGCGAAATGCGGCGCTCCAGAGGCAGTGAAACCTGCTCGCCAGCACGTCATTTCGGATGGATTGGCTGTTTTTGGCGTATTTTGCCCGTAAAAACAGGCAGGATTATCGCCGCGCCCCTTGCGGGATTGGCGTGGAGGTCGCGCTATCGACAGTTGCCAACTGGCTCCGCGCGCCGGGAGCGGCCAGAAGAAACATGCGGGTTTGGGGTGGGGCCGATGTGGGCTACGCGCCGTGATTCGGTATCTTGTTCTTTGCCGGTAGAAATCGATGGACGGGCAGACGCTGTGCTGAGGAGACAACCGAGGGGTAGCGTCGTAGACCTGTCCGGTGCTCGAATTGAAGTCTGCGCTTGCATCGTATCGATATCCCCGGTCCCCAAATGCGTAAAGGATGTCATGGAACTGAACAGCGAGGGACCGCGAGCACCCTCGGCGTGGTTTGGAAAGATCATCGAGACCGGGGCCACCCGCCAGGGGATCGGGAATAAAAGGACGCACTGGGTGGGGTCGTCGATCTCATCTAAAGCGACCAGCGGCACCCATATTGTTTTGTGACTGTCAGATCTGGGCCACCTGGCTGTCAATCAAAGCCAACAGAGCGGAACACGAAGACGAACAGCGTGCGATCTGGCGGGGGTGACGAGGGTATATCCTTTTCCAAGCGACACTTAACCTAAAGTTTCCCCCTGCGAATCCGATACGTTTCGGTAAGGGGATACTTGCGCTGGCGTGACAGCTACCGAAGATTCAAGAGCATTTCACGAAAATTATTCCACCTGTCGCGATGACCTTTCCGATTCACTCTTTCGCGTTCTGAGAGATGAATCGGGAAGCTACAGAACTGCGGGACCACAGCGAGCAGGGGGGGGATTCATTCCGGCTGCTTCTCTAAGAGTCCGTTAACCAGATTATGGAACGTGACTTGCAAGGTATTCGGTGGCTTCTACTTCTATTCTGGCGACAAAGACCTGTCGCTACACAAACCGCTCGATTGCATGTTCCTACACCATGGCCACAAAACTCGATGCAAATGTATCGACAAACACCAAACCGAACAACAACAGAACTTAGCACAAGGAGGATGTTGTGAGATCGATTGGAATTCGGGCGATAGTCACCGGGCTCTTGTCCCTGTGCATCGTCGCTACGCTTCCCGCACACGCGGCGAGTCCAAATGACATTACGGGTAGATATGCCGTACTTCAGACCACAGAGTCGGGATCGCAAGTCACACTTTCCTTACGATTTCATCTGATCAATCGCTCCACAGAAAGCGTTACGCTCTCCAATCTCGTATTTCTTCCCACGCGCTCCGTCTCAACGACGCTGGAAAAAGGGACCCGGCGAAACGCGCAGCAAATCGCTTCTTCCCTGGTTCTGGAAACTCAGACGCCAGCTGAACTTACCAGCAAAATCGTCATTTCCAAAGACGAGTATCTTCATAGCCAACATCCGTCGTCATTGCGTTTCAGGGCAACCATCCAGAACGCCGACGGTACGACGCAGACCCAGACCCTTGCACTCCATTCCGATCCCTTCACGGCGGTGAAACCGTGACCATATCCCTGTTGAACTCCATCAAAGCGAAGCTGTTGAGTCTTTTCATGGTGATTGCCGTAGCGGCACTCCCGGTTTGCGCGCAAAAGATCAGCACCGTTGCGGGCGGTATCCAGGATTTAAACGGCAAGAGCGCAACCGCGATCTCAACCAGCGATCCGAAAGCTGTGGCTGTCGATATCTCAGGCAACGCATACTTTTCTGTGTACAACTGGGCCGTGGGCGCCCAGATTTATAAGTTAGGCTCCGACGGTATTGTGACCCGCATAGCAGGCAATGGTAATGGCAATTCTGGCGATGGTGGCCAGGCTACCAGCGCCAAGTTTGGCCAAATCGCGGGCATGACCTTCGACAGCACTGGAAATCTCTACATTGCGGATGAAGACAACTGTGTCGTCCGCGAGATATCCAACGGTGTCATCACCACCGTGGCGGGCAACAGTATCTGCGGCTCAACGACTGGCAGTTCCGCCATCACCTCGGAGTTGGATGAACCCCACGGCCTCGCCGTGGACAGCTCCGGGAACATCTACATTGCAGATCAGGGCAACTGCGCCATCCGGAAAGTTTCCAACGGCGCCATCACCACCGTGGCGGGCACCGGCGACTGCTCGGTTTACGTCAATGGCAGCACCCCCACCACCACTTGGCTGGATGGCCCCGAGGGCGTGGCGTTGTACGGCTCTGACCTTTATATTGCGGATACCTGGAATGCCGTTATCCGCAAGCTAGACCTTTCCGCGAACACCATCACCATCGTAGCGGGCGGCGGTACTGGAGGTTATTCCAGCGCTTCAGGCCCGGCGACCAGCGCCAGTTTAAGTTATCCGGCGTACGTGTCCGTAGACAGCACAGGCAATCTTTATTTCACAGAATTCGGCTATCACGATATCCGCAAAGTCGACACGACCGGTACTATTTCCACCGTAGCGGGCACCGGCAGCAAGGGCTACACAGGGGATGGAAGCGCGGCTACCGCCGCCACGCTGTATGAACCCCAAGGCATAGCCTTAGACAGCACGGGAAACCTCTACATTGCGGACGAATACAATTACGTTATCCGCAAGATCTCGAGCGGTGTCATCTCCACCGTGGCCGGAAACCACCACTTCAGTTACTCCGGCGATGGCGGATTGGCTACCAGCGCCCAGCTTGAAGGCGCGATGGGCATTGCCTTAGATGGCTCCGGCAACCGCTACATTGCGGACACCTACAACTGCGTCATCCGCAAAATCAATGCATCCACCGGCATTATCTCCACCGTGGCGGGCACTGGCGTGTGCGGCTATTCCGGCGATGGCTCGGCCCTCACAACCAAGTTGGACGATCCCTACGACGTGGCGGTGGATAACTCCGGCAACCTTTACATCGCGGATAATAACAACTCCTTGATCCGTAAAGTCGATGCATCCGGTACTCTAACCACCGTAGCCGGCGTGGCTGGTTCAAATAACGGCCTAAACTACCCCAGTAGCGTGGCCGTGGACGGCTCCGGCAACGTCTACATTGCCGATAGTGGCAACGCCCTGATCCGGAAGCTTGACACATCCGGGAACCTGACCATCGCGGCCGGAGGCGGCAGCAACGACTATAGCGTGAATGGCGTTGCCGCCATCAGCGCAGCGCTGGTGAATCCCGTCGGCGTGGCTGTGGACAGCTCCGGGAACCTCTTCATTACAGATGCGGGAGGGCACCCGGTTGTCCGTGAAGTCATTCTGGTCTCCTCGGATGCCAATTACGGCAAAATTACGACCGTGGCGGGTGGTGGCTCCAGTGCAACTGCTTCCGGCGCTCTTGACTTTGAATTTTTAGAACCCGCTGGAGTGTATGTGGATGCATCGGGAAGCATCTTTATCTCAGATGCGAATGCCAGCCAAGTTTTCAAGGTTAGCGGCAGCAGCTTCACGTCTCCAGCAAGCGGCACCATCGCCGCAGTCGCAGGGAATGGAACTTATGGATATTCCGGCGACGGCGGTCCGGCTACCAGTGCCCAACTGGATGGCCCAATTTTCATCTTCGGCGATGGGGATGGCAATTTATTGATTCCCGATGCCGAGAACAGCGCAATTCGCAGCGTGGCCGGAGTCGTGGCCGTGCCCCGGCAATCGCAGCTCTCGACAACCAGCCTGAACTTCGATACGCAACTGATAAACAGCGGCGCCAAGGCCACCAAAACCATCACCGTCACCAATCCTGGGACACAGCCGCTCACGGTTTCCTCTGTGGTGGTCAATGACATCTATACGGCCAGTGGCGTGGCTCCCACGGATTTCACCGAATCCGATACCTGCATCGGCACAACGGTCACCGCAGCTTCTTCCTGCACCATCAGCGTCACATTCGCGGCCAGCGCGGCGAAACAGGAATCGACAACGCTGACCATAACCAGTAACGCCACGAGCAGTCCGCAGACGGTATCGCTGAGCGGCGCGGGCATCACCTTCAGCGCGCCCGGCGCAGCCACCGGCGGTTCAACGTCGTCCACAATCACGTCAGGCGGCACGACAACCTATGCTCTGCAGCTCACGGCCACTGGCGGCTCATCCACGAGCGACTCTCTAACCTTCGCACTGAGTTGCTCAGGAGCCCCAACCGGCGCCACCTGCACTCTACCTGCAAGCGCCACCGCGACTCCGGGAACTCCGGCGACGTTTACTGTAACCGTGGCCACCACCAAGGCCAGCACCAGTGCAGGCCGCTCTGGAACTCTGGCAAGCCTGCGCAATTCATTCCCTGGCGGCATGGGATTGGCACTGATACCGTTTGGGGCGATGGGGCTAGGCCTTGCCCGCAAGCGCCGCAAACTGGCAGGCATCTTGCTGCTCGCGCTGCTGGCGGTTGTGATCTCCACAACCGGTTGCGGCTCGTCAAATTCAAAAACCAGTTCGACGGGCACAACCACAGGAACAACGGCAGGAACATACACGCTGGCAGTAAAGGCTGTTTCCGGCAGTGTTTCGCAAACCACAAACCTCACGCTCATCGTCCAGTAGAAAAAACATCGACCTAGTAGCAACCTCACGGGACAGTCTGCGATTCACTCGCAAACTGTCCCGTTTTTTGTGCCTCCATGGTCCCGGGCGGCACGGAAGGAAGCTGTGAACTTTTGTCCGGGGCTTGAGTGCTAGAGGCTCTATATCAAACCTGGCGAGGAAGACCTGCGGCTGGGAGCGCGCATGGAAAAAGGCCACCG
>JARLGF010000018.1 GCA_031296165.1 Occallatibacter sp. | reverse complement strand
GTTGAACTCCGCAAAAAACTTTGGCTCCGTATCGTTCATCCTGCCGGTTGCGGGCGCGTGTGCCGCGGCCACGTAATCCGCCAGCGAAAAGTGCGTCAGCTCTTTTTGAAAGCTAGCCACGTCGGTGGGATGGTTCAGGTTCTGCGGGTCGCGCTGCTCGGTGATGGTGAGCGATGCCTTGGCCAGGCGAGTCTCCAACGCCAGTACAGCGTCGGCGTCGTGCGCGGCCTGCGCTTCCGGTTCGCCCGCCAGCGTAAAGAGGTTGCGCACATGGGCCGCGTATTGCCGGCGCAACTCCACGCTCTTGGCATCGCTGCGCGTGTAGTAGTCGCGTTCCGGCAATCCCAGGCCGCCCGCGTTATAGAAGGAAATCACTGCGCTGGCATCGGCAAAGTCCTGGCTCGATCCCATGTTGAAAAAGACGTTCACGCCCATCGCGTGCAGGTGCGCCAGCAGCGCGGGCAGCTCGGCCGCCGAGCGCAGCGCGGCAATGCGCTCCAGCTCCGGCTTGAGCGGCGTCAGTCCCAGCCGGTTCACCGTTGCCGTATCCATGCAACTTGCGTACTCGTCACCGATCTTCTGTTCGTTGGTGCTGCGCGGGGGCTCGTTTGCATTGCGCGCGGACGCAGGCACTGCCGCCTCTTCCAGAATCTGCCGCATGTGCAGGCGGTTCAACTCAGACAACTCAGTAAAGCGCCCATAGCGAGCCTGGTCGGCGGGTAGCGGATTGCGTTTGAACCAGCCATTGCAACTGAAGCGGTAAAAATTGTCGCAGGGGTCCACGGTCTTGTCGACCAGCGAAGCATCGAAGACCCGCAGCTCGGCTGCGACGGGTGTGGCTGCGGGCGCGGCGGTCTGGCCGAGGGCTGGAACGGCGGCCAGGACAATGGCCATTGCAATTGAAGAGCGATAAGAACCTGCGGCAAGGCGGATCATGCCGCAACTTTATCAGATTTCCGTCCCGAACTCCCGGGGGCAGCCGCACACGCCGCCCTTTACAATGAAGCAGTCAACACAATTCCCCCAAGGAGTAACTCCAGTGGCGCAACGCACCTTCAGCATCGTCAAGCCCGACGCGGTTCGCAAAGGCTATACCGGGGCCATTCTGGCCGAGATTGCCAAGGCCGGTTTCCAGATTGTGGCCATCAAAAAGCAGTCCATCTCCAAGCGGCAGGCAGAGGGCTTCTATGCGGTCCACCAGGGCAAGCCCTTCTTTGATGCGCTCACCAGCTTCATGTCTTCGGGGCCGCTGGTTCTGTTGGTCTTGGAGAAAGACAACGCCATTGCCGACCTGCGCAAGCTGATGGGCGCTACCAATCCCGCCAACGCCGAAGAGGGAACCCTGCGCAAAAAGTTTGCCGGCTCCATTCAGGAAAACGCCGTCCACGGCTCGGATGCGGAAGACACGGCGGCTTTTGAGATTGGGTATTGGTTCGCTGGGTATGAGCTGATTTAGCTGTCTGGAAGAGATCTATTTTGGACTTGTAGTTTCCCATCCTTCCTGCAACAAACGCGGAAAGGATGGGAAACCACAAGCCAGATCAACTCACACTCAATCTCCGAACAGGCCGTCGATTTTCTGCCGCAGCGCAGCCATCTCCTGCTTTAGCTCTGCAACCGTCGTTTCCAACTGCGTAATCCGCTCTGCGTGCCCGGCGTTCTCGCCGCCCTCACGCCTCACAAATGCAGTCTCGACGACAGCCGGCATCGATTCCACTGGCCCTGACAGCAGATGCGCATACCGCGCTTCTTTCATGCCCGGTTGCCGCGGCAGCACCGCCGCCAGCGCAGGTTCCCGCTCCATCAGCTTTTGCAGCCCGGCCAGCACATCCGTGATCTCGTCGAAGTTGTGCAGCCGCTCCGTGCGTCCGCGCAGCTCGCCTGGAGTCTGCGGCCCGCGCAGCAGCAGCACGCACAGCAGCGCCGTCTCCGCGCGGTTGAAGTTGAAGACCTCGCCCAGCCAGTGCTCGTACTTGGTCACGCGCCCATCCGCGCCGCGCGCCCGGCCCGCCAGGTGCAAATCCTCCAGCGCGTGCAAAGCCTGGCGCACCGCTTCTTCGTCCAGGTCCGTTACCGGCTCGCGGTTCGAGCGCTGGTTGCAGGCGTTGATCAGCGCGTTCAGTGAGAGCGGATAGTAGTCCGGCGTGGTGACTTCCTTTTCAAGCAGCGCGCCCAAAACGCGTGTCTGGGCGAAGGAGAGCAGAAGGGGCTCTGTAAGTGGCATACGTCTATTCTGCCATTGGCCGCCGCGGGTTCGCCGCTTACACCGGTTCTTCCGGCGGCGTCTGCCGGCCCTGGGTCAGCAGATAGTAAACAAGCGGCGTGACCACCAGGCTGAGCACCATGGAGATGCAGAGGCCCCCAATAACGGCAATGGCCAGCGGCTGCAGCATCTGCGAGCCCGCGCCCAGGGCAAAGGCCAGGGGAAGCATGCCGCAGACGGCGGCAAGGGCGGTCATCACAATGGGCCGTAGGCGCCGCTGGGCCGCGTGCAGCATGGCTTCGCGGGCCGATGCGCCCTCAGCCCGGAATTTCTCGTCGGCGTCAAGCAGCAGAATGCCGTTCTTGGCTACGATGCCGATCACCATGATGAGTCCCATGAATGACGCCACGTTGAACGTGGTGCCCGTAACCAGCAGGGCCAGAATCACGCCGGAGATAGAAAGCACGGACGAGGTGAGAATGGCGATGGGCGCGGGGAAGTTGCGGAACTCGGTGAGGAGTACGCCAAAGACTAGGGCCAGCGCCAGCAGCAAAACACGGAGTAGGTCGCGGAAAGATTTCTGCTGCTCCTCGTAGGTGCCGCCGTACACAATGCGGACAGACGCGGGCAGGTGAAGCCCGGCGACGGTCTGCCGCACTTTGGCCATGCCGCTGCCCAGGTCAGAGCCTTCAAGGCGTCCGGTGACCACCACCAGCCGTTGCAGGTTTTCGCGGCGGATTTCATTCTGCGGCGGCAACTGCTCAATGGTGGCCAGCGAGCCCAGGGTAGCGGTGTGGCCTGAAGTGCTGTTAAAGACCGTGTTCTGGATGGTATCGAGCGAGGCGCGGGCATCATCGCCGAGGCGCACGCGAATGGTGTAGGGGCGGCCGTTCGAGATGAGCGGATCGGCCGTGGCCACGCCGTCCAGAATCGCGGTGGCGTCTGTGGAGACTTCAGCCGGTGTGAAGCCGAGGCGGCCGGCAACCACCGGATCGATCTGGAAGTTGGTGGCCGGGCCGCTGATGGTGTTCTCAATGCCGTTCTGCACATCCACCACGCCGGGGATTTTGCCGATGGCGTCGCCCACCCTGGGTCCCAGTTGCTCCAGCATTGCCGGATCGTTGGCGAAGAGCTTGATCTGGATCGGCTCTGGCGCATTGGACAGGTCGCCGATCATGTCCTGAAGCACCTGCGTAAACTCAACGTCCAGCTCCGGCTCGGTGGCCCGGATTTGTGCGCGGATGCCGGCTATCACGTCGTCGATGGCGCGGCTGCGATGAGCTTTGAGCTTGATCGTGAAGTCGCCGGTGTTGGCCTCGGTGACGGCGGCCAGGCCCATCTGCAATCCCGTGCGCCGGGAGGTGATTTCCACCTCGGGAGTGGCGCGCAGGATGCGCTCAACGTGCTCCAGAACCCGGTTGGTCTCGCTGAGCGAACTGCCGGCGGGCATGATGTAGTCCAGAATGAAACCGCCCTCGTCCATCTCCGGCAACAGGTCGGAGCCAAGCGCCTGATAGCCTGCCCAGGTGCCCAGAACAAGCAGCAAACAGGCTCCGCCAACCCACAGCGGCTTGGCCAGCGCACGGTCAAGCACCCGGCGGTGCAGATGAAGTACACTGCTCAACATTTGCCCTGGCTTGTGCTCTTCCTGTTCTGTCTTGCCCTCCCGCTCGCCCAGCAGCATCAGGCTCAACCCCGGCGTCCAGGTCAGCGCCAGCATGAGCGACGTCAGCAGGGCCGCGGTCATGGTGATGGCGAGCGCGCGGAAAAAGCTGCCGGTGACGCCGGTGACTGAGACCAGGGGCAGAAACACAACCACCGGCGTGATGGTTGAGCCGATCAGCGGCGAGGTAATTTCCTTGAGCGCCTTGCGCACGGCTTCGCTGCGCGGCTCGCCCGCATCGCGGTGCATCACGATGTTTTCCACCACCACGATGGCGTCGTCGATCACCAGGCCGATGGCTGCTGCCAGGCCTCCCAGCGTCATCAGGTTAAAGCTCTCGCCGATGGACCAAAGCGCCAGCACGGTGACCGCAATGGTGACGGGAATGACCAGCCCTGCAATGAGCGACGAGGTCCAGTCGCGGAGGAAGAGGAAAAGAATGATGCAGGCCAGGATGAGGCCGATGAAGATGGCGTCGCGCACGCTGGAGATGCTGTCGCGCACCAGTTGCGACTGGTCGTAAAACAGATCGAGCTTGACGCCGGGCGGCAGCTTGCGCCGCAACTCAGTCACCTGCGCGGCCACGGCGTCGGCCACAGCCACTGTATTGCTTGAAGGCTGGCGGGCAATATTCAGCAGCACCGCGTCTTTGCCGTTCGCCGTCACCGTTGTGTAGATCGGCAGGGTTGCCGGCTCTACCGTGGCCACGTCCGCAATGCGCACCGGAGCGCCGGCGGGCGTGGTTTTGACCACCAGTTGGCGCAGTTGCTCGGCATCGTGCACCTGCGCTCCCACCAGCCCCAGAATCAACTGGTGATTGGCTTCGTACAGACCCGGCGAGTCCACAATGTTTGAGGCCTGAATGGCGTTTACCAGATCGGTAATCGTGACGCCGGCGCTTTGCAGCAGGGCCTGATTGGGAACCACGTGAAACTCCGGCACCTTGCCACCCTGCACAATCACCGTGCTCACGCCTGCCACGCGATTCAGAGGCGGCTTCAGATCGTAGGTGGCAATCTCCCAAAGCTGGGTTTGCGGAACGGTGTCGGAGGTGAGGCTATAGCCAAGGATGGGAAAGGTGGCAAAGGTGAGCCGGTGCGTGGTGATTTTGGCTGAAGGCGGCAGCGTCTGCTCCACCTTGCTCAACGCCGCGTCCACCAGTTGCAGAGACAGGACCATGTCCTGGTTCCAGTCGAAGAAGAGGCTCACCTCGGCCTGTCCGCGGCTGGTGGTGGAGCGCACGGTGACCAGCCCCGGCACGGAGTTGACCGCGTCTTCAATGGGCTTGGTGATGGTGACCTGCATCTGCTCCACAGGCATGACTCCGTTGTCCACGCCGATGACCACGCGGGGAAAATTTGTTTCGGGAAAGACGGAGATGGGCACCTGAAAAGCAAAGTAGATGCCGGCCACGGTGAGTACGGCGGCGAAGAAGAAAATTGTGTGCGTGGACTTTGCCAGCCAGAAGGACTTCTGGGCTGCGTGCATGACGTGAGAAGAATCTGGTTCTTCCTTGGGCATCAGTCAGCCCCTCCGCCCTTGCTGTCGTCGCCCGCCGCGCCCACTTTTACCTTTGTGCCGTCATCCAGGCCGTATGCTCCGCCGGTGATCACTAGGTCTGTCGCTGCCAGCCCGCCTGTAACCTGCACGTCTTTTTCATCGGCAACGCCCAGGGTCACCGGCTTGCGATGAGCCGCGCCGTCCGCGCCAACCACCATGACCGATTTGCTGCCGTCCTGCGCAGTGAGAACTGCGGATGCGGGAATTTTCCACGCGCGCGCCAAGCTCCTGCCCGTGATGGAGACCTTGACCGGCGTTCCCACCTTCAGCCTTCCGGACTTGTTGTCGATCTTGAGCCACACCTCGACGGTGGTGCTGCCGGGATCCAGCGCGGGACTGATGAGCGAGACCTTCGCGGCCACCGGCTCGGCGACTCCCGGCACGCTTACGCTGGCTTCGTCTCCCACCGTCATCTGCTGGGCGAGGCTCTGTGCAATGTGCGCCTTGGCCAGGAGACTGGACGTGTCCATCACCGTCAGCAGCGGTGCTCCCGCGGCCGCGGTTTCCTCGGCAAACAGAGACCGGTCGGTGACCACTCCATCGATGGGGCTGCGAATCTCGGAATAATTGACCTGTGCCTCGGCGCCTTTGTACTTGCCTTCCGCTGAGGTCAACTGGCCCTGCGCCGACTTCAGCGACTCGGCTCGGCTCACGCTGCGCAGCAGTTCCAGATGCTTTGCCGCAGACGTGTAAGCGGCCTGGGCCTGCACCAGCGCGGCGTTGGCGGTATCCAGATCGCGGCCGGGAATGGCGCCTTCGGCAAAGAGCTGCTTGCGGCTTTTCACGATGCTAAGGTTCAAATCCAGATTCGCTTTAGCCTGCGCCACATCCAACTCGGCCTTCTGTGTGTCTTCCGGTACCAGAGCCTTCGTTGTCGTGGCATAGGCCGCCTGGGCCGCCATGTATGAGCCTTTGTTATCCATTGCCGCCGCAGCCAGATCGTTGTTTTCCAGAGTGGCCAGAAGCTGCCCCTGCTTAACGCGCGATCCGCGCTGCACGTAGAACCTGCGCACCGGAGCGCTGATCTTGGGCGCGATGGCCGCCTGCGCCAGCGGCGCCAGCACCGCGTCCGCGGTAATGTGCTCGGCAATGGGCCCCTGCTCAGGATGCGCGGCCTGCACGGTGACCTCTATCTCCGGCGCGGCTTCCTTTTTGCAGCCCGTGAAAACGGCCAGGGGAAGCGCCATGGCGCACAGCAAAATACAGCGCATCGTCAAAGAGTGCGCATTCGTGTTTGGATTCCTGCTCGTCATGCTGCTCGTCTTCCTGCTCATGCCTGGCTCACATGGTTCCGGTTAGCGTTTCCAGATCGGCCCGCGCGGCCTCGTAACGCACTCTTCCGTCCTCGCGCGCATTCTCCGCGCTCACATAGGCGTTTTGCGCATCCACAACTTCCAGCACCGTGGCCTCGCCGCCGGTATAGCGGATCCTGGTAAGGTGCAGGCTTTCTGCCGCTGTGGCAACGCTTGCATCCAGTGAAGCAAGCTGATCGCGGGCTGCCTCGGCCTCGGAGTACGCTTCGTCCAGACGCGCAATCAGGCGCCGCTGCGTGGCCGTGAGCGCCACCTGCACGGCATCGCGGCGAATCTCGCTCTGCTTGAGCTTGTGCTGGGTTGAAAGCCAGTCCCACACCGGAATGTCCAGAGTCACGCTGGCTGAGTAGCCCAGGTTGCGCGTCTTGTCGGGTCCGTTGATGGCAAACTGCGTGGCGTCGATGCCGTAGGTGACGTTCATGCCCAGATCGGGCAGGTACGCCGCCCGCGCCGCCAGCACATCGGCGTTGCTCACGCTCAGCGCCGCCAGCGCACTCTTCAGCTCGGGATTGTTTTTTGCCGCCGCCTGCTCCACATCCGCGCGCGAGGCCAGCGTTGGCGCGCCGTCGGCGGCTTTCAGTTCGTAAGGAGTGCGCGGATCGGCAAACAGCAGCACGCCCAGCTCCAGCCGCGCTTTTTCAGCGGCAACTTTGGCGTCTTCCAGGTCGCGTTGCCGCTGCTGGGCAACCAACTGCGCCTTCACCACATCGGCGTGCGCAGCCTCGCGCGCCTGTTCGCGTTTGCCTGTGAGCCCGGCAAAATCGTCCGCTTCCTGGCGGGCTCGCTGGGCAACCGCCAGTTTGTGGTCCGCCGCCAGCGAGCCGTAAAACATGCCGGTAACCGCAGCCACCAGTCCGCGCCGCGAAACTTCCAACTCTGCCGCGGCAAACGCTGCCGCCGCATCGGCCCGGCGCACACCGGCCACCTGGCCCAGACCAAGCGTCTCGTTGATTGAGGCTTGGCTCGCGTACTCGCGGACTGCGTTGTTGGCAATGAATCTCTGCGTTACTCCCTGGCTGGACCTGCTTGCCGGGGCGCTGGGCTGCGTGTAGAGGGCCTGATTGTGATACATCACGCTTGGCAGCATCCCGCCGCGGGCAATCGACCGATCGAGGACTGAAGCCCTGCTCTCCGCCAACGAAGCTGCGTAGGCAGGCTCATTAGCCTCGGCGCGGTGGATTGCCTCGTCCAGCGTAATCGCAACCGGCTGGCCTGAGGGCGATGCGGCTTGGCCGGCAACCCCGCCCGGCGCCTGCGCGCAGACCCCGGGAATAGCTGACGCGCTCAGCAACAGGAACGCGATTGCGCCCAGCAGCAGCCCGGAACGCCGCCGCTCTTTGCCCCGCCGGAAACTATCCCGCATGGTCACACTCAGAAGCATACAATCCATGCCTTGATTCTTGTGATATTGCCAAAAAAGATCGCCGCCGCAGGCTGGCTTCATCCCTGGACGCCGCCGCTTGCTCGATGCCCGCATTGCAACAGGACCGGGCGGCCTGCTCCCTATAAAAACTCCGCGTGCTTTATGAAGTTGTTTCTCAAAAATAAAACGCGCCCGTAAGCAGGGTTTTCGCCGCATCGGCCCCAAGGTCCGGCGCAGAGTCTGCGGTTTTCTGTCAATCGGCCGCGCACCCCCCGGCCCGCTCTGCGATACTAACTTGTTATGCCTATCGCCGATCTGCAGCAGGCTGCCCAAAAAATCGCCGGATTCCTCGCCACCCTCAACAAAAAGGGCGGCATGCGCCTCAAGTACCGCATCACCGCCGGCGACGGCGCGCAAGACGCCGAGGGCCACCCGTCCCCCCAGCTCTGTGTCGAGCTGGCCGGGCCCGATGTCCCGCTGGTAATTCAGCACAACGGCGAACTGCTGCGCGCCCTTGAAACCATCTCCGCGCAGATTCTCCGTCTCGATCAGCGCGAGGGCGACCTCATCAGCTTTGACGCGGACAACTTCAAGGCCCTGCAAGCCGAGCAACTGCGTCTGACCGCGCAAACTGCTGCGGAAAAGGTGCTCCGGTCGGGAATCCCATACGCCTTTCCGCCCATGAACAGCCGCGACCGCCGCATGATGCACATGGCTTTCCGCGGCATTGAGGGCGTTGAGACGGCCAGCTCCGGCGAAGGCCCGGACCGCTTCCTCGCGGTATATCCTGAGGGCAAAACGGACCTGCCGGTTACGCAGCCCGTCAAGCCCAGAAGCTTTGGCCGCAGGTAGAGCGTCAGGCCGGCCCGGCAGAGCCCGCCGGGTGTGCCACAATAGCCATCAATGAAAACTGCAACCCTTTTGCTACTGTTTGCCGCCATGGGTTCCCTGTGCCCTGCGCAGCCGCGCCTGGTCCTCATCGATGAGGATGGCTCCGGCCCTGGCGGTTCCAACCAGATGGCTATGCTGGCCCTGCTTCAGGCGCCGCGGGTGCAGGTCCTCGGCATCACCATGGTCACCGGCAACGCCTGGCGCGATGAAGAAACCCTGCACACCCTGCGCATGTTGGAGCTAACCGGCCACGCCGACATTCCCGTGGCCATGGGCGCTGTCTTTCCCCTGGTCCGCACAGAGCGGGAGACGCGCCTCTCCGCCGCGCTTGACGGCAAGGCCGATTGGCTGGGCGCATGGGGCCAGGGTTCCACCATGCTGCTTGAATCGCCCGCCGGCGTCGCCCCGGCCGTTCCGGGTCAACTTCAGCCGCACCGCCCGTATGAGATTCCGCCCATGCCTGAAGGCCGGCCCACGCTCAAGCCCCTTCGCGAGGACGCGGCCCACTTTCTCATCCGCCAGGTGCGCGCCCATCCGCACCAGGTCACAATCTATGCGGCCGGACCTATGACCAATCTTGCGCTGGCCATCTCCATCGATCCGGAGTTTGCCGCGCTTACCCAGGGCATCGTGCTCATGGGCGGCAGCCTCAACCCGCAGACCGACGATCCGGAGTTCGCCACCAGCCCGCGCCACGAGTTCAACTTCTGGTTCGATCCCGAAGCCGCCCACATTGTGCTCCGCGCCGCCTGGCCCCGCGTGGACGTGACCACCGTCGATGTTTCCATCAAGGCGCCATTTACGCAGAAGATGCTGGACGCCATCGCGCAATCCCACTCGCCCGCCGCCCGCTACATCGCCGCCTGGAGCCAGGACCGCTATTACATGTGGGACGAACTGGCGGCCTGCGCCTGGCTCGATTCCACGCTCATCACCAAAGAAAAACTGCTCTATATGGATGTGGACCTGAGCCACGGACCCAGCTACGGCAACACGCTCACATGGAATGAAGCGCTCAAGCCCGCATCCGGCGTCCGTCAGGTCCATGCACAAGTCGATTTCGACCTGTCGCGCTTTCAAAAAATGTTCGTCGACCTGATGACCGCGACGAAGTAAGTTCGCCGGAGCGGCAAAGCCATCAAAACACCAAAAAGACCACGCCGCAAAATCGGGACGTGGGCTTTAAGGAACCACTGAACAAGCCGTTGTTTTGAAAGGGCACGACTTTCAGTCGTGCCAAAACCGCCCCATCCAAAAAGAAAATCAATCAACGCGGCGCAAGCCGCGTTAAGCACCTTCCCTGAACCATGCGGCGTTTTTCAGAACCGATTCGTCCTTCGTGGGGATACTCCAAGTTGAATGAGCGCGTTGGCCTTTTGGCATCAGCCGATAAAGCTCCTATTGGCTGAATACCAGGTTAGCCGTCCACCGTGATTCGGAGGCGCGCTCCATCAATCGGCAGACCTAGTCACATACGAACTGCGGATGTTCACTTGCGAACATCCAATTCCATAAGCGGACACCTCTTCATTGAAAAGATTGGAAAATGTGATTGAGATCACCGAATAACGGATGAAATAGCACAAATTTTGGTCGCCCACGTGCAGCACTCTCCTCCGAACGCTACAGTCACAGCATGTAGTGAGGATGGGAAAAATGCACACATTCCTTCGAGACTTTCGCTACGCACTGCGCCAGTTGCGCAAGTCGCCGGGCTTCACGTTCACAGTTGTCTTGATGCTGGCGCTCGGCATTGGCGCGAATACTGCCGTCTTCAGCGTGATGAACGCCATCCTCCTGCAGTTGCTGCCGGTGAGCCGGCCGGAGGGGTTGTCGTATGTGCGCATGGCCAATGGCCAGAATCTACCACCGAATGCCAACAGCTCGGGGTCTGGGGGCACACCGTTTACAGAAGTTGCGTTCGAAGCATTGCGCCAGCGCAAAGATGTCTTCGAGGATTTGATAGCCCATGTTCCCCTGAATTTCACCGGAGGCGTAGCGGTGCGTCATGGTGAGTTGCCGGAGGAGGCTGAGGGCGAAGAGGTGAGCGGGAACTTCTTCTCCGGTGTGGGAGCACGGCTGGAGCGTGGGCGCGGCTTCAGCCTGCAAGATGAGAAGGATCATGCGTCTGTTGCCGTGCTGAGTTACGACTACTGGACGCGGAGCTATGCACGCGATCCCGCAGTGGTGGGGCAGACTCTTTACGTCAAAGGCGTTCCCATGACGGTGGTGGGTGTGGCGGCCCGTGGATTCAAGGGCATTGAGCCGGGGACAACAACTGATTTCTGGATTCCCCTGCAAAATCGCCCTGAATTGACTCCTTGGGGAATGCCCGCCGAATACCACACGCTCTACGGTTCGCCAAACTGGTGGTGCATACACTTGATGGCGCGGCTGCGGCCTGAAGTAACATCGCTGCAAGCGCAGCAGGCACTCACCGGCACCTTTGGTGAGGTGGTCAAACAGGCTGTCGGTCCCGTCGATCCAAAACAGTGGAAACCGCTGCTGGAGTTTGCGCCCGCGCGTGGTATCAGCGGCTTCAACGAGCATTATCGCGAGCCGGTGGAAATCTTGATGGGCTTGGTGGGGCTGGTATTGCTGATTGCCTGCACCAACGTGGCCATGATGGTGCAGGCGCGCAACACCATGCGGCAGCGTGAGTTCAGCTTGCGGCTGGCGTTGGGCGCGGGCAAAGCGAGCCTCTTTCGTCAGTTGCTGTGCGAGAGCTTGTTGTTGGTAACGGCGGGCGCGGGCCTGGGTTGGCTCTTCGCATTGGCGGCTACGCGCTATTTAGCCACAAAATCGGGCATCGAAACCGGCCTCAGTCCGGATCGCAGTGTGCTGTGGTTTACGCTGGTTGTGTCTTCGTTGGCGGCGCTGGTCTTCGGGCTGGTTCCGTTATGGAGTGCGATGCGCGCGCCAGTCGCCGGGGTGCTTCGTGCGACCTCGGCCAATGCAACCTCAAGCCGCAGCCGTGTGCTGGGCGGAAGGATTGTATTGGCAGGGCAGATGGCGATCTGCCTGGTGCTGCTGATGGCCGCAGGACTCTTGCTGCGCACACTGCACAACTATGCGACCGAAAATTTGGGAATGCAGACCGAGGGCTTGCTGGTCTTCGGCGTCACGCCGCAGGGGCAAACCGATACCCGCATCCTATATCGCACGGTCTCTGAACGGCTGCGCCAGCTTCCTGGTATTGAGTCTGTTTCCATGGCAGTATTGCGTCCTGGCTCCGGATTGTCCAATAATGGCGGCCTGACGCTCGATGGCGTTAGGAAGCAGGGCGAAAACCTGCGCTCGAATTTCGTGGCCGCGGGGTTCTTTCACACGATGGGCATTCCCATTCTAGCCGGTCGCGACATCGCCGAATACGATACACCGAACACGCAGCATGTCGCTCTGGTCAACGAGACCTTCGTGAAGAAATATCTTGCCAACACCAATCCACTCGGCCATATCGTAAACGACAGCTTCGGCGATGATCATCACACTACGATAGTCGGCGTGGTGCGCGACAGCAAGTACGAGTCAGTCAACGAAGAGCCTATGCCCATGGCCTATTACTCAGCGATGCAAATGCCCTCCTCTCTCGGTTTCATGCAAATCGAAGTGCGTGTGCATGGCAACGCGATGGCGATGCTGCCGATGATCCGCAAGACCATTGCCTGTCTCGATCCAAATGCGCCGGTCGAAAAACCGATGACCCAGCAGGAGCAGTTCGATGCATCGTATGCGCAGCAGCGAATGTTTGCCGCCATGGGAGGATTCTTCGGCGTGCTGGCCGCGCTGCTCGTGGCCACAGGCCTCTATGGATCGCACTCGTTCCGCGTGAACCGCCGCACCACCGAGATCGGCGTTCGCATGGCTCTCGGCGCCAGCCGCGCCCAGGTACTGGTCATGGTTATGCGTGAAAGTCTCTGGGTGTTGCTGGCCGGATTCGCCGTGGGCATTCCGCTTACGTTCTTCGCCGCAAGGCCGCTCAAGTCGATGCTCTACCAGATGTCGCCGTTGGACCCCATCAGCTTCGCGCTGGCGATCGTCGCGATGATCGTGGTTTCTGGCGGCGCGGCGTTGCTTCCCGCTCGCCGCGCCGCTTCAATTGAACCAATGCAGGCGCTACGCAGCGAATAACTCGAAAAAATTCTATCGGTCACCGAGGATCGTACTGTAGCCTCACTTGACGCATTATCGCCATTCGCTCATCGACCGCAGATTAGTCCTGACTAGTCGCCTTATAGCGATTGACTTCCACAGGTCCAATCACCCGCGATCCGGAAGGAACTCAACTACCAAAACCAGCTACAATGCTCAGTAAACCTGCTTCAGCCGAGCCTAAAAAGACAGGTCCCCGAAAACGCAGCCCTGCCGCAAAGCTCCAGGAGAAGGCAGAACTTCAGCCCCGCCCCCCCCCCGCGCAACGTCTCGATACCGGGCAACAAAGCAACATTGAGAGAAATTCAGCCTGTTTTTGCGGGCAAAATACGCCAAAAAGTGCCAATCCATCCGAAATGACGCGCTGGCGAGCAGGTTTCACTGCCTCTGCAGCGCCGCATTTCGCCGATTTTCGCCGACCCGTTGCCCATTCAGGCCCCGCCCACACTCTGCGGTGCCCATCCATTTCGCGTTTTTTGCGAAATGGATGGGAAACCACGAACCCCAACTGACCACTGTTCACTGATCACTGACC
>JARLGF010000137.1 GCA_031296165.1 Occallatibacter sp. | reverse complement strand
CGCTACTCCGATTTCACATCCTCTTCGATGACCGCGTTCCAGAATCCGCAGGTGCGATTTGTCAACATCAACCCGGCGGAGTTCGATGCCTACAAGGTCGGAGCCATTCCAGTTGTTGCCGACGCCCGCGTTACGCTGGAGCAACTCTCCGCGGCTCTGAAGAACTACAAAGTCGGCAAGGAATATTTGGCTGAAACTGCCGATCTGAAAGCAAAATGGGAGGCCGAAGTAGACCGCCTGTTCCACCTGAACAATCCTGGCCGGCCGGCGCAGAGCGAAGTTATCGGCGCCATGTGGGAGGCGTCCGGTCCGCGCGACGTTCTGCTCTCCGCGGCGGGCAGCCATCCCGGCGACCTGCACAAGCTGTGGCGCACGCGCACGCCCAACGGCTATCACATGGAGTACGGCTACTCCTGCATGGGCTATGAGATTCCCGGCGCTATCGGCGCCAAGATCGCCGATCCCAGCCGCGAAGTGTATGTCTTCCTCGGCGATGGCACCTACCAGATGATGCCCACGGAGATTGTGACCTCAGTGCAGGAGGGCATAAAGATCATCATCGTGCTGGCCGACAATCACGGTTATGCCAGCATTGGCAGCCTCAGCCGGTCGCTGGGGCAGGGTGGCTTCGGAACCAGTTACCGTTTCCGCTCCAAAACATCCGGGCAGTTGGACGGCGAGCCGATCAAGGTGGACTTCGTCGCCAACGCGCGCAGCCTGGGCGCACATGCCTTGAAGGCCACCACTCTGGACGAACTGAAGAAAGCGCTGGTTGAAGCCAAAGCCTGCGATCGCACAACCGTCATCGTGGTGGAGACTGATCCGTCGGTAGCTGTGCCCGGTTATGAATCCTGGTGGGACGTGTCGGTTGCCGAAGTTTCTGAAATTGAAAGCGTGCGCCAGGCGCGTGCCCGTTACGTGGAAGCGCGCAAGCGCGAGCGCCATTATCTTTGAAAAGCTCGGCAGGCAGAATCATGAGAAGGGAAGTCATCCATGGTTGAATGCTTGCCCTGGAACCGGTACTGGAAGTTTTGAAGGTGAAATCATGAAGAAGCTATTGGTCGGCAATGCCCCTTGTTCCTGGGGCACTCTGGAATTCGAATCGGTCAAGGGAGAGCAAATTCCTTTTGGCCGCATGCTCGACGAACTCGCTGAAACCGGATACACAGGAACCGAGTTGGGCGACTGGGGCTATATGCCCACGGATCCGTCCGCGTTGAAAGACGAACTCGCGCGCCGCAACCTGGTGATGCTGGGCGCATTTGTTCCGGTGGCAATGAAGCATCAAGCGGCTCATGCGGCCGGCGCGGCAAATGCGGTCAAGACCGCGCGTCTGTTGGCTGCCGTGGCCACTTCGCCGGCGCCGTACCTCGTGCTCGCCGATGACAACGGCAGCGATCCGGTGCGCACCAGCCTGGCCGGACGCGTAACTCCCCAGGCCGGTCTTAACCTGGCGGAGTGGAAGACCTTCGCCGCCGGAGCTGACCTAGTGGCGCGCGCGGTGTTTGAAGAGACGGGCTTGCGTACGGTTTTCCATCATCACTGCGGGGGATATGTTGAGACGCCGCATGAAATTACAACCTTGCTGGAGCTGACCGATCCGCAGTTGCTTGGCCTGGTCTTCGATGCCGGCCATTATTACTACGGAACCGGCGGCGAGGATTGCGACATTGTCGCAGCCCTCGATGGTTTCAAGGATCGGGTCTGGTACATCCACTTCAAGGATGTGCAGCCCGAGATCGCGCGGCACGCCCGTACCGAGCAGTGGAACTACTTTACCGCGCTTCAGCACGGCGTCTTCTGCGAACTGGGCAAGGGCTGTGTAGATTTTCCCGGCTTGTTGCGGTGGTTGAGCGCGCGCGACTACAAGGGCTACACCCTGGTCGAACAGGACATCCTGCCCGGCATGGGATCGCCCAAGGAGAGTGCGCGGCGTAACCGCGAATACCTGCGCTCCATCGAAGCAAATTTTGCTTGAGTTGTTTGTGCGTGTTTCATCAATAAACTTTGGTCCGCTTACTGCTCGATGACTTCAAACAGGTGCGGGCCAGAAAATGTTCCTGGAAGACGCTCTCCGAACCGATCGTGTTTGAACATTTACCAGCGAGGGCACATTGACCGTGAAAAAACTTCATTTTGGAATTATCGGCGCCGGACGCATTGGGCGCGTTCATGCTGAAACCCTGGCTTTCCGTATGCCGGAAGCCGAGATCGTAGCCATTACGGACGTCAACCGCGAGGCAGCGGAATCCCTGGCCGCTCACTGCAACATTCCCACCGTTGCCGCCTCCAGCGCAGAGATACTCGCCGACCCAAAGATCGACGCAGTGCTGATCTGCTCCTCCACCAACACGCACGCCGATCTCATCGTGCAGGCCGCTCAGGCTGGAAAGCACATCTTCTGCGAGAAGCCCATCGCATTCAGCCTGGAAAAGATCGACGCAGCGCTTGCAGCCGTGAAGGCTGCCGGAGTCCAGCTCCAGATCGGATTCAACCGGCGCTTCGACGCCAACTTCGCCCGTGTTCGCCATGCGGTAGTCAGTGGCGAAATCGGCACGCCCAGCTTGATGCACATCATCAGCCGCGATCCCGCGCCTCCGCCGTTGGCCTATGTCCGCGTTTCCGGCGGCATGTTCATGGATATGACCATTCACGATTTCGATATGGCCCGCTTCCTCATCGGCGACGAGGTGGAAGAAATCTACACCACGGGCGGCGCCATGGTTGACCCGGAGATCGGCAAGGCCGGCGATCTTGACACCGCTCTGATCGTCCTGCGTTTCCGTAATGGCGTCATCGGCACCATCGACAACAGCCGCAAAGCCGTCTATGGCTATGATCAGCGCGTGGAGATTCTGGGCAGCGAAGGCAAGATCGGAACGGAAAACTGCTATCCGAATCAGGCGGTGGTCAGTGGCGGAAAATCCGTGCACAGGGATCTGCCTCTCAACTTCTTCATGGAGCGCTACACCGAGAGCTTTGCCACGGAGTTGAAATCCTTCACAGCAGCCGTACTCGAGAACCGGCCGACTGTTGTCACCGGCATTGATGGACGGATTCCCGTGGTCATGGCGCTGGCCGCGCGCAAGTCCTATGACGAGCACCGCCCCGTGCGCCTGGAAGAGGTCGGCGGATAGAGAATTACTTTTTAGATTTTCATCCTCAGCGACGGGCGCCTTTGGGCGCCCGTCGCTGTTTTGATTCAGGGAACAACGGTGCGATCGATCCGTGTACGGCACTCCTTTGAACATTCCCCATCAAAATCCGTAGCGCAGCACCAGTTGCATCAGACGCGGCGGCATGGCGCTGACCGCCTGGCCAAAGCTGCCGCTGGATATGTTTCCCTCGACTGCCGCGGCCCCAAAGAACTGCGCGTGGTTAGCCAGGTTGAACGCCTCTGCACGAAATACCAATGAGTGATTGTCCTTCAGCAGAACTCTGCGGGAGATGGTCGCGTCCAGATTTTCCAGTCCCGGGCCGGAGAAGAAGCGCCGCCGCGTATTGCCCATGGTTCCCAGCGCGGGCAGCGTAAGCTGCGTGGCATCGAAGACCGCCGCGCCGCCGCGCGGATTGGTGCGCAGGCTCAGCGATTTCCCGCTCCAATTCGGCGTGTCTACGCCGTTGTTGTTGATGCCGTTGGGAATGGTGCCCAGCAGCGACGTGTCGTTGTTGTTCAGTAGCGTCACGGGCAGCCCGCTTGTAAAGCGCGCAATCCCGGAGACCGCCCAGCCTGTGCCGATCCAGTTGAAGAGGCCGGCCTGCTTCAGATTGGGCAGTTCATAGTGGAAGCTGGTGACCAGGTTGTGGCGCAGGTCAAAAGCTGAGAGCGCGCGGCTGAGCGTGGGGTTCACCGGATTCACCGGCTCGGGAAGTCCGGAAGATTCGTCGATGGATTTCGAATACGTGTAGCTGGCCAGCAGGTCGAGTCCGTGGGAGCGATGGTTGAGCGATGCTTCCAGCGCGTTGTAGCTGGCGTTGGCAATGGTACGCTGCAATTCGACGCTGCCAAAGGCCGTACCGAACTGCGTGCGCGCCGCCTGCTCGTTGAAGGGGCCACATGCCGAGCCCAGACTCAGGCACAGCGTGGGGTCGGCAGGGTTGGCTTCTTCCAGCACCAGCAGATGGTGCGAAGCGGTGCCAACATAGCTGAGCGTCACCAGCGTCGAGCTGCCGAACTGCCGCTCCACGCTTGCCATCCAGTGCTCGGCATAGGGAGTCACATCGGCTGGGTCCACGGCGGGAACGCCCACTAGAGGCTCGAACTGACTCCAATCGACACTGGAGTTCGGATTGGCCCGGCTGGCCCCGTAAGCTACTTTCTGCAGTGGGAAGCGCTGACCGGCACTGACGCCGGTGGCGGCTACGGTAAAGGGCGAGTCAAACAGCGGTGGCGCGGCGGAGGTGTATGTGTAGCCGTAAGGCGGATTGGCGCTCATGATCCCCGCCGAAAGTCCTTCGTAGGCGGTGTAGAACATGCCGTAGCCGAGCCGGATGCTGGTTTCTCCCACGGAACCGGTAAGCCTGCGCAGACCGGGCGCGGTGAATGCCGGTGCATAAGCCAGGCCGACGCGCGGCGCAAAGTTGTTCCGCGCCGGAGCCAGCGAACGAGGCACGCCGGGGTCTCCGGGAAAGACCAGCCCTTGCGGCGCGCCGGGAAAGACCTGGGATTGCTGGCCCTTGACCAGCGTCTGCAACTGGTTGAATTTCTCCTCCCAGGGGCGGATGCGGTCCCAGCGCATGCCGTAGTTCACGGTAAGCTGGCTGGTCAGCTTCCAACTGTCCTGCGCGAACGCCGCCATGTAGAGGTTGCGGTTATAAAAGCTGCTCGCCTGGCCCTGCGTGTAGCTGGAAGGCACGCCGAGCAGAAAATCGGCAAAGTCGAGGCCCGTCTCCGAGCCGCTGAAAGCGAAGCTGCCGTTGAAGATCACGTCGGGATGAGTGTTGATTTGGTTGGCGTGGATCTCGCCGCCGGCCTTGAGCCCATGCTTGCCCAGGATGCGCGAGAAGGTGTCGCTCACTTCGTAAATGTTTTCAGCCTGCACAATGGCCGTGGTGTCCACGCCCAAAGTGAAGTCGTTGAAGGCGACATTCTCAATGCCTTCCGTAGAAGGCTTCAGTGCCACGATCCCACTGGAGCCAGTGCTGAACCCTTGCGCGGCAAGCGAAGGTCCCACGCCGCCTTTCGGCTGACCCACGGAGTTGGCGTTGCGCATATAGCTCAGGTGAAACTCGTTGAGCGCCGCATTGCCAAAGGTAATAGTGTGCCCCAGGCTGGCCAGTTGCGCACGTCCCTGGGAAGTGGCGCTGAAGCCCGGCACGCTGGCTCCGCCGGTGCCAGTGGGATAAGGATTCAAGAGCGAGTAGTTGTCCAGGAAGTAGTAGCCGGTCAGCGTACCCTTGCCGTGCGTCCAGTCCAGGCGCAGCGCGCCCTTGTTGTCGCTGAGAGTTTCAGCTTCGGCAGCGGTGGCAAACAGCGCTGTTCCCGCGTTGGGCCTGGGAATGGAAGCCAGCAGGTATTTAGCCGGCGCGGACCAGTACGCTTGTGGAATCTGGCCGGTAGGGAAGACCTGCGAATAGGGCTCACCGGCGGTCACCGTGCGGCCCAGCCGCGAGGAAAGCAAGGCTGCCCAGTTCGCTCCATTCACGCTGCCGGTCAGCGGATCCTGGCTGAAGTCGCCACCGCGCTCGGCAAGGGAAGGAACTGAAATATTGCCTGTATCCACGCCCTCGGTCAAACGTGTGCCCTGGTAGTCGCCGAAGAGCATTACACCCTTATGAAACGGCTCGCCGCCTAGCGTGCCGCCGAACTGATTCTGGCGAAACGCCGCCCGATCCCGGGAAAAATAGTTGCGCGCATCCAGGGCCGTGTTGCGCAGATATTCAAAGGCTGAGCCGTGAACCTGCGTGGCGCCGGATTTGGTGGTCACCAGCACCTGGCCGCCACTAGAGTTACCGTACTCGGCATCGAAGTTCGAGGTCAGCACGCGAAAGCTGTCGATTGCGTCCAGGTTGGGCACAATCGAGGTACCCATGTTCACGTCCTCTTCTGCGTCGCTGCCGTTCACCCTGAATCCATTCGACGCCTCGCGCTGGCCACTGATGGAGAGGTTGCCGGGGTTGGCATCGCCCGAGGGCGGCGTTGAGGCTACGCCTGTCATGATCACCGCTCCGGGTTGCGCTGAACTCACCGGAACAATCCCCGGCTGCACCGCCATCAGGTCCGTAAAGCTGCGTCCATTCAGTGGAACGCTCTCAATCTTCTTTGTGTCCAGCATCTCGCCCAACTGGGTGCTGGTGGTCTCGGCGGCCAGCGCGTCGGCAGTTACCTCCACCGTTGCGGTTACTACGGCAATTTCCAGCGGCAGATCCAACTGTGCCGCGGGCGCTTCCGCAGTGAGAACTGCCTCCGCGGCAAGCGGCTTGAACCCCTCCATCGTCACCTCAACCCGGTAGCTGCCGGGCGCTGGAACCTTCATGCGGAACTCGCCCTGATCGCCGCTCTCCGCCTCGACAACTGTTGCGGACCCCTCAAACCGGGCTGCGACATGGGCGTGGGAGATGCGCGCACCGCTCCCATCATGCACAATGCCGGCAATCGTATATTCCGGCTCGGCCATAAGGAATTGTGCAGTAACCGCTTGAAATGAAAGGAAAAGGACGAAAGTACATAGCTTCATCAAAGAAATACTCCAAGGTAGTAAAACAGATTCGAGTGTGACTTTGGAACCAACGGGAGAATCGGCACTGCTTATGCAGTGCCATGCAGAAACTTAATACCCGACTGATTTAGTCCTTGTTTAATATACGACCAAAATGATCTGAGTTCAAGAAAGCCACACCAGCATCTGAACCGATCGGCTCAATTTATTCATTTATCGCGGCTTGCCTCTCCGCAGGGATATACATTTTGACCGTTCCCGCTTGCTTATATCACAGCTAGATAGGGCTCATTAGCCAGTGAGGGAAGGGCAAATACAGACCATCGGCCGCCGTGTCATAAAGCAGAAATCAGAGTGATTTACACTCGGTATATTCATTATGATGATACGGCCAACGCAGAAGCCCCTAATTTGCTTGCTACCCTTTTTCGTCGTTTTCTTTGCCTCATTCATTGCCAGCGCCGTGTGTTCTGCGCAGGTCGACCGCGCGGGGTTGAACGGAACCGTTACGGATAGCTCAGGCAAGCGGCTTCCCGGAGCGCGCATCGCCGCCGTCCAAAGTGCAACGGGCCTCATCCGTGAGACGGTCTCCTCTGCGAGCGGTGTCTACGACATCCCCGAGTTGCCCATCGGTCTTTACCGGGTCACCTGCTCCGCTCCGGGTTTTCAGCAGGTGGTCTTCGACAATATCCAGCAGACCGTGGGGCACACGCGCACGCTTAACATCACACTCTCAGTCGGCGGTGTGGTCCAGCAGGTGCATGTCTCGGGACTGACCTCGCAACTGGATGAGACCACGGCAACTGTTGGATCGCGCACCGAGTCCAAACAGATTAACGATCTGCCGCTGAACGGAAGAAACTGGTCCACGCTCACGGCCCTCGTTCCCGGAGCGGTCGACACCGGCGGCAGCAACCAGCGCAGCATTCGTTTTGCTGGCCGCGGATTGGACGACAACAACTTCACCTACGATGGCATCGACGCCACTAACATCGTGAACCAGGCGCAGCAGTCCTTTGTCCGCCTTGCCATCCCCACCGATGCCATCCAGGAGTTCCGTATCGACACGATGCTCTTCACCGCCGAAAACGGAAGCACGCCCGGCGGCCAGATTGCCGTGGCCTCGAAAACCGGTTCCAATGCGCTGCATGGCGGTCTCTTCGAGTTCATCCGCAACGACATCTTCGATGCCCGCGAGCCCATCCTTCAGGCCAGGCTCCCCTTCCGCCTTAACCAGTTCGGCGGCAACCTCGGCGGCCCGATCTATCGCAGCCGCAGCTTCTTCTTCTTCAACTACGAGGGCTTGCGCCAGAGTTATGGCCAGCCGCTGCTTGGTTATGTTCCGAGCCCGGCTTTCGCCGCTCAGGTGGCTGCCGCCAATCCGGCGTTTAAACAGATCCTTGCCGCCTACCCCACCACCGGACTGACGTCCGTATCGGGCAATCCAAACGAAGACGAGTTTACCGGCTCCGGTCGGCAACTAGACCATGAAGACTCCGCCATGTTGCGGCTCGATCACCGTTTTTCGGCTGCTGACACAGTCTATCTACGCTTCAGCTTCGATGCCGCTTACAGTAATGTGCCATTGGCCTCAAGCGGCGCTTATCTGAACGACCGGCAGTTGGTTACGTCCCGGCCGGTGAACGGCGAGTTGGAATCGTTGCACATCTTCTCTCCCACGCTGGTCAATGAGTTGAAGTTCGGCTTCAATCGCGGCACTGTGCTGACCACCAATCAGGGACTGTCCAACCTCCCTTACACGATCGCCGTCAGCGGTTTCACCACGCTGGCCAACAACGAGTTCAAGCTCGGCATTGGCAACTCTTTCTCCTACATCGACAATCTGACCATGGTTCACGGTGCGCATACGCTGAAGTTGGGCGTCGAGGTTCGCCGCATCCAGCTCGACCAGGGAAATTCGGCCAACGGAACGGTTTCCTATTCTTCCCCGGCAAACTTTCTTGCCAACGTGGTCAACTCGGCCACCTATGCCCAGCCGTTGCAGGAGAATGGACTGCGCAAAACGCACGTTTATTCCTACGCTCAGGACGAATGGAAGTATCGCTCCAACCTCACGCTGAATCTGGGCGTTCGCTACTCCTTCTACAGCCTTTTCCACGAAGTGCACGGCAAAGCCATCCCGTTCGATTTCGCCACCTGCGGTGCCGTAGGCTTTTGCGGCGCCGGGGCCAGCTTCGGCAACACCAACACACTCGACATCGACCCGCGTCTTTCCGTTGCCTGGTTGCCCTCGGCTCTCGGCGGCAAAACCGTCATTCGCTCCGGCTTCGGCATTTATCACGGCGACGGTCAGCTCGACGACCAGAACCTGCCCATCAGTAACGAGGTCGGCCAATACTCGCTCAGCGCCAAGTCAACCCCCGGGCTTGCCTACCCAATTACACCTTTTCTGAACGGTCCCGGCACCGTCTCGGCCAGGGACGACGACCGCAATCGCAAGGACATGTACGTCACACAGTGGGGACTCTCGATCCAGCAGGCTCTTTCCCATGCATTTGTCGGGACTCTGTCCTATGTAGGCAGCAAAGGCACTTTCCTGCTGAGCACTTCCGCGACAAACCTCATCAATCCCATAACCGGCCAGCGCCCTTATTCGTCCTTTGGTCAGGTGACTTGGCGGGGAAACACCAACAGCAGTTCCTATGAAGGCCTTGTCGCCAGCCTCCAGCGCAGCTATGCACATGGCTTGCTCATTACCGCCAACTACACGTATTCCCACGAGATCGACCAGGATGCGGCAGGAGGCGGAGATTCCGACAATCCTCAGAACCCCGCCTGCATGGCTTGCGAGCGCGCCTCGGGAGATTTTGACGCCCGGCACGTTGTCAATGCCAACGTCGTCTACGATCTTCCTTTCGGCACAGGGAAAGCTTTCTTTTCCCAACCCGGAATTGCTAACACCGTCTTGAGCCGCTGGAGCCTGACCGACATCGTCGCGGCGCGTACTGGCATCCCGGTCAATGTCACCCAAGACCGCTCCAGCTCATCTGTCGCCACCGGCTACACCTCCAGCCAACGACCGAATCTGATTCCCGGCGTCCCACTTACACCCCCGGGTGGGAAAACCGTCAATCACTGGATCAACTACGCAGCCTTTGATGCGGTAAACGGCTCGGGCTACGGCAACGCGCCGCGCAACATCGCCCGCGGGCCAAACCTCTGGCAGACCGATCTGGGCCTCTCCAAGCGCATCCCGCTCAGCGAAGCGGCGCAACTTCAGTTTCGCAGCGAGTTCTTCAACCTCTTCAATCGCGCTCAGTATGGCCAACCGCAGGCCGACTGGTCGTCGAAATCGACCTTCGGACAGATCATCACCACCGCAAACACAACCCCTTTCGGCACCGGCACTCCGCGTGAGATTCAGTTCGCCCTGCGCCTCGAATTCTGAAGCAAATGGGGTTGCAGCAACGGCTCATTCGCGATGTGCATTCCGCATCTGCAAAATGCACATCGCGGTGTCCTATTTTCCCTCGGCCAGCGTGCTCTTGATGAACGCTGCCACCCGGTCATGCAACTGCTTGAGGCTCTCGTCGCGCACGTAGACCATGTGTCCCGATTCATACCAGTCGTATTCAATATTCTTTGCCAGGGACTGCGGAATGGGCAAATGCTTCTCTTCGTACTGCGCGGCGAAGAAGGGCGTCGCCAGATCGTAGTAGCCGCCGTTGACCATGATCCTGAGGCGGGGATTGGTCTTGAGAGCTTCAGCCAGATCGGGAGCAACATTCAGGTCGATAGGGTTGCCGCGGTGCTTCAGATCCCACTCGGTTGTGCCGAAAAGCGCTTCCGGTAGATAAGTCTGGCCCTCGCCATACTTCAGGTCGCGGCGCACGTAATCGTTGAAGAGCGCAACGTAGGCCGAAGAGATGGCTGAGCTTTGCGGATCGTATTCGGCGTTCTCGCTCAGTGGGTTCATGTTGGGCCCGGAGAAGCGTGTATCCAGCCGGCCTGTGGTCAGGTCCTGATCGTCCTGCAGGGTCTTTTCAAACTCCCCTCCGCTCACACGCAGGTTGGCCTTGAGCAGGTAGGCCACCGGCAGTCCGGTGTAGTCGTGGAGTTTCTCGGCCACCGTCTGTTTTTCCGCCGTGGTCAGGTCGGTTCCCAGGGCCAGGGCGTGAGCGTACGTGCCCATGGCGAACTCTTCCACATCCTTGAGAAAAGGCTCAAGCGCCGCCGGCTGCTGGGGCAGCTTCTTGTGATACCAAGCCGTGGCGGCATAGGTGGGTAAGGCCAGCACGTACGGCAGATCCACGCCGGGGTTGCCGCTGGGCATGTCGATGTCCGTGGTAAAGTTGAAAATCTGCGAAAGCAGAATCACGCCATTGATGTCCATGTTCTTCTGGTTTTCCAGAATGTTGGCCAGCACTGCGGAGCGCGTGGTGCCGTAGCTCTCTCCAAAGATGTACTTGGGAGAGTTCCAGCGGTCGTACTTGGTGATGAAGCGGGCAATGAAACGGGCAAAGGCGTTGGCATCTTCATCCACACCCCAGAAGGCCTTCTCGGCATCCTTGCCGGTGAGTCGGCCAAAGCCGGTGCCTGGCATATCGATAAAGACCAGGTCGCTCACGTCCAGCAGGGAAGAGGCGTTGTCGGCCAGCTTGTAGGGAGCGGCGGGCAGGTGCTGGTCGCCGTCCGTGACCACATGCTTGGGGCCGAGCGAGCCCATGTGCAGCCACACCGTGGAACTGCCTGGACCGCCGTTGTAAAAGAACGTAATCGGGCGCTCTTCAGCCTTTGCGTCCTTCTTGAAGTAGGCCACGTAGAACATACGCGCCACAGGAGATGCGTCCTTGAGGTCTTTTGGCTCCGCCAGCGCGAGCTGGCTGCCCGGCTGGGGTTTTCCGTCCGCGTCCAGTTGCGCGTCCTGCACGTTGGTGGCGCCCACCGTGAGTGTGCCGGCAATGGCATTGTAGGCAATGTGCTGGCCGCCCACCGTGATCGAGCCCTGGGTCGTGACTGCGGCCGGCGGAGTCTTCTCGGCAGTCTTGTCGGCGGCGGGCTTGGCGGGTGTCTCGTCCGAGGCGCGTACAAGAACCGGTAATGCGATGAACGAAGCCGCCAGGAGGGCGGCGGGCAGCACGTGGGAACGGCGCATATTGGAGTCTCCTGGAATTGTTTTAGGGTCTGAATAAATTTTTGTTTGAAAAATCAGTATAGGCCCGCGAGAGTGGGCTGAACTTTTCCGTATGCCAGAAAAGCTTTTTTGTCGGCCTCGCAGTACACCTGTCATTGAGGTGAGACTGCACATGACGAAAGCGACTGAGGGTTTGCCGAAACCGTCGTTCAGCTCGACCGTTACATCCAGTCTCCCATGAACAGGTTTTTATGAATGATTTCGATCGGCTGTCGAGCGAAACTCGGCAGCGTGATCCGGCGCGTGGGCTATGTTTCAATGTAAGTATGAGACGCATGGCGCGATTCATACTCGTCCTGATCGTGGGCTTGGCCCTGTTGACGTGGGCGGTATCGGGCGTGGTGCAAACGACAGCGCGTGAATGGTTTGATCGCGACGTCAACTCGCGCGCTCAGTTGGTGCTGACTGGTGCCAGACAGTCTCTGGCGGATGCCTGGTACAGCCGGGAGAGCCTAGACCGGCAATTGGTGGCCCTAGTTCGTGACGAACGTGTTATGGGTGCAGCGGCTTGCGACGCCAACTTGAGTACGCGATCGAGCACGCCAGGATTCCCGGAAGAGTTCAGTTGCCTGGCTGTGGGGCCGAGAGTCCGCGCCACCGAGCAGAACGAGGCCAATGCCAATCAGACATTGCACGAGTGGAATACCGTAGCGACGTTGCCCACTGGGCGCGTTCAGGTTACGGCGATGCCCATCACGGCCCAGGGGCAACAACTGGGGTTCGCGATCCTGGTGCAAGACCTGAGCTATATCGATCGGCGGGAAGCGGCGGCGCAGACTTTTCTGCTGATTGTATTCGGCATCCTCGCGGCGATGGCGTTCGGCATCCCTCTCTTAGTGGCAAAGAGAGCGCGCTCCGATTGGAGCTTGGAGGTGCGCAACCTGCTGCGCGGAGGCGGCAAGGAGAGCAGGGAGTTTCAGCCGATTCTGAGCGATGTGCGCGAGCTTGTGGGGCGCATGGCCAGTGAGCGCGAAGACGCGTTCAGCCAGTGGACGGCGGAGCGGCTTAAACAAACTCTGAACAAGCACCTGCATGGCGAGAAGATAGTAATCCTCTCCAACCGGGAGCCTTATGTTCATCAGTACAGGGCCGACGGAAGCATCGAGGTCCAGCACCCCGCCAGCGGCCTGGTTACTGCGCTGGAGCCTATCATGCGTGCCTGCTCAGGGGTATGGGTCGCCCATGGCAGCGGAAGCGCGGATCGCGAGACGGTGGATCGAAACGATCATGTCCGCGTGCCTCCCGAGGAAGAGTCGTATCACATTCGCCGGGTCTGGCTCTCCGAGGAAGAGCAACAGGGCTACTATTACGGTTTCTCAAACGAAGGGTTGTGGCCTCTCTGCCATGTCGCGCACGCGCGCCCGATATTTCGCGCCGAGGACTGGCGGCAGTACCGAGCTGTCAATCAGAAATTTGCTGATGCTGTCTGCCGTGAAGTGGACTCAAAAGATCCGATCATTATGGTGCAGGATTATCACTTCGCGCTGGTCCCCGCGATGATTCGCAAGAGATTGCCGGCCGCGACAGTCATCGTCTTCTGGCACATTCCCTGGCCCAACGCCGAGCGGATGGGCATCTGTCCCTGGCGTAACGAACTGCTGGAAGGCTTGTTGGGAAGCAGCATTCTTGGTTTTCACACACAGCTCCACTGCAACAACTTTCTGGATTCCGTGGACCGATACCTGGAAACGCGCAGGGACCGGGAGCATAACGCAGTCGTGATGCAGGGCCACCGCACGCTTGTCCGGCCCTATCCGATCTCTCTGGAATGGCCGGTCCACTGGGTGGAAACCGCAGCCAGTCCCGAGGAGTGCCGTGCCCGGATTTGGCGGGATTTCGGATTGAAGCCGAACGCGCTGCTGGGCATCGGAGTGGACCGCCTGGACTACACCAAGGGCATCGAAGAGCGATTGCTGGCGGTGGAACTGCTTCTGGAGCGATACCCGGAGTACCGCGGCCGCTTCAGCTTCGCGCAGTTGGCGGCTCCAAGCCGGGTTAAGATTCAGCGATACAAAGAACTCAATGAAACGGTTCAGAAACTGGCGGCACGCATCAACCTGCGGTTCGGAGAAAAGGACTATCAGCCCATTATTTTGCTGCAGTGCCACCATGAACCACCTGAAGTTTTTCGGTTTTACCGCGCGGCGGATCTTTGCTTCGTGAGCAGCCTGCACGACGGCATGAATCTGGTAGCCAAAGAGTTCGTAGCTGCGCGCACAGATCTTCGCGGCGTGCTGATACTCAGCGAATTCACAGGTGCTGCAAGAGAACTCACTGAAGCGCTGATCGTGAATCCCTACGATCTGGAGAGCTGCAGCGATGCACTGGCCTCCGCGCTCGCAATGTCGCCGGACGAGCAACAGGATCGCATGCGTTCAATGCGATCGCTTCTGGCTCAATTCAACGTGTATCGTTGGGCCGGAAAGATGCTGGTGGATGCCGCGCGCTTGCGCAATCAGGAACGAGTGGCCGGACGTTTGGCCGATCGCTCCAATGTGGGATCTGGGTCCTGACGATGAACTATCTTCTTTCAAGAGCTTCGCGCCCGATCATTACACGGCTGGTCCACGAACGGACGCTTTGCGCATTCGATTTCGATGGAACATTGTCGCCCATCGTCGAGCATCCCGATCAGGCCGGAATGCGCAATCGGACGCGGGATCTACTGGGCCGCTTGGCTTCGCTTTATCCATGCATCGTCGTTTCCGGACGTTCTCGCGCGGATGTTCTCGACAAATTGAGCGGCGTACATTTGGCAAGTGTGATCGGCAATCATGGCGCGGAATCGGAGACGACATCCGAGCCGCGCAGCCTGGTTGCAAAATGGAGGGCAGCCCTGGAGCTTGAACTCAGGTCCATGCCTGGTGTGTGGGTCGAAGATAAGGGATTCTCTCTGGCCGTACATTACCGCCAATGCACTCAAAAGGCAGAGGCCCGCCGGCAGATCTTTGCAGTGGCAGACAAGCTGAAACATGTACATGCGTTCGGAGGCAAGCAGGTGGTGAACCTTGTCCCAGACATGGCGCCGAATAAAGGAGATGCTTTAGCCGCCGAAAGGGATCGTCTGGAGTGCAATTGTGTTCTCTTCGTGGGGGACGATGAAAATGATGAAGAGGCCTTTGCCTTGGGCGGAAACACCGTTCCGGTTCGCATTGGCCGGAAGCAACGTTCCCATGCCCGCTATTACCTGCGCACTCAGGCGGAAATCGACGAACTCCTCGAATTGCTGGTGCGGCTGCGGGAGCACAATACTTCTGTGTAGTGGCGTCATCGTGCCCGCAGGAATCGTGATGGCTTTGACTGAGAGAGAAAGACTACCTGTGGCGTCCGATGAAAAGCGATCGGTCCTGAGCCGGATAGTTTATCTCTCTCGGTCACTTCTGCCCTTTGTCGAACGGCTGCTTGTTGGTGATTCGGGGCCGGTTCTCCGCCTGCAGCTCCTTTGAAACCTGCTCCACTTCGCGGAACACGCGCAGCAGATTCCCGCCCAGAATCTTGCGGCAATCCTCGGCGGAGTAGCCGCGGGCGATCAGCGCCTCCGTGATCTTGGGCAGATCGGCGGGCGAGTCCAGCCCCTGCGGCAACTGTCCGCTGACGCCGTCGAAGTCCGAGCCCAGGCCCACATGGTCCACACCGGCCACCTTGGCGATGTGGTCGATGTGGTCAATGAGAACCGAGAGCGGCGGGCGCGGCAGGCTGTCGATGAACGGCCGCTGCACCTTCTCGATATCGGCGTAGGTGACCTCTTTGCCCTCGGCCTTGGCCTTGTCCTTGAAGGCTTGGACGGCTGCCTTGACCGCGGACTCCTGGGCTATCTGAGCGTCGCGGTAGGGCTGCGACAGAAACCCGGAATAGAAGTTGACCTGGATCACTCCGCCCTTGGAGTCGGGACCGCCTGAGTTGGCCACGGCGCGGAGCATGTCGTCCGTCATGTTGCGGGGCGAGTTGCAAAGCGCGCGGGCGGCCGAGTGCGATGCAATCACCGGCGCGCGCGAAATGATCAGGGTTCTGTAAAAGGTGTGGTCCGATACGTGGGAGATATCCACCATCATGCCCAGCCGGTTCATCTCGTAAACCACGTCTTTGCCGAACTCGCTGAGGCCCTCCTTGGTGTGCGGGACAGAGGCGTCGTTAATGTCGCCTGAGCTGTCGGCCCAGCCGTTGGAGTTGGCCCAGGTCAGGGTCATATAGCGCACGCCCAGGTCGTAGTATTGGCGCAGCAGTCCCAGCGAGTCTTCAATCGAATGGCCGCCCTCAATGCCCATGAGCGCGGCCAGCTTGTGGTCCTTGTGCGCCTTCTCAATGCCCTCGGGCGAGGTCGCAAATTCCATCCGATCGGCGTGTTTGGCCGTTTGCTGCTTGACCGCGTCGATCAGCTCCAAAGTGCGGTGGGCGTACTGTCCCTTGTAAAGCGTGGGCTCCACCCAGATGGAGAAAAACTCCGCGCCCAGGTTTCCCTTTTTGACGGATTCCAGGTTAAAGTTGCCTTCGCCTAGTGGGTCGGCGAGGTCGAAGTGCTCGTCCAGAAATCGCTGCGGCGTATCGGCGTGCGTGTCGATAACGATAGCGGACTGCTGGACGGCTGCGGCGTTGGGCTTGGAAGTCATGGCGTGGGCAGCATGTTTGGCCGGGGTTTGGGCGCACAGCAGCGCCGGCAGGACGAGTAGATAGATAGAAAGCTGGGCATGGACGCGCATAGGCCTGCGATGAGTTTATACCGCGGGGCTGGGCGCATGGCAAAGTGTTGCGCCAGCTACTTTGACCTGTGCGAATGCACCTTGAATCCTCTCCTACACCTCGAGAGTAAAGCCCTGCTTGTTAGCGATAGGTTTCAGCATCCGGGAAAAAGCCTTGCAGTGTTCCGCCGTATTTTCCGACCAGGTCAGTCCGCCCTTGCGCCCAACCTTCTGCCAATACTCCTGCAGGGTCAGGTCGTAGGCGTCAATCGCCGGCCGCAACGCTTCGGCGTGATACTTCTCCTCGTGGCGAAAGCTCTCGATGGGCATGCGCGGCCTCTGCTGCGACTCGTGATCCACATAGCCCAGCGCGACTCCAACGAGAGGGAAAGTGTTCTTAGGCAACCCAAGCAGGTCGATCATCGCCTGCGGATCGCGTCTGATTCCGCCGATGGGCACGATGCCCAGGCCGAAGGAGCGTGCCGCGGTCATCAGCGTCGCCAGGATAATTCCCGCGTCGCATGTCGCGAAGAAGATCCCTTCCAGGCTGCGCTGCGCCACCTGCTCGGCGCCGGCCTTTTCCACGCCCAGGCCGGTCTTGTACAGGTCCATCACCACGGTAATGAACACCGGAGCCTGCGCAATCCACGGCTGGTTGCCGGCGATCTCTGCAATGCGCGCGCGGCTGGTGGCATTGCGCACCACCACCAGCGAAACCTCCTGGATGTTGGCGGATGTAGGAGCCCGATGCGCGGACTCGATGATGGCGTCAAGAATTTCGTCGGGAACAGGGTCGCTCTTATAACTACGGCTGCTGCGGTGCGCCTGCAGCAGGCTGACGGTCTCATTCATATGTCCATTTTAGTCCCCGGCAGGCTCGCGCCTCTGGTCCCAATTGGTCGCACGGGACAGCACAAACCGCCTGGAGTCAAAGCTGCGGCGCGGGCACTATAATTAGCTGCTTTGAGAGGATTGCGATGAATCCAGGATTGTTGAAAGTGCAGCGGCGTGAATTTTTGAAAACCTGTGCGGCGGCGGCGGCCAGTTCGGTGCTGCCCGTTTACGGCCTTATCGAGTCTGCGGAAGCAATGGCCGCTCCAGGCCCACAGCCTGCCGGCAAGCCATCGCCGCGGAGCGCGGTCCAGGACGTGTTGCCGGCCATCGGCACCGGCTGGCACGGGCACATGTTCCCCGGCGCCTCTGCGCCCTTTGGTCTGGTGCAGCTCAGCCCCGATTCCGCTGGCCTGCCGAATCGCATGAGGACCGGGCAGCGCGACAACTACGGATGGGATCACAGTTCCGGCTATCACAACACCGATAATGTCATTGTGGGTTTCAGCCATACCCACGTGCAGGGAACCGGCGGCGCGGACCTCGGCGACGTTCTCGTCATGCCCCTGGTTGAAGGACGCAATTGGGGCTGGGAGCCCAACATTCCCACCGATCAGGGCGAGGCGCAGATCGATGCCCTGGGCTTGAACTCCGGCTGGGTCTTCAGCGGACCGGAGCCGGGCTACTGCTCCTTCTTCTCCCATGAAAAGGAAGTCATGCGCGCGGGATTCTACGGCGTGCATCTGCAAACCCCCGATGTGCAGGCCGAGTTGGCCGCAACCACGCGTTGCGGCATGCATCGTTATCGCTATCCCGTTTTGCCTGCCCATACGCGCACCGGCGTGATGGTCGATCTGGCCCATTGTCTGGGCAGCAAGATCTACCAGGGCGAATTGAATATCGAGAGCAATATGCGCGTTACCGGCAAACGCGGCACTCACGGATGGGCGGCTGACAAGCAGGTCTACTTTGTCATCGAGTTCGCACGTCCCTTCGCTTCGGTCGAAGTCAGCGTGGACGGCAAAACGGCCTCCGCCGCCACGGGCGACAAGCTCTCCGGCAAGCAGATCAAAGCCATCTTCACCCAGCAGCCGGGAGCCTTGCCGCTCATCATGCGCGTGGGGCTCTCCTGCACCGGCATTGAAGGCGCGGCAAAGAATCTGGCCGCGGAAATTCCCCACTGGGATTTCGATGCAGTGGCGCATCAGAGCGAGCAGGCCTGGAGCAGGGAACTGGCCCCGCTCGATGCCGAGCTGCCCACCCGTGCGTTGAGCCAGACCTTCTTCACCGGCGCGTATCACGGCCTCACCAGCCCGGCCACATTCAACGATGTGGATGGCAGCTATCGCGGACAGGATCGCCAGAATCATCCCAATCCCGGCTTCACCAAATACACCATCCTCTCCATCTGGGACATCTATCGCGGCGAGTTTCCCTTCATTATGCTCATGCAGCCGAAGCGCGCCACCGACATCGTCCGCACGCTGCTGGCCGACTATAAGGAGCTCAACCAGAACTCTCTCCCCATGTGGACCCTGTGGGGCAATGAAACCTGGAGCATGGTTGGTTTCCATGCCGCCGGCATGATCGTCTCAGCCTACGTCCGCGGCTTGCGCGACTTCGATGCCGCGGCTGCCTACGCGGCCATCCGCGACACCGCCCTGGTAGGCGCCGAGGCCAAAGGCAACCGGGAACTGCAAGAGGCTTTCCGCACCCTGGGGTATGTGCCCGTGGAGCAGATGCATGAGGGAGCGGCCTGCTGCACCCTCGATCTTGCTTACGATTACTGGTGCGCCGGAGCCATGGCCGAGTTGTTAGGCAAGAAGGACGATGCCGACCTGTTCTACAAGCTCGGACAAAACTACAAAAACGTCTTCGATACCGGAACCGGCTTCGTGCGCGGCAAACTGCGCGACGGGAAATGGCGCGAACCCTTCCGTCCCGACCAGGAGTACCTGGACTACGTTGAAACCGATGCCTGGCAGGCCAGCTTCAGCGTCCCCCACGATGTGCAGGGCCTCATCGATCTCTATGGCGGCGATGCGCCTTTCATCGCCAAGCTGGACGGCCTGTTTACCGCGCCCTCCAACGTCATCGACGCGCGCCCGGACGTCAGCGGCATGGTGGGCCAGGACGCTCAGGGCAACGAGCCCAGCAACCATACGCCCTATCTCTACTCGTTTGCCGGCGCGCCGTGGAAGACGCAGTATTGGGTGCGCAAGGTCGCGGCGCTTTACAACAACACGCCCCAGGGCATTCCCGGCAACGACGATTGCGGCCAGTTGTCCAGTTGGTTTGTCTTCGCGGCGCTTGGCTTCTATCCGGTCAACGCCGTTACCGGCGTCTATGTCATCGGCAGCCCTCTGGTGAATCGCGCCGCTTTGCGCAATCCCGTCACCGGCGCCAAATTCACCATCGTCGCCGACAATAACTCGCCGGAAAACGTGTTTATCCAGAGCGTGCAACTGAATGGCAAGGACTTGACCCGTTCCTGGATCACCCATGCCCAGATCCTGGCTGGCGGCGAACTGCATTTCCGCATGGGCAGCAAGCCCAACAAGCAGTGGGGAAGCGCTCCGGCGGACCGTCCGCCATCGGGCCTGTTGCACGGCTAAACTATTCACGCGAACTTAGCCGCGGGTGCCCCGGGTCTGGATTCTCAGACCCGGGAATCATCCCTGCTTATCGCGCGGCTCTTACCACACCAGCCCGGTAAACGGGTGCACGTACGCAATCAGGTAGACAAACACGCCCACCAGCGCCGCCAGCGCGAGGCTGTGCCAGAACACGTAGCGCAGGATTGTTCCTTCCTGCCCGTAGCTCTGTGTCGCCGTGCTGGCTACCACAATGCTGGGTGCGGCAATCATCTTGCCCATCACACCGCCGGCAGCATTCGCTGAAGCCATCAGCACCGGCGCCACTCCAATCTGCCGCGCCGTCATGGTTTGCAGGCTGCCGAACACCACGTTTGAAGACGTATCGGAACCCGTAGTCGCCGTGCCCAGCCAGCCGATCAGCGTACCGAAAAACGGATACAGCGCACCGGTTCGTGCAAACGCCAGGCCCAGCGTCGCATCCAGCCCGCAATAGCGCATCACAAAGCCCAGCGCCATCATGGCCGCAATCGTCATCACCGTAAAGCGCACGCTGAACACCGTCTCCGCAAACACCTTCGCCAGCGTTCCCGGCTTCACGCCCATCAGGAATCCCGCCAGTACCGCCGCCACCAGAATCCCGGTCCCAGTCGCCGCCAGCCAGTTCAGGTTAAACACCGCCGCCTCGGCCGTCGCCTTGGCCACCACTGGAGGAACCCGCTCCACCACATTGTGCAATCCCGCCACCGGAATGCTGACGGATGTTTTCGCGTCTACCCATTGTGTAAACTGCGGAATCCCCCAGGCAAACACCAGCACGCTCAGCGTCAGCCATGGCAGCCATGCCTTGAAAGTCGCTCCGGCGCTCAGCTCGTGCCGCACGCGCTCTTGCCCGGTCGTCTCCTCGCACTTTGCGTTCAGGATTCGCTTCGGTTTCCAGAAGCGCAGAAACACGATCAGCGAAACAATCGTGGACATCGCCGCCGCAATGTCCACCAGTCCCGGTCCGGTATGTGCCGCAAGCAGGTATTGCGTCACAGAGAACGGCACGCCCGCCACCAGAATTGCCGGCCAAACCTCCACCATGGCGCGAAAGCCTGCATAGGTCCACACCAGCCAGAACGGCAGCAGAATACAGAAGGGAACCAGAAGGATGGCGATCGTCCTTGAAAGAACCAGCATATTCATGCCCGTCACGGCTTGCAGTGCAATGGTCGGGATGCCCAGCGATCCAAAGGCCACCGGAGCGGTATTGGCAATCAGCGACAACCCCGCAGCCTGCAGCGGTCGGAACCCCAGGCTGATCAGGATGGCTCCGCATACCGCCACTGGCGCGCCAAATCCGCCCGATCCCTCCAGAAATGCGCCCAGGCCAAACGCAATCAGCAGCAGTTGCAGCCGTCCATCGTCTGTAATGTTGGCCAGGCTGTGCTGCAGCGCTTCAAACCGTCCCGTCTTCACCGTAAGCTGGTACAGAAAAATCACAGGTACGATGATCCAGCAGATGGGAAAGATGCCGTAGCCCGCGCCGTAAACGGTTGTGGTCAGCGCCAGCCGCACCGGCATATGAAACACCACAATCGCCACTGCCAGCGCTGTTGTCAGTCCCAGAAGCGCCGCCACATGCGCCTTCAGGCGCAACACAGCCATCGCTCCCAGCAGCAGAATCACCGGCAGCGACGCTACCATGGTCGAGAGCCACCAATGCCCGGTAGGGTCGTAAGCCTGCTCCCATCTGCCCGCCGACGGGTTGGTTTTCAGCAGGTACGCCGCGCCCAAAGCCAGAACCAGAATCCCAACGCCTATCGCCGCCGGCGAAGGTTGTCTGGCTGGCTTGTTGACTGACGCAGGCGCAGAGTGACTCTCTTCAGTAGGCTTCGATCCCATAAATCCTCACATAGGTATTTCCCGGCCATGCAACTCCGGCAGGGAGTAGCAAAATATATGTCTGGTGCAGCAGCAATTTTGGTTGACCCATAAGACTACACTCCGGGGCGCAGACCGCGTCTGTGTTCCCTGGCGCTTCTGTCGCTCATAGTGGCGGCAGGTTGCCGCCTTCGTCAAACGCCATCGGCTGCGCCGTCCCTGTGAGGCTCACGCCCGCACGTCCCGCCAGCACCTCCACGCAGCTTTCTGAAACCAGCAGCCGCTCCAGGTTCAGCGTATTGGCAATGCGCACCACGCGCAATTTCGTCGTGTCTTCCACGGCCAGCGTGGCCAGCGCTTCCTCAATCGCCTCCCGGTCCGTATCGAAATAGATTGGTATCTTCGCCGGCAGCAAGCCAATTGAGGTCAGCGCATTCATGTACGTCGCGTGCCGGTCCAGTGCCTTCACCGCGCGAATCGTCGTAAAATCCGCGTGTCCAATCCCGATCCCGTTGCCATGCGTGGCCGCGGAAAGATCGCGCACCAGGATTCTGTAAATGTGCCGCTTACGCGTGTTGTCGGGAACCAGTGAGGCGGAGTAGCCCATGATGTCCCGCCCGATCACGTTCGGGTCCATGCCCGCTCCGCTGATCTCCTTGCCGAGTTCATCCACAATCAGCAGGTCGATCTCCTCCACTGGCAGCAGCGGCATCAGTTCCCAGGCCCGTTTCAGCAGCCGTTCCTCGCCGCTCACAATCTCCTCCGGCCGCAGCACCTCCAACTCGGCGGTCTCGTGGTGCTGATCCTCCACCAGCGCCACGCCGCACAGCACCGGCACATTTTTCAGAATCGCCTGTGAAAATGCGCGGATCACCGTCTCGTGCCCCAGCCGCGTAATCAGCCGGTGCGCGTTGTTCGCGCCCACCTGTTTGCCGAACCCAATGGTCAGCATCTTCTGAATTCCGCTGCCCAGCGGCCCGCCAAAATCCGTATGCGGTTTCACCCGGTTGATCGCCACCACACCGTCCGCCTCGAGCGCCGCCGCGCTGAAGACCACATCCCTCCCGTCCAGGGCCGTGCCAATCCGGCGTACTTCCATCGAGGCTTCAATGGGAACGCCCACGCTCTCGGCCGTCACGCCGTATCCGGCCAGCACCTCTGTCTGTCCCTCCGCCGTCGCCCCGCCGTGGCTGCCCATCGCCGGCACCACAAACGGCTTTGCCCCGGCGCTCTTGAGCAGCGCAATCGTGGCCTGCACAATCTCCTTCAGATTGGCGACGCCTCGGCTGCCAACGCCCACCGCTATCTTCATCCCCGGCGTAATCTTTGCCCGCACGCCGGTCCGCGCAAACTGCTGCTCCAGCAGGGCCGGAAAGTCCAGTTGCTTTGAAGCCGGATAGCTCTGCCTCACTTCAATCATCTTTGGAATCTGAGTGGTCATAGTCCTCGCCAGTACGCCCACCTTCGCCGCGCTCTTTTTCTGTCCGGTGGAATACAACTACCTATTGTCCTATATTGCTGTTCAGGATGGGGAGTCTTGGCTATCGTCATCTCTGTGCCTGACCCCGGCGTTGCCGCCGATCCTCCAGCCACTGCACTGCAAATCCCGTCGCACTCCGCGCCAGATCTCTGACCGCATGAATCCGTTCCTGAGATTTGTGGTTTCCCAGGTCTCAAAGGCGAGACTTGGAGTACCCGGATTTCTGGTTTGGGAACCCTATAGTACCTGGGCCACCCGCCTGGATTTCCAGCTTATTGTGAATATCCAGCCGGTGTAGCCTTTATCCAGGTGGCAGCATCCTCAAGCGAATCGCCGCTCATCACGGTCTCATAGTCGAAGAACTCCTGGTTATGCTCGACTTATAAGCTATACACCCAGGG
>JARLGF010000136.1 GCA_031296165.1 Occallatibacter sp. | reverse complement strand
GTTCTCCATTCCCTGCAAATGCGCTCATTTTAAGCTGTCTCACTTTTGGGGGGCATTCCACTGCTGGCCAGCGCGTCATTTCGGATGGATTGGCACTTTTTGGCGTGTTTTGCCCGCAAAAACAGGCTGGATTTCTGTGGATTGACGTTTTCGGAAGTCGCACGGGGTTTGTGTGATTCCATTTTCGTCGTAAAAAGGTTGGTAGAGAGGAACGTCGTCCCTCCGGGACTCCCGATCCATTTTTGGGGTACGCTCACCCCACGCTGAAGCGCGGGGCTGACAAACACTGCGCCTCCGGCGCGGGGTGGCGGGCTGCGGATGGCATGGAACGCTCCTGTACAGGTTCCTTTTGAGGGGACAGCAACCGTAAAGCCTCCGGCTCTGCGGGAGGGCGCTTACTACTGGGGAGTGGTTGTCGTTGTGGTCGTGGTTGTGGTTGTGGGAGTGGTGCTTCCAACCGGGGTTGTGGTGCTGCTGGCCGGTTGGCCGACGGACCCGGTGTTGCCGCCCTGCATGGTCACCTGATCCTGCAAGGGGTCGTAGGTGAACTCCCACTCGTTGTAGTGATTTTTCTTTTTGTAAACCAGGATGGACTGCCTGGGGCTGGCGGGAGAGAAGCCGATGATGCCTCCGCCGCCGAAGCTCTGCCCGGTCAGGCCGGTGGAAGAGGTTGAGCTGCTGCTTGTATCGGCGCTGCTGGTGGAGGTTGTACCGGTGGTATCGGTAGAGTTCGGAAGGGAACTTGAACTGGAGAGTCCGCTGCTGGTGGTCGAGGAGCTGTTGAGGCTGTTTCCGCCGGAGGTCCCGGTGCCGGCCAGCGTGGAGCCGGCCAGGGGCTGCCCGAAAAATCCCATGGCAGTGGGGGTTTTGTTCTGGCCGAAGCGGATGGGCTTCCACTCATCCTTGCCGGTGGTGGGATCGATATATTTTTTGCGCAGGAAGCGGATATTGTTGGTTTTGACCAGGGCATCGATGTTGGGCGGATAGGCGCCGAATTTCTTGTAGTAAAGCTTGATGGCGCGGATGTACTGCTTGCCTCGCTGCATGGTTTCGACATCGCGGTCCCGCTGAATGGATTTCTTGATGAGGGGCGCGGCAACGGACATGGAGATGATGAGAATCGCCAGCATGAACATGACCGCAAGCAGAACGTAACCCTGTTCGGAGGGGCGATGGCGGCGGCTGATTGGGATGAACTTCAACATGCAGCTTCTGTCTTTTGGCCTCCGGATACCAGGTCCCTGGCCGCTTGAATTCGTTTCTTTAGGTTCGTGGTTCCCAGGTCTCAGAAACAAGACCTGGGGTACCCAGACTATTGTTGTCGCATCCCAAATCACGCGGTCACGGTACTAGCTGCTAATTCGCCTGCAAGGGCAGGGACTGGGTGTTGTTGTACGACAGATCGGTGACCTGTACGCTGCCCTGCTGGATGACACCTACCTTGTAGCGATGGTCGACAATCTGTCCGGTACGCGCCATGAAAATGTCGTCTCCATGGACGAAAAAGGCTTGCAGGGACTTGTCGCTGGCCCTGGTGTAGCCAAAGTACTTGAGATCGATGGCCGGAGGCCTGGGCGGCCCGGGCGGCGGGAGCGGCGCACGCGCTGCAGCCAGTACGGCCCGCGCGCTCTTGGCCGGGGATTCGATCACCACGGGCGCCGATGCGGCGGAGAAGATATTTCTGCCGGCGCCGGCGTACTCGACATCCTCGCTTGGGGCCAGCTTATCGAAGTGCAGCGTGGGGTCAAGGCTGGCGTTGGACAGCTTTTGCGCGTCTTGCCCGGCATCCGAGGCGGGAGTTCCAGCCGCGGGACGGGCCTGCTGCACCGTGGCGGGGTGGGGAACCGCAGCAGACGGGCGTGGCGTGGAGGGCGAGGCAAACATGCCGTAGATCTGCCAGCCTCCAAGCCCGAGGATGAAAACAAACAGCACAATGACCAGCACGACCTGGCCCTTCTTTTCAGTGCCCAGACGCAAGGCCATGCCTACTCGCCCTCCTTGCCGGCAGTGTTGGTGGTGGGGGCCGTATCGCCGGGCTGGGGCGTGGGCGGCAACCCGCTGGCCGCGGCATCGGCCGGCCGCAGCCATGTGGAGACGCGCAGCCGCAGATTGACCAGGCCGCCCTGCTGTCCGGTGAGAGCCATGGCCCGGATGACAAAGAAGGTCTGATCGCGCTCCAGGCTGTTTACAAAGCGCATGATGGCGGGATAATCGCCGCTGATGCCAGCATCCATGGAGATTTCAGTCACATCGGAGCCGGCCATGCCTTGCGTGTACTGGACACGCGAGAGCCGCACCCCGGACTTTACCTGGATCTCGCCGATGCGGGTTGCGATGGAGGAGTAGTTGGGCGGGATGCGCCTGGCATAAAAGGCCTGCATCTGGGAACGGGAATTTTCAACGCGCTTGTCCAGTCCGCGCAGGGGAGCGGTTTGCAGGTCCAGCGCCGTGAGCTCAACCTGCTTGCCGGCCAATGCGTCGCTGGAGCGGCCGTTGGTGGCAGCCCAGTCCATGCCGAAACGGACAGCCAGTACGATGACCAGCACCAGCATGACGGCGAACCCGGCATAGTGCCAGGTGAGCGGAGAGGTCAGTCGTTCGCGCCACGGGGAAGACTTACGTTCGCTCATTGGTGGCCTCCGTGTGCTGGATTTGGCTTGGGGCCGGCGGCCGGTGGCCGGGACACGCCGGTATAGGGTGGACGGCCAAGGCGATTGGCAGCGCCCGGAACCGGATGAGTCCCCAGCGGCGCGACCTGGGAATCATCGGATGCAGCGGCCGGCTTCTCCGCCGTGCTCTTGCCGGCTTTACGTTCTCCGGTCAAGACCGGATTGTACTCGGCAAGGAGATCGAAGTTGACCCGGCTTGAAGCGCTGATCGGCTCCAGCCGCTCGTTGGGACCGCCGCTGGTTTCGGCGTTTTCGCCAACGATGCGGGGCAGTAGAAAGTGGCGGGAGTGTTCCAGGTTTCTGACCAGTTCCACGGCGCGGTCGCGGGGCCCGAGGACGCGCAGATGCAGGGTGATGTGGCCGTCCTTGGCGCGGACCGGTTCAAGAGTCGAAACCTGTACGCCGGCTGGCAGCACGGTCTCCAGATCTTCCATGGCCAAGGTCCAGGAAAAGGTTTTTTCATCGAAAAGCCGGTTGAGCGCCGCGATGTGCACCAGCAACTCCGCATTGTCGGGCTGGCGCATGAGGTTCTGGTAGCCTTGCTGCTCCTGGGTGATGCGGGCGATCTGGCCGTCTAGGGAGTGGTCGCGGGCGCGGGCTTGCTCGGCCTTCTGGTGCAAGGCGCGCAGGCCCAACCCGAGGCCGCAAGCGACCACGGCCAGTATGGCCATGGCGATGCGCAGACGCTTGGTGGCCGGTCCCAGGTCGGCAAAAGGGCGGGTGGCGAGATTGAGTGAGATTCTCATTTGGCTTAACGAACTCCCGCCAGCGCGCCGGCCACGCCGGCAATGCTGGTGTGGCCAAGAGCCGTAACGGCGCCGGTTTCAGGCCGCGGAGACAGATCGACAATGGTCAGTTCAGGGTCGTCGACCCAGCGGGCGAATTCGACGCCTTCATAGCTTCCGGCGTAGTGCAACTTCAGCGGGCGGGCACCGAGTTTGTCTTCATAATAGGCTGCGGCCACGGCGATGCCGCGCTGTATTTCCTGGAGGCGCAAGGCTGGATCCTCGGGCAGGTCGAGGGTGCGATAGAGCAGCAGGTCGTTGCCGTTGACGATGAGGGTGGTGAGCGCCAGAGGGCTCAGGTTGGCGGCCAGCACGGCCTCCATGGAATCGAGGGCCTCAAGAGCGGCGAGGCTGGAGGGCAGAACCGCGCCGGGTTCGTAGCCGGCAGCGCGAACCGCGGCCTCGTATTCGGCCAGGATGGGGGCGGGCAGCACGGCAGCCAGCACCTTGCACTCGGTTTTGTTCTGCGTCAGCACCTGGTAGCTGAGCCCGGCGTGTTCCACCTCAAAGGGAACCATTTTGCGCAGGCGGAAACGCAGCACGGAGATGGCTTCGGCGTCCTTGCTCGGCAGGGTATCGAAGTCAAGCACAAAGACGCGGACCGCCGTATCGGGCAGCACCAGGGTTACGGAACGGGTGCGCGGCGAAACCTGGCCGAGGGCCGAGCGGATGGCGTTGGCAATGGCTTCAGCGGAGCGAATGTTGGGCTCGCCAATGCCGGGCACCAGCGAGCCGGGCGGCAGCGGGACAAATGCGTAGACGGGTGGGTGGCCCGGACCCGGCGATGCAGCGGCCAGCACGCCTTCCGGCGCAATTTCCACTGCAACCGGAGGACGCGCTCCGGGCTGGGAACCGAGTTTGGCTTTGCTCAGGATCGAATTCACTAGCGGGAAGCCTCAATAAACGTCACCTTGTTGATCTCCTTGAGCGTGGTCAGTCCGCGGCGGACGCGATCCAGCGCCGACTCGCGCAGAAAGCTCATGCCTTCTTTCTGGGCCAGCTTGCGAATTTCGGAGGTGGGTTTCTTTTCCAGAATAACTTCACGGATGGAGTCGGTCAGGTCAAGCAACTCATGAATCGCAGTTCGGCCGCGGAAGCCGGTACCGCCGCACTCCATGCAGCCAGCGCCCTCGCGGAAATCGAAATCCCGCCAATCCGCGGGGACCAATCCGCTGGCGCGCAACTCGGCATCGTCGTAATGCACGGTGTGTATGCAATGGTCGCAGTTGGTGCGCACCAGCCGCTGGGCCAGGATGCAGTTGAGCGCGGAGACGAAGTTGTAGACCTCGACACCCATGTTGACGAAGCGGCCCAGCACGTCGACCACGTTGTTGGCGTGAACGGTGGTAAACACCAGATGCCCGGTCAGCGCGGAGTTGATGGCGATCTGCGCTGTCTCGTTGTCGCGGATTTCGCCGACCAGAATCTTGTCCGGGTCGTGGCGCAGGATGGAGCGCAGGCCGCGGGCAAAGGTGAGGCCTTTTTTCTCGTTGACGGGAATCTGCGTGATGCCGCGAATCTGGTACTCCACCGGGTCTTCGATGGTGATGATCTTGTCTTCCTCGCTTTTGATCTCGTTCAGCGCGGCGTAGAGAGTAGTGGTTTTTCCGGAGCCTGTAGGGCCTGTAACCAGCACCATGCCGTAAGGCTCGCGGATGTAGCGGCGGAAGCGCTTGAGGTCGGCATCGGCGAAACCGACGACATCGAGCGTCAGGTTGTGGAACTTTTCGCTCATCGATTCCTTGTCGAGCACGCGGAGCACGGCGTTTTCGCCATGAATCGTGGGCATGATGGAGACGCGGAAATCGATGAGACGGGTTTTGTAGCGAACGCGGAAGCGGCCGTCCTGGGGCACGCGGCGCTCGGCAATGTCGAGCTCGCTCATGATCTTGATGCGCGAGAGGATGGTGGCGTGATGCTCGCGGGCGATGGGCGCCATGGCAGGCTGCAGAACGCCGTCGATGCGGTACTTCACCACCACGGAGTCGTCGTTGGTTTCAATGTGAATATCGGAAGCGCGGCGTTCCAGAGCGGTGAAGATGGTGGTATCCACCAGCCGGATGATGGGGCTGATGTCCTCTTCGCTGGTCAGCTTCTCAATGGAGATGTTTTCGTCCTGGTTGTCGTCGCCGGTGAGCACGTCGAAGGTGAGTCCTTCGCTGGCCTCGTCGAGCACGCGCTGCGACTGCTCGGTCTTCTTCAGCAGGTCGGTGATCTGCGAGAGCGTGGCCACGCGCGCAATGATGCGATGGGCCAGCAGACCGGCGATTTCGTCCAGCACCATGAGCTGCGAGGGATCGCTGACCGCAATCACCAGCGCGTCCTGCTGCTGCTCGATGGGCACAAAGTTGTAGCGGAACATCAGCTCGACGGGGACCGTACGCAGCAGGTCGTGCTGTATTTTGAAGTTTTTCAGGTCCACAAACTCGGCGTGGTAGCGATGCGCCAGTTGTTCCGCCTGAGCGCGTTCGTCAGTACCCGCGGCGAGCGGGCCAAGGGGCAGCGGAAGTGGAATGATATTTGCGTTAGCCATGCCGGATTACCCTCCTGCTGCTCCGCCGGCCTGGCCCAGAGAAAAGATGGGCAAGTACAGCGAGATGAGAATGAAGACTACGACCACGCCCATGACGATGAGGATGGCAGGCTCGATCAGCGCCAGCGCCGCGGTCAGCGCCGTGGCCACGTCTTCCTCAAAGAATTCGGCCACCGAGTTGAGCATTTGCGGCAAGGCGCCGGTCTGTTCGCCGACGGTGATCATCTCCGACGCCAGATCGGGGAAAACTCCGGTCTTGGTCAGCGATTCGGCCAGGCTTTTGCCTTCGCGCACAGTGCCTATGGACGAGAAAACCGCCCGTGATACACGACGCGACGAGATGGAGCGGGCTGCCGTTTCCAGCGACGGAATCAGAGGCAGGCCGCCGGTGAGCAGCGTGGAGAGAGTGCGTGCAAACAGCGCAACCTGATATTTTAGCCAGATATTTCCAAAGACGGGCAGACCCACGCGGACGCTGTCTACAAAGTCCCGGCCGCGCTCGGTGATGGAGAAGCGGTAACCACCGGCGCCAATTCCGACCACGATCAGGAACAGCCACAGGAAGTTGTGGTTGAGCCACTTGCCGAAGGACATCAGTGCGACGGTCATGCCCGGCAGCTTGGAGCCCATCTGGTCGTAAAGAACGGCAAACTGAGGCACTACGACGGCCAGAAGGAAGATCATCAGGCCGATGACCAGGGTCATCAACAGTGCAGGATAGATAAGCGAGGCGGTGAGCTTTTTGCGGAAGGTGAGCGTCACCTTCTGGAAGCTGACGTAGCGTTCAAGCACCTCCTGCAGGTTGCCGGAGCGTTCGCCGGCGAGCAGGGTGGTGGTGTACATGACGGGAAATCCGGCCTGCGCCTCAAAGGCCGCAGAGAGCGCCTCGCCGGTCTTGACGCGATTGGAAACATCGTCCAACTGGGCGGAGAACTGGGCGTTTTTCTGGATCTTTCCCAGCATCTGCAGCGAGCCCAAAATGGGCAACCCGGCCCGGACGAGCGTAAGGAATTGCTGGTTGAAGATGAGAAACGGTTCCAGCTTGACCTTGCCGTGCTTGAGACCGCCGAAACCGCTTTTGGCGCGGACGGAGAAGACGTTGTAGCCGGCATGGGTAAAGCGGGCGCGCAGTTCCTCGGCGGTGGCAGCGGTCTGCACCTGCTCTTGCACGCGTCCTCGTTCATCGGCCAACTTAATGACAAACTCTGCCATACTTCTCGCTGCCGGCGGCTGGCGCCGGCCTTTCCAATGATATTTTCTCAGGATTCAGGGTACCAGCTTTGGGTTCCCAATCTTGTAACGGATAGACGCGATTGGGGGATGCAACGCTCGCAGGCGAGCGCGGGGCTGAGTCCGACGAAATAGCTGGCAGAAGCCGTGGCGAGACGGTAGAGTGGGATGTCCATGGGGGATCGATGCGATTTGTAGTGTCTACGCTCCTGCTTCTCATGCTGCCGGGCGGCATTGCCGCTCAAACCACGCCAGCTCTCCACCTGCCAGACTACGTTGGCACTTACGCCGACGCTCCCGGCCATACGCTTGAAATTGTGGCCGGCGACGGGCTTTTTGCGGTTCAGGATGAATCCAAGTACAGGCTGCGGCCCTCGGGCGTGGATCAGTTCACCACCATCAGCGGCCAAACGATCCCGTTCCCCCGCGACGCAAAGGGCAAAGTGACCGGGTACCTACAGGATGGGAAGTTCCATCCCCGCGTATCCACTTCCGTTACACCCGAGTCGGCAGCGCTGGCCCGGCCGCGGCCCATTGGCCAGGACTCGCCTTCAGACTATCGCTACCATTCGCCCGCCGATCTGCGGGACGGAATCGCCGTGGGAGACATTGCACACTCCGAGCTGGGAACCGCAACCGCAGATGCCATTGTGCACGGCATTCTGGACGGTACATACAAGGATGTGCACAGCGTGCTCCTCTACCAGCATGGAAAACTTGTGCTGGAGGAGTATTTTTACGGCTACAGCGCACAGAGGACCCATCAGCTTCGCTCGGCAACCAAGTCGGTTGTGAGCACGCTTGCCGGAATTGCCATCGACCAGGGCGCCATCCCCGGAGTCAGCGAGGCAGTGCTGCCGCGGTTGAGCTACAGCAGTTATGATCACCCGGACCCGCGCAAGGCGGCGATTACACTCGACAACTTTCTCTCCATGAGTTCGGGGCTGGACTGCAACGACCACAGCTCGAATTCCCCGGGCCGTGAAATGGTGCTTGACGACCTGCCCGACTGGGTCAAGGCCACGCTCGATCTGCCGCTCATCAACGATCCAGGAAGCAAGGCGTACTACTGCTCGGGCGGCGTTGCGGTGGTTGGCCGGGTTGTTGAGAACGCCGTCCACATCAAGCTGCCGGAGTACGCGCAGACAAACCTGTTTGGGCCGCTGGGAATCAAGCGCGCGGACTGGGGGTGGAACTACGACCTGACGAATGCCAACAAGGAATACGCTCAAATCCATCTGCGCCCGCGCGACATGCTGAAGCTGGGAATCCTTTTCGCACAGGATGGCCGCTGGCACGGGCGTCAGGTGGTTTCCGCTGCCTGGGTGAAGACGGCAACGGCGGAGCATAGTCATGTTGACAATGTCAGCTACGGCTATTTCTGGTGGCGTCCCTGGCTGAACGTGGAAACGCCCAGCGGTGTGCAACATGTTAACTTAGTCTCCGCGCAGGGCAATGGCGGACAGAAGATTTACCTTGTGCCGCAATACGATCTGGTTGCCGTTTTTACCGCGGGTGGCTACAACGCGGAGTCCACGCCACCCAACAGCATTATGGCGAAGATCGTTTTGCCTGCATTGATGGCAGCTTACAGCCACACTCATGCGGCGTTGCCGGCAAGATGAGTTGCGATTGTTCTTAGCTGCGAATCGGTTGGATAAACCGAGATCGCCCATGCCCAAATGAGGCTGAAGCCTGCATGGTTGCAGGCTGTGCGCCTACACTTGGCGCCGATCCAATTGTGGTAGCTTAGGTACGGGAGTACTAGAAAAATCATGCCTTCAATTACATCGTTTATCAAGCACCACTATCGTCATTTCAATGCCGCCGCGCTGGTGGATGCGGCCAATGCCTATAACGCTCACCTGGCCAGCGGCGGAAAGATGTTTGTCACCATGGGCGGCGCCATGAGTACCGCTGAACTCGGCCTTTCACTGGCGGAGATGATTCGCCAGGACAAGATTCACGGTATCTGCTGCACCGGCGCCAATCTTGAAGAAGATGTCTTCAACCTGGTTGCCCACGATTTTTACGAACGCGTTCCGGGCTACCGCGATCTGACTCCCGCCGATGAAGCCAAGCTGCTGGCCCGCCACATGAACCGCGTTACCGACACCTGCATTCCGGAGATGGAGGCGATGCGGCGCATCGAGAACGAAGTGCTGAAGGAGTGGGTGCGCGCCGACCAGAACGGCGAGCGCTTCTTCCCGCACCAGTTCATGTACAAGATCCTGCTCTCCGGCGACCTGAAGAAGTCCTACCAGATCGACCCCAAGAACAGCTGGCTGCTGGCCGCCGCGGAAAAGAACCTGCCTATTTTTGTCCCCGGCTGGGAAGACTCGACGCTGGGCAATATGTATGCCGGCCACTGCATCACCGGCGACGTGAAGAACGTTCACACCGTGCGCACCGGCATTGAATACATGATGGAACTGGCCGAGTGGTACACGGAGACTGCCTCCAAAACTCCGCTGGGCTTCTTTCAGATTGCGGGCGGCATCTCCGGGGACTTTCCCATCTGCGTGGTGCCCATGCTGCACCAGGATTTGCAGCGTCCGCATGTGCCGCTGTGGGCTTACTTCTGCCAGATCAGCGACTCGACAACGAGTTACGGTTCTTACTCCGGCGCAGTGCCCAACGAGAAGATCACCTGGGGCAAGCTGGCCGAGGATACGCCCAAGTTCATCATCGAATCCGATGCTTCGATTGTTGCGCCGCTGATCTTTGCTTACGTGCTGGGCTGGTAGTTCGGGCTTGTGCATCGTCAGTCGAAAAACGCCATGCATTGCAAGTCCGGCTACAAGGACTTGCAATGCATGGCGTTTCTATCTTGCAGGAATATCGCAGCGTCAGTGCTTCTGGATCACAGAGAACGGTCCGGTTATCTGTGCTCCGTCACCGGCAAACGCTGCCTGAGTTAGTTCGGGCAGGCCGATGTTCCAGTCCGGAGAAGGAAGCTCCGGCATGGGCTTGGCCCGGAACAGCTTCTTGCACTGCGCCGCCGTCCACCGCGCCCAGGTCTTTGACTTCTTGCGGCGCGCGCTATCAGTCGAGATGCCCGTGCCCGCATACATTTGGCGGTAGAGTTTGGAGAGAAACATGAAGGCGATCCTGGCTCGTAATGTGGGCGTACATGCCGAACGCTGCCAGATTGCTCCCCAGTTATAGAACCGGTCCCACACCTTCTGCGTGCGCTCGCGAATCTCATCGGAACTCATGGAAGGATGCGGGGTAAACATCTTGGGCCGCACTTCGGTGGGAATGAGCCAGTACCGGGTAATCGGCACATCGCCCACCATGGTGGGATTCTGCGCCTGTTCCTTCTCCCAGCGCGTAAAGTCCACGGTGCCGGGAAACGGCGTCATCATGACGAACTGGGCAAACGTGACGCCGGCCTTGATCGCCATCTCCACGGTGGCATCGAAGGTGGAAGGCTTGTCTGTCGGCAGCCCGAAGATGAACGAGCCCAGCACATGCACGCCGTGCGCCTTGAACGTCTGCAACTGCTTGGCCAGCGCTTCGCCGGAGTAGTTCCAGTCTTTGTAGACGGCCTTGAGCCCCTCGGGCGTTACCGCTTCCACGCCCACCAGGGCGCCCTTGATATTGGCCTTGCGCATGGCGTCAAGAAACACGCCGTCCTCACCCGCTTCCATGGTCATCTGGGTGTAGAACACCATGTCCCTGGGCAGCTTGGCCAGCTCGTCCATCAGTTGGAAGCGCTCGTTGCGGATCGCCGTCAGCTCTTCGAGCTTGGCGGTATTATTCTGCTCTTTGGCCAGGCGCAGATCGGTAAACGTAACGGGGTAGAAGTTGTCGTCGGCCAGCGCGATAAAGCGGAACCCGAGGCGGCGCAGCGCCACAATCTCATCTATCACGCTTTGAAACTTCCTCTGCCGGGGCTTTTGTCCATCGGTGCGCCACACGCTGCAAAAGGAACAGTGCTTGGGGCATCCGCGAATGGTCTGCACCGAGGCCCACATATATTTTTCAGGATTCATCAGATCCCAGCGCGCGGCCAGGAACTCGTCGCCTTCAATCCGCCCGCCCTCGTAGATGCGTTCCGGCTTGCCGGCGAGGCAGTCGGTCACGGCTCTGCCCCAGGCCACATCGCCATCTCCGGTCACGACCGCGTGCGCATCGCCGCGTGCGAAAGCCTCCTCAGGAAACAGTGTGGCGTGAATGCCGCCATAGACCACCCATGCTCCGCGGCTGCGCGCCATTTTGCCCACGGCATAGCCGCGCAGGGCATTGCCGGTGTGCACGCTGATGCCCACAATGTCTCCGGGTTGAATCGACTCCGGCGTAATCTGCTCGAGGGATTCATCGACCAGAATCGGATCGCCCGCTGCGTGGGGCGTGGCTGCCGCCAACACAAATAACCATCGCGGTGTGATGACCGCGGTTCCAAAAGAATTGTCGCTCGGATTGACAAGATGAACGCTCAACGATTCCTACCTTTCCTCGTGCGAGTTCGGTGGCCTCAGAGAGCGTCTTCGTTTGCGATCGATTGCCGGACCGTTTCCAGCAAGATAACCGATCACGAATCTTCCCGCCGGACATTTTCAGATATGTTACGAACTTACCAGTGGCGCTGTGTGAGCTATATTGACCACATTTCGACCGGAATAGATTAAATCGTTGTCATTTTGAAGGATGGAGGATTTGTTGGTGTTCCGTTGGCAACGGACACCTCCCCATTTTCCGGCCCACACAATCATCTCATGCCGCAGTGCACTGGCCACGCAATCGGCTCCTGTATCCTGCTGTGGGACAATAATCGCACCGGAAAAACTCCGGAAAAGCGGCGCCGCACTCTATGTGCCGCATAGAAAAAATCGAGAAGGAAATCATGCAACGCAGAGACTTGTTGAAGATTGCGGGAGTGGGAATCACTGCGGCAGCCGCACCGGTAGCAGCCGGTGCGCTGGATGCGCGCGCAGCCGCCGGCATGGGGCAGGCAGCAGGATGGTTGAGCGTGCGCCAGTTTGGCGCAAAGGGTGACGGCGCGGCCATCGACTCACCGGCCATCAATCGCGCCATTGAAGCCGCAGCCGCGGCAGGTGGAGGCACGGTGCTGTTTCCCGCCGGAATTTACCTGAGCTACTCCATCCGTCTGAAGAGCAAGGTGGGCTTATTTCTTGACCAGGGCGCTGTGATCCTGGCCGCGCCCACGCCAGCGGGCGGCACGGGGTCCGGCTACGACGCAGCCGAGCCGCAGGGGGCATGGGAGCCTTATCAGGACTTTGGCCACAACCACTGGCACAACTCGCTGCTGTGGGGCGAGGATCTGGACGGTATCTCCATCACCGGCCCAGGCATGATCTGGGGCAAGGGGCTGGCGCGCGGGTCGAAGACCGAAAAAGGTATTGCCGACACCGGGCAGTCCGGCATTGGCAACAAGGCCATTGCGCTGAAGAACTGCCGCAACGTGCTGCTGCGCGACTTTAAAATTCTGCAGGGCGGATGGTTCGGCATTCTCGCCACGGGCGTGGACAACCTGACGATCGACAATCTGCTGATCGATACCAACCGCGACGGCATGGACATCGACTGCTGCCGCAATGTGCATGTTTCCAACTGCACCGTGAACTCGCCCTATGACGACGGCATTTGTCCCAAGAGCTCGTTTGCGCTGGGCTACGCGCGGCCTACGGAGCACGTCACCATCAGCAACTGCTACGTGACCGGAGGCTACATCGTCGGCTCGGTGATCGACGGCACCTGGAAGACTCTTACTGATCGCCGCGTCACTACGGGGCGCATCAAAATGGGCACCGAATCCAATGGCGGCTTCCGCAACATCACCATTTCCAACTGCGTGTTCGAGAGCTGCCAGGGGTTTGCCATTGAGACCGAGGACGGCGCGCTGGTCGAGGACATTACTTTCACCGGCATCACCATGCGCGACATTCGCTCTGCTCCCATGTTTCTGCGCCTGGGGACGCGCATGAGAGGGCCGAGCGATGCCAAGCCCGGCGTGCTGCGCCGCGTGATCCTGAGCAACATTACCAGCTCCGGCTCGTCGCAGTTGCCTTCGATTCTGAGCGGCGTTCCCGGCCACTGCATTGAAGACATCAAGATCAGCGATGTGATTCTGGAGCAGGTGGGTGGGGGTACGGCGGAGATGGCGGCCCTGCAGCCCGCGGAGAAGGCCGATGCTTATCCTGACCCGCATATGTTCGGCGATTTGCCGGCTACGGGCTTTTTCGCGCGCCATGTGCGCAACCTGGAGATGAGCAACGTCGAGATCGTTACGCGCGCAGCCGATGCGCGTCCGGCGTTCTGGCTTCAGGATGTGGAAGGCGCGGACTTCTTCCGCGTGCGCGTGCCGCAGGGCGCGGCGTCAGCGTTCGATCTGAGGCAGGTCAAGGAGTTTCGCAGCTTTGGGAGCCGCCAGCTTGCCGACGTGTCTCTGGACACGGTGGAGCAGCGCAAAGTGTAGGGGAATCCTGACGCCGGGCTGGCGGCGGATGCAGTATCAAGTCCGAATCCAGCCCGGCACCATGAAATGCTTGTCACGGAACAGAGACAGGCAGACTTGCACCGCTTCGGCATCCAGCAGGGTTCCGGCATCTTTTTCAATCTGCTGTAACACGAGATGGAGCTTGATGCCAGGGCGATAAGGGCGGTACGAGGACATGGCTTCAACGATGTCGGCCACGGCCAGGACCTTGGCTTCGGGCAAAATTTCATCTGCCTTCAGACCCCGGGGATAGCCCGAGCCATCCATCTTCTCGTGATGCTGGCGCACGATCTCCGCGATGGGCCAGACAAACGGAATGTCTTTGAGGATGGTATAGCCGGTCTCCGCATGCTGGTTGATCATTCCGAGTTCTGCCTCATTGAGCCGGCCCGGCTTGGTCAGGATTTCTGCGGGTATGGAGATCTTGCCGATATCGTGGACCTGCGCCGCCACCCGCAATCCATGCAAACGCCCCTCAGTCCAGCCCATCTCCCTGCCGATGGCGACCGCGATATCCGCCACCCGGTTTTGGTGACCGGCGGTATAGGGGTCGCGCATCTCCATCGCCAGCACGATGGGCGCGACCATGGCCGACAAGGCCTCAGTCAATTGCAGTTCCACCCTGGCCGTGCGTTCCCGCTCGGCCGCAAGTAGCTGCTCCTGTTCGAGGGCATGCATGCCGTGGCCAATCTGCTCGGCCAGGTGCTGGAATACATCGATCGCCACCGGCTCAAATGCATTGGGACGCGAGGCGTAAACCACCAATGCGCCACGCGGACCGCCGCCGGTGTCAAAGTAAATGGACACGCTGGAGCGTATGCCGTATTGGCGCGCCAGGTCGAGCCAGGGCCTGTAGACCGCCGAGAGTTCAGTGTCTTCCACGAGATGCACCTGGCGGCTACGAATGCAGATGCCCGTCGGGCCTTGTCCGTTTGGCTCATCTTCCGACCAGCTCAAGCACATGCCATCCATGTAATGTGCGGCGCTGCCCGATACCGCGGCTACTCGGACCGGTTTGCCAGAACCGTCTTCGGCGATACCGACCCAGGCGAGCGGATAGACGGACTGGTGCGTGATGGCCTCGCAAATGGCCTGCAATAACTGGTTTTCGGTTGTGTGATCCCGCCCCAGCGCCAGGGCCGCGGACGCATAGGCTGCTAATGCCCAATTCTGTGTCGAAAGCTCATGTTCCTTTATTTCCAGTTCGGTGATGTCGCGGAACTCGACAAGCAAGATCGCACGGCTGCCGGACTTCAGCGATGCCGACGACCAGATGGCGACGGGAGCCAAACTCCCATCTTTGCGCTGGATGTGAAAACCGGGGTGGGAAGACGCCTGCTCGGTTGCCTTCCTGAACTCAACCATCACCCGTTCTCGCTCTTCCTCCGGGTGCAGCAGGGTGGTATGCATCCCGATGAGTTCCTCGCGCGAATAGCCCGTCAAAGAGACTGCTGCCAGGTTCACGTCCACCACGGCCGCAGTGGCAACGTCGATGGCAAATTTGGCGTCCTGAGCATAGGTCCAACTCAGCTCGAACAAGCTATGCGGCTCTTTCACGTGGGGCAAGTGTGTCATCTCTGCCGGCTCTTAATGGGGTCAAACATGCTTGTAGGTCTGTAACGGAGTAGGGAAGCATCAACGTATAAGTAAACTATTCCCGAAAATACGCTACTGTCAATCAAATAGCGGGTGAATAACACCGTATGGGTATCTCAATAAAATCCGTGGTCCTGGTGACCCATTCACGCCGTCATACTGTGCGGGCGCTAAAAACAGACTGTCATCGGAGCGAAGTTCAGCAAAGCAGAAAGATGTGCAGTTGTTATTGGGAAATCATTCACGCCTTATGCCCATCTTAGTGCACATTTTCCTGGCGCAAGGCCGTGCTGCGCGCGCCGCTACGCGGTCAAGAGCCTTGACACCGATATCTCATTTACTCTCCCAGATACAATCTCATATTGGTTATGTAAGTCTTTTCGGGCACGTCAACTATGCATAGTCTATATACTGAGGCTTCCCACTCTTGAGCCAGGAAAAGGCGCAAGGACAGGTATGACGTCACTGTTTATGCAAGTAGGGAACATGGGCCGATGCTTCCGGCGCTCAGCCGCGAAGCCCCTCCCGAGTCGATTTCTTTGCCGTCTACGGAGAATATCCATTCCATGAGCTGAGGATTATTTGCAAGTCGCTTGTTGAACTCTTGTTGGCCAGGGCAATCGCATTTGGATTTCTCTTGACAGCCGAAGTGCGGAAAAACTCCGGGTCCGTCGGTTTTCGACTCCATCTGGTGTTAATTTGCCTACACACTGCCCCCGAAATGGCAGTTTTCGGCATCACAAAATTGGAT
>JARLGF010000002.1 GCA_031296165.1 Occallatibacter sp. | reverse complement strand
TGAGTAGGTGACGAGTCGCGAACAGCAACCGTGTCACTAACCACTAATCACTAATCACTAACCACTAACCACTTGCTCTTATCGATCGATGGTGAATCCCGCTCTGCGGTTCAACTGCCAGCACTCCTCGTTCGAATCCGTGCAGAACGGCTTCTCTTTGCCGTAGCTGATCACGCGGATGCGGTCGGCAGCGACACCGGCTGTCACCAGGGCGGTCTTGGTCGACTGCGCCCGGTTCTGGCCCAGCACGATGTTGTATTCGTTCGATCCGCGCTCGTCGCAGTAGCCGCCGATCACGACCTTGATGTCGGGATGCTTCACCAGGAAATCCGCGTCCTTCGCCAGCGTGGACTGCGAGTCGGTACGGATGTCGTAGTTGTCGTAGTCGAAGAAGATATCCTGCACGCTGGCCTTGAACATCTGCTCATCGGTCATCGTAGTCGCAGGGGTCTCGATCGCCGGCGGCGGATTCACGGTCACGCGCGCTGAAGCGTCTGCCGAGCCTCCCTCGCCGCGCGCCACCAGGTGATATGTGGTCGACCCTGCCGGTGTCACCGACCTCACACCCACCGAAGGCACGTCGCCGATCCCATCGATCGTTACCGACGTGGCGTCGGTAGTGCGCCAGGCCAACTGCACCTGGTCGCCGGCCGAAATCACGGTTGGCGTTGCGGTCAGTGTTGCAGTGGGAGCGGGCGCCGTCGCGGGCGGGGCCGTCGCTGCCGGTGGCGGCAGGGGCTTGCTCTTTTTGCAGCCAGAGACAGCGGTCAAGGCAACTAAAAGGAGGGTAGAGATCAACAGACCATTCCGTAGCTTCAAGGGAGTTCTCCTTTTCTCAAAAAACTCGAGTCAATGTTTCGGGCACTCCGGCTTCGTATCGCCGCAGTTGCCGCCATTCAATTAGAGCACCGATAAGATCATAGTGCATTGCGTGGGGATACCGGTTGCTGCCGTGTCCCATTCTGAACGCCGGTGTGCCCCATTTTGCACTCCGTGTTGCCCGATCCTTTCCGCGTTCTTTTCGGGAAGTGTGGGAAGCCAACTACGCTAACCCCGCGGGCCTCATTTCCAGCTCCAGTTCGGCATCGAGTTGTCGCCGCTGAAGGTGAGCTGATGCTGGTCGGTCCCGTCCGACAGCATCGACCAGATCTGCGTGCGGCGATTGATTTCGCGCTGGAAAACAATGTGCCGCCCATCCGGCGACCACGATGGAAAATCGTTGTTCCCCGCCTCGTGCGTGGCCTGTAGCCATCTCTTGCTGGCAATGTCCATCACGTAGATGTCCTGGCCGCCGGGATCGCCGGGACCGTACTTCCGATTCCAACTGAAGGCCAGCATGCCGCCGTTGGACGACCACGAAGGCGAGATCGCGTAGCCGCTGTCGGTCATGCGCTGCACATTGGCGCCATCCTGATCCATCACGTAAATCTGCGGCTCGCCCGTGCGTCCGCTCACAAAGGCAAGCTGTGCTCCCGTGCGCGGATTCCATACCGGCGACACATCCGCTCCGAACGAAGTCATCTGGTGCAGATTGCCGCCGCCCGCATCCGCTGCCCAGATCTCCGGATGCCCGGATCGCGCCGAGGAAAACGCCAGCTTAGTGCCATCGGCCGACCACGCCGGCGACAGGTTGCTGCCGCCCGCCGTGCCTGCCGGGAATGCCACCGGGCGCCCCAGGTCGAGCGAGAACATCCGGATCGCCCAGCCCTGGTTCCCTAACGAGGAGAAGGCAACCCGCGATCCATCCGGCGAGACGCGCGGCGACATCGAGACCGTGCCCAGGTGCGTGACGGCGTGCTGATTGGCGCCGTCATAATCCATCACCCAAATTTCCTTCGATCCCGTACGATTACTCACAAAATAGATTTTGGTTTCGGCGATGCCGTCGATGCCGCCGCCCAGCCTGGAGATGATGTCGTCGGCGAAGCGGTGCGCCACCGTGCGGGCCATGTCCTCGCTTGCCTGTTCGTTGTACTGTCGGGCCAGCACCGGCGGGCTGCCTGCTGTGGTGGGATCCATCAGCCAGCCGTACACTACAAGGCGTCCGTTGTCCGCCGAAAGCGCACCCAGCGCCACCATCGATGCGTTGGCAGGCTGCCCCGACCACTGAGTCGGCACCAGATCCTGCGGCGACCCCGGCATAGCCTGCGGCGCCAGACTCTTCGACACCATGTCGAAGATGCCCGCGTTGGTCAGATCGTTATAAAGGGTAGTGTCGAAGACGTTCTTCAGCACCGGCGTTTGGGGACCGCCGCCCACCGGCTTGAAGTCCGCGGCAGCCAGACGAATATGCTGGCTCCCCAGGTTCGTTCCCGTGCGAACCCAATCCTGAGCCGTTGCCTGGACGCCAGGAAAAAACGCCAGGGAAAACAAAAACAGGGGCAAAACCCTCAAAACTGCTTTCATGCTTTGTGCAGTCCTTCCTCGAAGTTTGGGATGGTGTTGTGCACGCCCTTGAACGAGGCCTTTTGGACGCCGCCGATGCTCCTAAGCCATTTGATGCCGCTTCTGATCCTGAGGATGACCGCCGGGCAAATTATCGCCCGCTAACCCTCTGTTTTTCTCCTGGGTGCCGGTTGCCCCATCCTTTCCGCGATCTTTGCGGAAAGGGTGGGAGGACAACTCCGCTAGCTCCGCCAGCCCCGCTGCCTTTCAATACTCGCAGTAGAACGAAACCTTCAACGTGCTTTGATTATATTGCGGCGGCAGAGAGGCCAGCGAATCCACGCGCCGCACTGCGAGCAGACAAGAGTTGTCCAGCGTGGGGCTGCCGCTCGCTTGATCCGTCTTTGCGTCGCTCACGCTCCCGTCCCGGTGCACTGTGAAGACCACGTAGGCGCGCGCTCCCTTGGGCGTGCCCGGATTCACCTGGTACTTGTTCCACTTGCTGCCCACGGCGTTGTTGATGCTCTGCACATACCACGGATACATACTGGCAAAACTGTTGTCGCCCACCGTGGTTTGCCCGATGGTGCCGGGCTGCACTTGATGCTGCATCACCGATCCGGACTGCTCGCCATACTGTGCCTTGTTCTGGGGCTGCGGCGGCTGGTGCTGTTGCGTCTTCGGCGTGTTCATTTGCTGGGGCTTCATTTTCTTGCCCAAAATCGGAATCGCAGTTTCGTCCACGCGCTGTTTTTCTTTGGGGCTGGGCGCAGCCGGCGCCTTGCTCGGCGTCTCCGTGGCCAGCACATTCTGATTCACTTCATCGGATTTTAGTGGCAGAGTGCTGGTCAGGTTCACCTGGATGGCTCCGCCGGCGCCCGGACTGCCCCAGATATTGTGATGAAAGAGCCCCAGCATCCAGGCGTAACCCAGCAGGAGCGCGCCCAGCGCCAGATGCAGCCCCAGCGCTCCCACCGCCGGTCCCGCAATGGGCTCCGCCGTCAGTTCCCGCTCCAGGTGATCGCCAATGTCCAGAATGCCGCTCATGCTTGTAGCGCCGGTCTCCAGACCGGCTGTCGTGCGGGTCTCCCGACCCGCACTGTTTCCGCCAACACCGCTAACCCCGCCCAGCCCCGCTAATTCCCCGATCCCTTGATATTCAGCGGCTGCGTCACAATCGACACGTTGGTAATTCCCGATTGCTTCACCGCATCCATCACACTGGCAAAATTTCCAAACGATACCCGCTCGTCGCTGCGCAGATAAATCGACTGGCGCGCAGGGTCCACGCCAGCCTGGTGCAGCTTCTCCGGCAGATCGTGGATGTTCACCGGCTGATCGTTCAGGAAAATATTGTCGTCGCGGTCGATGGTCACCACCATCCGCTGCTCGGTAATCTCTTTCACGGTCCGCGTCTTCGGCACATTCACTTCGATCCCGGACTGCAGCACCGGCTCGGTGATCATGAAGATCACCAGCAGCACCAGCACCACGTCTACCAGCGGAGTAATGTTGATCTCCGCCAGCGACGTGCGCGTTTGTCCGTTGTTTGTGGTGAATGCCACGCTCTAACTCCGACAATTCTGACCCACCAATAATGTGGGTGCCCCCGGTCCCTCGCATTTGGGGACCGGGGATCGCTGATCCTCAACCCGCCAAAATCTCGCCAAGGTCGTTTTCTAACTCCGCCGGCCCCGCTAACTCCGCTCGATCCGCTCGCTCGCCGTCCGAGGCGGTGCCGGCGCCCTCACCGGAATCTCTTCGAGCGAGTTCAGCAGCTCCCGGCAAAAGTCATCGATGGCCGCGGCAAAAACCTTGATGCGCGCTGTGAACTGGTTGTAGGCCACCACCGCCGGCACGGCCACAAACAGTCCCGCCGCGGTGGTAATCAGGGCCTCGGCAATGCCGGGGGCTACGGCCTTCAGCGACCCGCCGCCCGCCACGCCAATTCCGTGAAACGCGTCCACCACGCCCATCACCGTCCCGAACAGTCCCACAAACGGACTGGTGCTTCCAATGGTCGCCAGCCACGTCAAGCGCCGCTCCAGCGCCGTCACCGCTTCGCTGGCCGCGGTCTGCGCCGTGCGTTCCAGCGGCGCCAGGTTTTTCGGCGGTCCCGACCCACCCGTCACCCGCTTGTAGGTCTCGTATACGTCCTCAAAGACCTGGGCCAGCGGGCTGGCGCTGTATTCGCTGGTGAACGCCGCAATCTCATTGAGCCGCGTCGACTTGCGGAACGCGCGGATAAACTTGCGGCTCTGTGTCGTCGCCTTGCTGAATGCCGACATCTTGCCCAGAATCACCGTCCACGAGTAGAGGCTCGCCACCAGAAGCAACAACAGCACGCCAATCGCGATGGGCCCGATGTTCGAGAACAAGTCTGCCAGTGCGCCGAAACCCTGGCTCGGCTGCGGCGCTCCTGCGCCGGCATCCGTTTGAAAAACCAATGCAATCGCTGCCGTAAGAATTGCCCTTCACCTCAACTTCCACGGTATCAGACCGCGTTCCTCGCGCCCAAGTGACGCTTTGGGTGCCTCCAATCGTCCTCCGCCTCACATTCCGTTGCCCGTTCGCCCCGCCAATCATGCTATGCTGCGCTCGGATTCCTGCTGCGCCCTTTAGCACTGTCATCCGGAACTCTCGTCCAAGGCCAGGAAAAAATGCTCGTCGAACTCCGCGCTGAAAACTACGCCGTCATCGACCACGCCATCGCCTCCTTCGGCCCCGGCCTCAATCTCCTCACCGGCGAAACCGGCGCAGGCAAGTCCATACTGGTAGACGCGCTGTCCCTCCTCATGGGGGGCAAATCCTCGGTCGACGTGGTCCGCCACGGCGCAGATAAGGCCGTCGTCTCCTGCGTCTTCGAGTCCACGCCGGGCGCGGAAGCCATCCTCGAGGCCAACGGCATCGACGCTGAAGCCAACGACATCATCCTGCGCCGCGAAATCCTCTCCACCGGCAAGGGCCGCGTCTTCGTCAACAATCAGCCCGCCACGGTGCAGGTTCTCAAGCAGCTTGCCCCGGAGCTCGCCCTGGTCCACGCGCAAACCGAGACCCTTTCAAGCTTTGATCCCACCCAGCAGCGCATCCTCCTCGATCGCTTCGCCGGCATCTCTACTGACGCGGCCGCCGAGGCCCACGCTCGCTGGCACGCCGCCCAGAACAAACTGAACGACCTCCTCCAGGGCGAGCAGGACCGCCTGCGCATGGTCGACCTGTGGACCTATCAGCGCAACGAAATTGAGCAGGCTCGCCTCGAGCCCGGCGAAGATGAAGCCCTCGAAACCGAGAAGCGCGTTCTCGCAAACGCAGAGAAACTCTACGCCGCCGCCCTCGGCGCCTTCGACGAGCTTTACGAGGGCAGCGCCTCTGCCGAGGCCGCTCTAAAAGCCGCTATCCGTAATGTCGAAGAGCTCGCCCGCTACGACGCCCGCTGGGCCGAGCCCGCGCAGCAGCTCAACTCCGCCCGCGCCACACTCTCCGACGTCGCCGCCTCGCTGCGCGACTACGCCGAAGGCATCAACGCGTCTCCAGATAGACTGGCGGAAATTGAAGACCGCCTCGCTCTCCTCGATCGCCTGAAAAGAAAATATGGGAAATCCGTGGCCGAAGTCATCGCCTT
>JARLGF010000135.1 GCA_031296165.1 Occallatibacter sp. | reverse complement strand
TCCGTGCAGCCAAGGCGAGAACCAGAGAAGCGCTGGACCAAGCGATCACAGGACTGCTGCCTGCCATCACTCCTGACGACGCCAAAGCATGGTTCAGATTGCCCTTTGCCGCTCTACAGAATTAGGCAAGATGCTCTAGGATATCTCTGTGCGGCCACGCACAGGCTGCTGGCTGTGTCACCGTGGCCGCCATGCCCCGAAAGGAGGCAAGGTATGAACAGCCTGAATCTGAAGAAGACCAGAACCCACCAATGGATATCCAGGAATCGGCAACTGCATTCTCCGAGTGGGGTCCCAGCTTCCATATCGAGGGACGTGGCTGCGAAGAGGCGCTTTGTTCGAGCGCTCACGGTGCAGGCAGAGCCTTGAGCCGTGGCGCAGCGAGGAGCAAGTTCACTGACCGTGAACTGCGGCGTCAAATGGAGGGCGTCTGGTACGACTACCGGCTGACAAGCAGACTTAGAGATGAATCTCCCGCTGCGTACAAGGACATTCGTGCGATCCTGAAGGCGCAGCGAGAATTGGTAAAAGTAATTCGCGCGCTACGGCCGGTGCTCAATTACAAAGGAATCTGAACTGTGTGAGGGAGATGAGCATCTCCTTCATCTGCCTTCAGGCCTGGTACGGCAGTTGATCTGAGAGGCGGGGACGGTTCTCCTGTTGCGGACGATTGACTGCCTGTCCTGCTCCGATCGCAAGCGCGGGGGGTACCATTTTATTTCCAGCAATTTACGGCCAGAATGCCAGCCTGGAACAGGAATCATACAATCATTCTGCGCTTCTGTGCTGTTATTTTCGGCAAAAAACACACGAATCCGCATCCCGGAGCATTTAATGAAGATCGGCGTGGTGAGCGATACGCACGGACTGCTGCGGCCTGAGGTCAAGACGGCTCTCAAGGGCGTGGACCGGATTCTGCACCTGGGCGACGTGGGTAAGGCTTCCGTTCTTCAGGAACTGGCCAAGATTGCGCCGGCGACGGCAGTGCGCGGCAACGTGGACCGAGAAGGCTCTTGCAGCGAGCTGCCGGAGACCGACGTGGTGCTGATTGCGGGCCGGTACGTGTATATGCTGCACGATCTGCACACGCTGCACCTGGACCCGGCCGCGGGGAAGTTTGCGGCGGTTCTGTTCGGGCACACGCATGTGCCGAATTTCTACAAGAGAAAGGGCGTTCTATACTTCAATCCGGGTTCGTGCGGGCCGCGGCGGTTTGAGCTGCCAGTGACGGTGGGTCTGCTGACGGTTGGAGAAGATGGGGAGTTGGAGGCGGAGATCGTGAAAGTCAGCTTCTAGCTTCTAGCTGCTAGCTTTTAGCTGTGGGCAGACCGTTGCCCGATAAGAAAGGTATGGAGGATTTTCACGTGCGTTTTCTTAAGAACTTTGCCGGTATTTCATTCGCTCTATTTCTGCTTGGCATATTTCAGGTCCTTGCCCATGCGCAGGACGATGGAACGGCCGCGACCCGGGGACCGATTGTCGTGGTGATCACGATCGACGGCTTCCCTGCGCGCGCATTGCAGGATCCGCGCCTGCCCATGCCCACGCTGCGCCGGCTGGAAGCGAACGGCGCACACGCCGACGCTATGCGGCCCATCAATCCGACCGTGACCTGGCCGAACCACACCGCGCTGATCACAGGCGTGAACGCCAGCGCGCACCATGTGGTGGCGAACGGTCTGCTGACCTTTCCCGCGGATGGCTCCGCTATCGAGGTAAAACCCTGGGTGCCCAAGGACACGCTGGTACACGCGCGCACGCTCTACGACGCAGCGGCGGAAAAGGGCATGACTACCGGCCAAGTGGACTGGGTGGCCATCTATGGCGCGAAAAACGTGCGTTGGGAGTTTGGCGAGAAGCCCAGCACGGAAAGCGCAATTGCCAAAGACCTGATCGCCAGCGGACTGGTGACGAAAGATGAAGTGGCGACCTTTGGAGAAAAGAGCAGCCCCGCGTGGCGCGACGAGATCTGGACCGATGCTGCTATCGATATTCTGACCCGGCATACGCCTAATCTGCTGCTGATGCACCTGCTGGAAACCGATACGCTGCAGCACGAGTATGGACCGCTGACACCCGCATCGTACGCAGCGTATGCCTATGCCGACCATTGCCTTGCCCGGATTGTGGACGCGGCGCGCGCGGCGGGCCTGCTGAACCGCATTACGTTCATTGTGACCTCGGACCACGGATTCGCGAGCTTTACTCATGTCATCCAGCCCAACGTCGCTCTGGTGGAAAAAGGACTGCTTAAGGTGCAGGACGGCCGCGCAAGCGGAGACGTATGGTTCCTGCCGGAGGGCGGCGAGACCTCGCTCTACATTCGCGACGACTCCAGGCGCGCGGCCATTGTTGCGCAGATGAAGGAGTACTTCGCCAGTGTGCCCGGAATTTCCGGCATCTATACCAACCAGGAGGCGCAAGGTCTGGGCATTCCAGCGCTGGGCGCAACCGACCAGGCACCCGATTTGTATCTGACCGCTAAATCCGGATATGCCTTTTCCGGCGGGACGCAGGGACCGATAGTGCACGACGTGACGCCAGCCCGGGGCGGGCACGGATACCTTAATACCGACTCCGATATGCAGGCGCTGTTCGTCGCGTCGGGCGCGCATATTCGCAAGGGAGTGGATCTGGGGAGCATCACCAATTTGCGCGTGGCGCCGACGATCGCGAAGATTCTTGGCGTTTCCCTGCCCGCGGCCACGGAAGCTCCGCTGACGGACGCTTTGGAGTAGGCAGCGGAGAGGCTTCCACTGCGCACTTCGTGATTCAGGACATAAGTCCTGACTGAAAGCCAATCCGGCATCCATTGGTATAACTTTCGGATTGGCAACCACCCTGGCGTAACTCGTTCCCTGGCCCCTGCGGCGATTACCGGGACTCATTTGGAACCCGGGCGGCTCACGCTTTCCCACCCAAATTCATTGGCTGGGAAAGGGGGAGCCGCCTATGGAACTGTCAGCAAAAGTGCCTGGTCCATGCCGCTGGGCCGCCCTGCCACCCGGTACAGTTGGAGCGGTTTTGTACCACATACCGGCACCTACCCCCCCCTCTCCCTATGTAGTTAATCAAGTTATTCATTCTTAATGAGATAACATAGGTCTATCGCCGTAAGAATTCGATTCTAAAGGAGTTATTCGCAAAGATTCGATAACAAAGAAGTTATAGGCGTTTTTGGGGCGTGTTTTGAGGTTTCTGTACCGTAATGTGAGATTTTTACGTTTCTGCATCAGGTTGAAAACTCCTTTCTGAGCGTTCCGTTGCGGCCTACGACCCACTCATCGCGAAAAAGCCGCGATGAGTCGGGCACAGATTCGCCTTTTTGGGATGGACCGGTGAGTGGACCACCTGCCTCAATAAAGACACCATGGAACAATTGTGCGCCTGGGTGGGGTAATTATCTGCAAACTTCTGCGGTGGGGCAGACACGCTGCTCGTTTTTGGTTCGTGGTCTCCCCGGCGCCCAACAGAGAGGCACCCGATCATTTTGGACGGTCAGGGCTGAGCCACCCGTGAAAATCGGCGAAATGCGTCGCTGCAGAGGCAGTGAAACCTGCTCGCCAGCGCGTCATTTCGGATGGATTGGCTGTTTTTGGCGTATTTTGCCCGCAAAAACAGGCTGGATTTCTGTGTGCGCCCGGGGATGGTAATGATCTGCAAATGCGGGGACATGGAATAGAAGGTACGCGGGAGTAAGGTTTGTGGCGACAAAGCGGACATTCATCAACTTCGATGTATTGCGGAGTTTTCAACGGCGGACGGGCTTAATCGAATGCGCGGAGCTCCTTGAAGTTGGCGGGCTGAGGCGGTTCGGTCAGCTTGGATTCGCCGCATAGCTCGTAGGTGTGCCCATGAAGGCAGTAGGTGATGGAGGTCCAGGTGGGGTCGGGCTGGTCAAACTCGCGATAGAAGACGATGCGCGACCAGTCGGGAGCTATTGCCAGGTCGGCAGCCTCAGGGGAGCGGCCTTCTCCGCTGAGATCCTGATCGAGGTGCAGCGCGGTGGCTATTTCGCCTTGCGGAGAGACGGCGTAAATGTCAAAGTTGGCGGTTTGGCAGGCACCGCACATGCCGGAACCGAATTGCCCGTGGGTGTGGATGGAAGGGCCGGAGCGGAGCAGGCTCCAGCCATCGGGCAGGGATTGGGCGGAGAAGTATTTCTCGTCGACTGAAAAATTGGACCGCTTGATTTCCGAGCCGTTGCTCCATGCGAGTCTGGGTCCGCAGGCGCTGGCTCCGCTGGCGAGCTGCCGCCAGAAGAATGCGGCTTGCGTGGTTTCCGGCGACACGCCTACGGGGTCGTTCATATAGCCGCCGGAGGGATTGACGAAGCCGATGGTGGAGCGCAGAGCCGCACCGGGAGCTGTGGGAAAGAACCAGCCTGAGGGGCGGTCGGCGCTGACGGCATCCGGCGCGAGCGCGTAATCGCAGGGCGAGAAGGAGAAGGTGCGCGGCGCGGAAAGCCGGAGATGGTTGAAGGTGGCCGGCTGGCCGGGAAGGCGCGCGGAGGCGGTGCTGCTGAAGCCGCCCAGCTTGCGGCCGGCGGGGGCGGCGCTGAATACATCGACATCGAGATACAGATCCGCAAGACGAAGTTGCCGGACGGGCGGAAACGCGCTGTAGGGGATAAAGATGTGGAACGAGTAGCCAGGCTGCGGAGCGCCGGCCGTTTCCGCGAGGAAACCATCGTCTGACCTGGGCTGGAGCGGGGTGGGAAGGTCATGCGGAGAGAGACTGGCCGAGAGCGAGGCCCAGGCCGTGGAGGCGAAGGCTTCAAAAGGGCGCGCTGGGGTGAACGAGCTCGTCCGGACGGCGCGATGGTCTGGCGCGAAAGCCCACTGGCGGACAAACAAGCGCGAGAGGTCCTGGCGGTAGAGGAGCTGCTGGGTGTACCAACTTTGGCAGCTTGCGACGACTTTGGCTGGAGCGGGATCGGTGCGTATGGCGCCGGCGGATTGTGCGCAATCGGCGGGGCTGGCAAGGTTCTTGGGACCGAACTGATTGCCCCATCCAATGGCGGGCATGGGAACGGCGGGGGAACCGGAGAGCCAGACTTCAACGTGGCTGCCGGAGAGCGTGGCGGCGTTGTCCTGGGGCGACTGGGCTCCATGATCGTCGGCCTGAACCTGCCCCCAGATGTGCAGGCCTTCGTCGGTGGTTGCAAGCCAGATTTTGCCTGGATGGGCCTGCGGGGAATGCGGGATGAGGGTCAGCGTGGGAGGCGTATTCCAGAGGTCGGCCTGGCCGGACGGCGACGGGGCCGCGATCTGCTGCGGCGTTGCCTGGGGAACGTCAACGATGGCGACGGACTGGATATGGGTCTGAGCGGCTGCGCGGTGCGGCGGACAAAATGCGAGGACAAGCAGAACGAGAAGACTGGCGGTTCGCGGATACATTCAATGCTCCGGTGCATGAAGGAGGATGGACAAGAAAAACTATACTCCGGGGGGCGATGCGTGTATGTCTGCGCGAGGAGCTGATAAGGCGGGAACGGCGCGCTGTTCAAAGAGTGTGCATCTGGCTTGCGATTGCGACCGCTGGGCAGATGAGCGGGATTCGTTCCGCATCGTGGTTCGGGGGTCGCTTGTCTTCATGCGCCGCTGATGGGTTTGTTGATGGGATTGTATTTAACGCTGCAAGCTTCGGCTTCTTCATGCCGGCCAAGCGGCGAATCCACATGCGAGCCATCAAGAATGAGAAGCAAGACGAGCATTTCCGCCGTTTCGATTGGGTTTTCACTCGTGCTGATTTCCGGACTCCGAATTGGCGCGCAGACACCGGCTGCACAGCCGCAGCCAACCGCAGCCGATTCTGGAACCTCGACCGACCTGTTCGTGATGCCGGGTTCGGACTTTGACCGGCCGGGCTTGCTGCCGCGGGCAAACCTGAACATTGGGATCGGACATACATTCGGATTCTTGAAGAAAGATCCCATCGGCGACGAGCTGACGTTTACCTACACCTATGAGAACGCCGGCTCACATGGCTTCTTTCATACCAACTTCGGATCGCACACAGAGGCATTGGGCGTGATGAAGAACTTTGTGCTGCCCAGGACAAAGGTGGTTACCGGCTACACCTGGGTGCAGGCGGGGCTGACCAGCTTTACGGGATACGCGCACGTGGAGAACCGGTTCTACGACGGCGAGGCACTGGGCGCGGCGGTGCACTTCAACGAGCACAACGCGATCTGGATTCAGGAGACCTATAACAAGATTCCGACCATTCCGTGGTACACCACAACCGGGATTGGGTACACGTGGAGCTGGTGAGGCGTTTCAGCCTCTCATGCGCGGGTTGACCCAGCGGTAGACGACGTCGGTGAGCAGGTTGACGAGGACGTAGGTGAGACCGATGGACAGCAGGCAGCCCTGGACCAGGGCGTAGTCGCGGTTGGAGATGGCGCTGACGGTGAGGCGGCCGAGGCCGGGCCAACTGAAGATGGTTTCCGTGACGATGGCGCCGGCAAGTAGCGCGCCGAACTGGAGGCCGACCACGGTGACGATGGGGACCAGCGCATTGGGCAGGGCGTGGCGGCAGACGACGGCGGTCTCGCTGAGGCCCTTGGCGCGGGCGGTGCGGATGTAGTCCTGGCCGAGTTCTTCAAGCATGGCGGTGCGGATCATGCGGGTGAGGATGGCGGCCAGCGATGCGCCCATGGCGATGGCGGGAAGGACAAGATAGCGCCAGTCAATGGAGTTGCTGCCGCTGGAGTTTGCGCCGGAGACGGGGAGCCAGCCCAGGCTGATGGAGAAGACGAGGATGAGGATGGGACCGAGCGCGAGACCGGGGACGGAGAGGCCGAAGAGGCTGATGACGGAGAGGACCTGATCGAGCCAGCGGCCGCGGCGGACGGCGGCAAGAATGCCCGCAGGCAGTGCCAGTGCCAGGCCGAATCCAAGTGCGGTGAGGGTGAGGGCCAGAGTGTAGGGGTAGCGGGCGGCGATGAGGGTGGCAACGGTGGAGTGGAGGCGGATGGAGGCGCCGAGGTCGCCGTGGAGGACACCGGCCCAGTAGTGGATGTATTGCATCCAGAGCGGCTGATCGAGGCCGTATTGGTGGCGGAGGGCCGTGATGTCGGTGGGCGTTGCGCCCTCGCCCAGCATCTGGAGGATGGGGTCGCCGGGAACCAGGTGAATGAGGAGAAAGACCAGCGAGACCACCAGCCAGACGACCGGGATGGTGAGGATGAGTCGGGTGAGGATCTGCTTCATGGGCTGGGTATAACGATAAACCAGTGGACAGTGGTCAGTGGTCAGAATTGAACATAGCGGCTTATAGGACATTGATCCAAAAAACTATAAAAACATCGACAAATATAGCGGTCCCACCTTAGTCACAAAAACTAAGGCGTAGAGAAGATGAGATACACGGCAGCGTGATGCTATGATTCCGTTCGAGCAATATTCGATGAAACAGGAAATTCCAATTATGGAGACGTTATGCGTTTGAGATTTGTTCTGCTGTCGCTTCTTGTGCTCTCTGCTACCTGTCTGTCAGCACCTGCCCAGTATCCAAACGGCAGAGGGCCCCGCCCTCCACGCGCCGGTGCGTGTTTCTACAACGATCCCGGGTTTACGGGAAACTACTTCTGCATGAGCATGGGTGACCGGATGCCGGCCATGCCGCCGGGATTCAACGACAGCATTACATCGGTCCGCGTGTTTGGCGGAGCACGCGTTCGCCTGTTCGCCGACGGAAACTTTCAAAGCGTAAGCATCATGCTGGATCACGATGTCGACGGCCTGTACCGCATTCGCGTTGCCAACAATCCGTCAAGAAGCTGGGACGACGTTACCTCTTCGGTTGTAGTGCTGGGTGGCCGGGGCGACCGGGATGAGTGGGGCCCAAGGGACAGACCGTACCGATAAGGAGCCGCCTTGTTTGACCACTTTTCCGAGGCACAGAGATTCAGTTCGACCGATTACTGTCGAGATGAATCTCTGTGGTTACTCAATCGATTGCACTAAATACCCGAAACGGATGGGAGACCCCATCCGTTTCGTTCCTGCCTGAATTGAAACCACTCTAGCGATAGACCTCGGGGATGAAGTTCTGCTCGTTCATGGGCGGGCGGACGTATTTGGATTTTTCGAGCTTGGGCAGGACCAGGGGCTCAGGGGTGAGATCGCTGTACGGGATCATGGAGAGCAGGTGGTGGATGACGTTGAGGCGGGCGCCCTTCTTGTCTTCGGCGTTGACGACATACCAGGGCGCATGTTTGGTGTCGGTAATGGCGAACATGTCGTCCTTGGCGCGGGAGTAGTCGGCCCAGTGCTTGCGTGATTCGAGGTCCATGGGGCTGAGCTTCCAGCGCTTGGTGGGCTTGCTCATGCGGTCCTGAAAGCGGCGTTCCTGCTCGGCGTCGCTGACCGAGAACCAATACTTGATAAGAATGATGCCGGAACGGATGAGCATGCGCTCGAACTCCGGACAGCTCTGCATGAACTCCTGATATTGCTTCTCCGTGCAGAAGCCCATGACACGCTCGACGCCGGCGCGGTTGTACCAACTGCGGTCGAAGAGGACCATTTCACCGGCGGCGGGCAGATTGGGGACGTAGCGCTGGAAGTACCACTGGGTTTTCTCGCGCTCCGTGGGCGTGCCGAGAGCAACGACGCGGCAGACGCGGGGATTGAGGGACTCAGTGATGCGCTTGATGGCTCCGCCCTTGCCGGCTGCGTCGCGGCCTTCAAACAGGACAACGACGCGTAGGCTTTCGTGGCGAATCCACTCCTGGAGCTTGACCAGTTCGACTTGCAGGCGGCGAAGTTCGCGGTCGTAGTCGCAATCCTTGCCCAGGCGCAGGGCCTGGCCACCGGCTGACGGCGACGGTTGATCGCCCGCAGCTTTGTTCTGCCGATGTTTGCTTGTTTCCTCTGTGGTCCGATGTTTCCGCTTGATCTTGTCCGCCATCTGTGTTCCTCCGGCTTTCCTTGCACGGCTCTGCACACGCGCACACTTGAGTGCCAATAGACCCATGCGCAAG
>JARLGF010000134.1 GCA_031296165.1 Occallatibacter sp. | reverse complement strand
TCGTACTGGTTGACGATGAGCGGGGGACAAAGACGAAGCGTGGTCTCGCCGCAGCCCAGAATCATCAGGCCGCGCTCGAAAGCCAGAGTCGCAATACGGTCGCGCAGGGAGGTTGCCGGCTCGCGGGTGGCTTTATCCTTCACCAGCTCGATGCCGATCATGAGGCCGCGTCCGCGCACGTCGCCCACCAGAGGATGGTTCCGCTTCCAGCCGCGCAAGCGCTCAAGGATGAATTCGCCCACGCGGGCGGCGTTTGCCATGGCTTCGCGCTCGACGATGTCCATGGTGGCCAGCGCGGCGGCGATGGAGACCGGGTTGCCGCCGAAGGTGGAAGCGTGGGAGCCGGGCGCCCAGTCCATGATCTCCGCGCGGCTCATGCAGATGCCGAGCGGCATACCGCTGGCGATGCCCTTGGCCATGCAGACAATGTCCGGCTCCACGCCGGAGTGCTCAATGGCCCACCACTTGCCGGTTCGGCCCACGCCGCTCTGCACTTCGTCCGCCACCAGCAGAATGCCGTGACGGCTGCAGATGGCGCGCAGCTCGCGGAGGAAGTTATCGGGGGCCACCACATAGCCGCCTTCGCCCTGGATGGGCTCAACGAAGATGGCGGCTACTTCTTCAGGCGGGAGGATGGTTTTGAAGAGCTTGTCTTCGATGTAGCGGGCGCAGCTAAGGCTGTAGGCTTCCTCATCCTGGAGTCCGCCGGTGCAGCCGCGGTAGGCGTAGGGATAAGGGATGTGGGTGACGCCCGGAACCAGCGGCGAAAAGCGGCGCTTCTGCTGCGGCCTGGAGCCGGTGAGCGACAGAGCGCCCATGGTGCGGCCGTGGAAAGCGCCGATGAAGGAGATTACCTGCTGGCGGCCGGTGTGATAGCGGGCCAGCTTGAGGGCGCATTCAATGGCCTCAGCGCCGGAGTTGCCGTAGAAGAATTTGTGCGGGCCGGGCATGGGCGCCACGGCGGAGAGCCGCGCGGCCAGATCGGTGAGGTGTTCGTCGTAAAAGTCGGTTCCGGAGATATGGATTAACTCAGCGGCCTGCTTCTGGATGGCGGCGACCACTTCAGGATGGCAATGGCCGGTGGAGACAACCGCGATGCCCGCGGAAAAGTCGAGAAATTCATTGCCGTCCACGTCTTCAACGCGGATGCCGCGGCCGCGTTTGGCCACCAGCGGATACGAGCGTGTGTAGCTGGGCGAAATAAGGCGCGTGTCCGCCTGGACCGCTGTCCTGGCTTTGGGTCCGGGCAGGGAACAGACCAGTTTGGGTCCGTACTGTGCGTGCATTTCTTGATTTGTCATGGGACAACCTCCTCGGCAGATTCGGTTGTGCGGCCGCGATGCAGATGTGTATCGATGCAGCCGCGGATCCCGGCGGGCGGGATCATTCAGCTCCGTTCACCTGACGGGCGAACGAGAAACAGATGCGAGGATGATTGGCAAAAAGAATTAATCGCCGCTAAAGAGGCTGGGCCGGGTGCTGGAGGGCAGGACGTGCAGGTGTTGCCGCGGGTAAAGGCTGCGCGCGCAGGACCGCGACCAGCGCCTGGCGGCCGGTGCAAGCAGTCTTGCTGTGTGAGTGCGCGTTCGCATGAGAGCCCCGCTGGCGGGAGGATAGCACGGACCGCTGACGTATTTCCATGGGGGGCCTTCGATACGCGGGAGGTAGCATGGAATCAGCACCCATGGCGAATATCACTCTCCCAACAGCTCCCCTGGCAAAGAAAGCAGCCACGACCACATCGATTGTGCTGGCGTTTGGCAGCGTGTACTTTTTCTGGGGCTCGACCTATACGGCCATTCGCATTGGAGCAGCGGAGATGCCGGCTCTGCTGATGGCGGGGACGCGATTTTTGATTGCCGGCGCGATTCTGCTGGGCTGGTGCCGCTGGCGGGGGCTGCGCCTGATGTGGCCGCCGAAAGCCATGATGATGCTGAGCCTGATCGGGCTGTGCCTGTTGAGCGGGAGCAATGTTTCGCAGGTTTACGGGGAAAAAACCATTCCGAGCGGGTTGACCTCGCTGGTGCTGGCGGTGATTCCGCTGTATGTGGCGCTGGCCGAGATGCTGCTGCCCGGCGGCAAGCCGCTGCCGGCACGGGGCTGGCTGGGCATGGCGCTGGGCTTTGCGGGACTGGCAGCGCTGCTGTGGCCCTCACTGCGCACAGGCCTGGCCGGGGACCGCACACGCCTGCCGGCGATCGGCATATTGATGGCCGGAGGACTGGCCTGGACCGCGGGCAGCATCCTCTCACAGCGTGCGCGGCTGCCGGTGGACTGCCTTGTGGCCGCGGCGTGGCAGATGCTGGCGGCGGGCGTCTTTAACACCGTGCTGGGCACTGCGCTGGGCGAATGGCCTGCGTTTCACGTGAATGTGGCTTCAATGGGCTCGCTTGCCTACCTGATTACCGGCGGGTCGCTGATTGGCTACACCAGCTTTATTTACCTGCTGGAGCACGTGCCGATGGCCAAGGTTGCGTCGTACTGCTATGTGAACCCGGTGGTTGCGGTGCTGCTGGGGATTTTGCTTTTGCACGAGAGGCCGGAGGGAGCGGAGTTTGCGGGAATGGCTGCGATTGTGCTGGCTGTCTTCCTGCTGACTACGGCGCGGGTAAAGGGTACATCGCGGTACATCGAAGATCTGGAGCAGGCGCCAGAGGAATAAACGGGGACGATTCCCTGCAAAGAGCGGCGGGAACAGGGTTGCGGATTCCCTGCCTCCGGCGTGAGTGAACTATCCTATTACTTGGAACCCCACTCCCAACCAGACAGGACAGTACCCAGCGCGTGGGCCGCGGCAGCCGTGGCTTTGTGCGGGGTGTGCGCTTTTCTGGAGCTTTATTGCACGCAGCCGCTGCTGCCGATGCTGGCGCAGGTGTTCCATGCGTCGAAGACCGGCGTGGGGCTGACGGTGACGGCGGCGACGCTGGGAGTGGCGCTGTCTGCGCCGTTTTTTGGCGCGCTGACGGAGCGGCTGGCGCGGAAGCGGGTGATTGTGGCGTCGCTGCTTGGGGTGAGCGTGCCGACGCTGCTTGCCGCCACGTCCACCTCGCTGGGGCAGCTTATCTTCTGGCGATTTCTGCAGGGGATTACGGTGCCGGGCGTGATTGCCGTGGTGATTACGTACATTGGCGAGGAGTGGCCGCCGGACCGGGTGGCCCTGGTCATGAGCTTTTACGTGAGCGGAACGGCGCTGGGCGGCTTTGCCGGGCGGGTTTCCAGCGGCATACTGGCCGACAGGTTCAATTGGCGGGTGAGTTTTCTGGTGCTGGGCGCGGCGTCGCTGGCCGGAGCGGCGGCCGTGGCGGCGTGGCTGCCGCATGGACGCCGAAGGGTGATTACGCCGGCAACCGAGAAGACGGAACTCGCATTTCTCTACCAGGTGCAGGGACTGCTGCGCAATCGCCGGCTGGTGGCCACGTTTGCCGTGGGCTTTAACGTGCTGTTTTCGCTGGTGGGCGTGTTTACGTGGATCACGTTTCACCTGAGCGCCGCTCCGTTTCTGCTTTCGACCACGGCGCTGAGTTCGCTGTTCTTTGTCTACCTGATCGGGCTGGTGGTGACCCCGGCAGCGGGATTTCTGATTACCAAGGTGGGTTTGCGCGCGGGCATTGCCGGGGCGATCTGCTGCTCAATGACCGGCGTGCTGCTGACGCTGGCTCCGCAACTCATTGTGGTGATTGTGGGTCTGGCGATGCTGTCGTCCGGAGTGTTTATTGCGCAGACGGCCTCAAGCACGCACCTGCGGGTGGCGGCGCCAGCGGGAGCGCGGGTTACGGCGGCAGGGCTTTACATTACCTGCTACTACCTGGGCGGAGCGGCGGCTGGAGTGGTTCCAGGAGCCTTCTGGGCGCTGGGCGGCTGGCCTGCCTGCGTGGGCTTCATTGTGACCATGCAGGCCGTGGGGCTGGCGATTGCCCTGGTGGGCTGGCGGGCTCCAAAGGCAAAGCCGAGCAATCCCGATGGAATGGATGAACCCCTGAGAGGGTAAAGAGAATCTATTTAAAAGTACGCCGAGTGTGAAGAGGGCCTGAGCACAGCGCCCGTTAAAAATCTTCAGAGTGCACTTGAGCGTGAAGAACGCCGCCTTCCCCGGCCCTAAACAACTGAGAAACAGAGCACAGGAGACGACTTTTGCCAGAGTTGCAGCCCGCATCGCCAGCCCAGGCCGGCGCCGGAACCACCGTCACCAACCCGCAGCCGAGCCTGGCGGGGCCATGGAAGCCCAGGGTGAACCCCTGGCTGATCGCCATGACCGTGGCGCTGGCGGCGTTTATGGAGGTGCTGGATACCTCGATCGCCAATGTGGCACTGCCGCATATTGCCGGGTCGCTGGGCGCGAGCACGAACGAGGGCACCTGGGTGCTGACCAGTTACCTGGTGGCCAATGCTATTGTGCTGCCGATGGGCGCATGGGCCTCCAGCGTGATGGGCCGCCGCAACTTTTTTCTGCTCTGCATTGTTATTTTCACAATTTCGAGTTTCCTTTGCGGAGCGGCGCCGTCGCTACCCATACTGCTGGTCTGCCGCATTCTTCAGGGTGCGGGCGGCGGCGGGCTGCAGCCGATGGCCCAGGCCATCATGGCCGACTCGTTTGAACCCCAGAAGCGCGGGCAGGCCTTTGCACTTTACGGGCTGGTGGCGGTGCTGGCGCCTTCGATCGGTCCCACGATGGGCGGATGGATCACCGACAACTTTACCTGGCGCTGGATCTTCTTCATCAACATTCCAGTGGGCATTCTGGCCTTCATTCTTGTCACACGGCTGGTTGAGGATCCGCCGTGGATCATGCCTGACCGCTCACGCCTTTTCAACATGGATTACGTGGGCCTGGGTTTCCTCACGGTCGCCATGGGCGGCTTGCAAATCATGCTGGACAAGGGAGAGGAAAACGACTGGTTCTCTTCCAACTTTATTCGTCTCTTCGCCGTCTTGTTCGTCGCGGGGATGATAGGGCTCATTGTGTGGGAGTGGCACAAGAAAGATCCGCTGATTAACCTGAGAGTTTTCCGATACAAGAATTTCGCCATCTGCTGCTTCCTCATGGCTCTTGTCGGCGGAGTGCTGAACGCAAACACCGTGTTGCAGCCGCAGTTCATGCAGCAACTGCTGGGCTGGACCGCGACTACGGCCGGCCTGGCACTTACCGCCGGAGGCTTTACCCTGGTGGTTGTCATGCCCCTGGCCGGCTTTGCCACCGGCAAGGTCTCCGCGCGCACGCTGACGGTTATCGGCTTCACGCTCTTTGTAATCACCTTCCGCTACACGGCGAATGTGACGACCCTGGACATGACCTTCTCAGCCGCCTCGTGGCTGCGCGTTGTGCAGATGGTTCCTCTTCCTTTCTGCTTCATCTCCATCACCACCGCAGCCTATGTGGGCATGCCCAAGGAAGACAGCAACCAGGTTTCCGGACTCATCAACTTCTCGCGCAATATCGGCGGCAGCATTCTCATCGCCATCACCAATGCCCAGGTCACCAGCCGCTCGCTTTGGCACCAGGAACACCTGCAAAACAGCATGAATTCTGCCTCCATGGGCTTCCAGCAACACACCCAGGCACTCTCCGGCTTTCTTGGCGGAACCTTTGGCGGGCAAAACAGCCGAGGGATGGCGCTGGCTTCCGTCTATAACGAACTCAACCGTCAGGCGGCAACGCAGGGCTATCAGGACGTGTATATGGAGCTGTCGTGGATGTCAGTCGTACTGATTCTGCTAGCGTTTCTGCTGAGCAAGAATCGTCCCGGAGTGGGACCGGGGGCGTCCGCGATGCATTAAGGAACGGGAGAGCTAGCAGAAGTGCAAGGCTGTAATTTTGGTCATGGCCCTCACCGTTCATTGGGCCTATAATTCGTGGCAGAAAATCAATCAGTTGCAAGATGCTTGTACAAGGCACCGCAACTGGGGAGGCTGCCATGTTGAAGCCATTACCTTGGAAACTGTTTCTGTCTTTTACTGCAACGATTTTGTTGGCACTGAGTGCGATGCCCACACGGGGAGGCGTGCCGCAAGATTCAACAGCGGCACCAGCGCCTGCCGCCACGGCCGCCAAGAACCAGGTAAAATCGACGCCAGAGTCGCAGGCGAAAGCCAAGAGCCTGTATCAAATCGACTGCGCGATGTGCCATGGAGACAACGGAAATGGCAAGACCGACGTGGCCAAAAGCATGGGACTGACGCTCAAGGATTGGACAGATGCGAAGTCGCTGTCCGACAAGTCGGACCAGGATCTTTTCAACACCATCCGCAAGGGCACGGACAAGATGCCTCCCGAGGCTGAGGGCCGCGCGAAAGACGACATGGTGTGGAACCTGATTATCTACCTTCGCAGTTTTGCAAAGTAGCGATCGGCGGCGAGAGTCTTTTGGCCAAGAGCCGGAAGAAATTGCAGCGGTATATGGAAGCCCAGGTCTCCCGAGCGAGATCTGGGCTTCGATTTTGTACAGAGTCCTGCGAGTTGAACTCCCAGCCTTCAAAAAATTATGAGGCTGAGGTTCCGACGAATTCGGCAAGCGTTATTTTGCGTCCTTCCTCGAGCGCACGGTTGCACAAGGCGACCGTGACACCCTGACTCCAGCCCGCGTTTTCATCCGCTACCGGCCGCTGGCGATTGCGAATGCAATCGACGAACGACCGGCACGCCAGAAAATCCGCGTCGGAAGCATCGCCCTTCATGGGAGTTTTCCCTTTGCCATGATAGGGCTGCTCGGCACTGTAGGTTGGTCCGGTGATGAGCTTGTGCTGGATGGTGATTTCCGGTGGAATGGCGGAGTTGGGAAACCAGGGCTCCTCAAAATAAGTGGCCTCAGTGTGCGTGAGCTCGATGCTGCCGCCGGTGCCATAGACGCGCTCCTGCGCTCCCTCAAGGCGATTGGTGGTCATGTAACTTGCCTGCAGGGTTTGTCCGCCAGGATAGCGGGCAATGGCGTGCACATTGTCGGGAATTTCGCGGCCATCTTTCCAGAAGTCAATGCCGCCGGAAGCCATGACGGATTCCGGCATGCCACCATAGATGGCGTTGGCCAGATTGATCTGGTGCGAGCCTAGTTCGGCAAACAGGCCACCAGACCACTGGCGATAAAGGCGCCAGTTGAGCAGGCGCTCCATTTGGTCTCCGCCGCCCTGCGGCACCGGCCGCCGCCAGTTGTTGTTGCGGTGCCAGTAGGAGTTGATCTGCATGACCTTGCCAATTTTTCCATCGCGGATGCGCTTCTGCGCCTCAACGTACCAGGGCGCATAGGTATATTGGAGGCCGACCTGGTAGATTTTGCCGGTGTGGCGAACCATATCGCGAATGCGGTTGCAGTCATCGAGCGTGCGGCCCATGCTTTTTTCGCCATAGACGGCGCGGCTGCTATCAAGAGCGGCGGTAACATGCTCGGCGTGCAGGCCCAGCGGCGTGGAGACCATGACGGCATCGATGTCGCGAGACTCAAGCATCTTGCGGTAGTCGGAGTAGGACGCGGTCTGCTCGCCGGTGACTTTGCGGCCCTCGTCAATGCGCGTGGGGTTGATGTCGCAGAGGCCGGTAATGCGCAACCCAGGCACGCGCAACATCATGCGCATCATGTGCTGACCGCGGCTGCCGACGCCGATGACGCCGAGGTGAACCCAGTCGCTGGGAGCAACCGCGCGGGGCGATCTGCAGCCCTCGAGACCGAGCGCCACAGCGCCGAGTCCCGCAGCCGCCAGGCCCATGAAATCGCGCCTGTCCATGATGGGAGTTGTGCTTTCCGAAGTTGCGTTTGTCTTATCCATTGTTGCTCTCTTTCCAAGGCGATGATTTGTATCCTGGCCACTGATGGGCCATGCATTCAATCTGGTTGCCGCGGGAACAGACCCAGAGCGCGGAACAGCCGGGGAATTGTTCCAGGGCTGCGGCGCCGCGCTCAGGGCCAAGAAGAAATGCTGCGGTTGACAGCGCGTCCGCCAGCATGGAGGTGGGCGCGAGCACGGTGGCTTGCAAGACCTGACGCAACGGCACCCCGCTAGGGAGTCCGTGCGCGGTGGGATCGACGAGATGGCTGTGGATGCGGCCATCGTGCACGAAACTCTGCTCCCGGACGCCGGAGGTTCCGAGGGCGCGCTGGCCGAGTTGCACTTCACCCAGCGGCGCAGAGGCATCCAGCGGATTGGCGATGCTCACGTCCCAGCCGCGCGCGAAGGCTTCATCAGTGGCGGCGATGCTGCTGGAGCCGGCGTCGATAAGCCCCTGCACGGTGAAGGAGCGGAGCACTTCAAGAGCGCAATCGACGGCGTAGCCCTTGGCAATGGCTCCTAGATCGAGTTCCAGGCCGTGCCGCAGGAAGTGAACGGTGCGCCATTCGGGGTCGAGCTCCAGGTGGGGCCAGCCGCTGCACTGTTCAGCCGCGGCCAGCGTTTGCGCATCGGGAACTTTGGGTTGGCGGAGGGAAAATCCCCAGGCACGGGTCAGGCGGCCGACGGTGATATCGAAGACACCTTCGGTGCGGCGGCTCAGGTCAACGGCGGCGGCAAGCAACCGAAAGGTCTCCGGGTCGGTGACCATGGGTCCGGCGGCAGCATGGCGATTGATGCGCGAAATTTCACTGGAGGCGCGAAAGCGGCTGAAGGCCTGCTCGACGCGATCGATCTCATCGAAGACGCATTGAAAGCAGGACTGCGCCTGCATCTCGTCGGGGACATCGATGTAGACCGTGAACGCCGTGGCCATGGCGCGATGGGAGCGCGTGCGCAGACTGCCGGGGGCGGCCGGGGCAGGATTGAGGCGGGGACGAGGGAGCGGCTCATCGCGGCGTGGGGAAGCGTCGCACCGATCCACACCGTTTTGAAGAGTCCGGTCCACCAGCATTGCAATTCCACGCAGAATTTTAGGGCTATCAGTTGCTTTAACGATATTAGCCGCGCCGGAGCCGCGTCAAAAGCGGAGATGGGATGGGAGAGTGGGTCAAGCGGGAAGATTGGAGATGGGCGAGGCGGGGTTTATGGCCACATACGAAGACGCCAGGAACCGAAGTCCCTGGCGTCTCAATAGAGTGAACTCATAGGTTACTCGAACCGATCATCGTCCCATTCAGCCCTGCGATGAGGCTCCGGGTTGCCCCGTACCCCGCATCTTCAGGCTTGCCGGCGATGGAGCCCCGAGTTGCCTCGACTCTCGCATCCTTCAGCGGCACCGCGTCGAATCTTCGGGTTGCCCCGCAGCTTCGCTCCCCAGTCCCGCCTTCCGATGCAGCCGCGAGTTGCCCCGCACTCTGCACCTTCCGACCATTCCGACTGGCGGATCTTCGAGTTGCCTCGAATCACGCGCCCTTCGGCATTGCCTCAGGTGAATCTTCGGGTCGCCCCGAATCTTCGCTCCTTCAGCGCGCCAGCCGATGGATCTCCGGGTTGCCCCGAATTTCGCACCCTCCAGCGTTACCAGCGATGCGCCTTCGGGTTTCCCCGAAACCTGCATCCTCTGGCGTCCCGGCGATGAATCCCCGGGTTGCCCCGGTTGCTTCATCTTCCTGCGCCGCTCCGGGTGAGTCTCCAGGTTGCCCTGGATCCTGATTCCCTTTGCGGCACCGGCGACGGATCTTCAGGTTTCCCCGAATCTCGCGTTCTTCCGGTTGTACCGTACCTGCGTCTCCGGGTTGCCCCGATTCCTACAGCTACGGCTGGGCCGACGATGACTCCCCAGATCTTCTCGAACTTTGCATCCTCGGCTGAGCCGCGGATGAATCTTCGAATCCGATCGGGTCTTGCACATTCCCGCCTGACCCTGGATGCCTTCTCAATATCAGCTCGGTTTTTCACCGCCGGCAAGCCGGCTCCGAATCGCCGAGTTCAATTAAATCCTGCATCGTCCTGCCAGGCTGGAACTGCGTTTCCAATTCCCTACAGGGTCACCAACTGAGTAGGAGAGTAGGGCTGTTCAATCTGTGGAAGCAAGTGCAAAAGATGGAAAGTCCTGTGGATATCACCAGGGTTGGTGCATAAATCGATGAGGTGTGGTCCTTCGAGTCTTGACTTGGTGTTTTTCTTATTTTGGACTGCATCCATGGAATAGAAATCACGAGCATATACGGGCGGATTGCAGACTTGCACTTTCAGATTCTCTTCCCGATCGAGTCCAGCAAGGCGCCGTCAATGCGCGTCTCCGCGCCAGGTATACGCCAGCAACCTTGCATGAATCGCGGCCATCGCGAGGCGATTGCACCGGCAGCAATGGAAGCAGGAACGCTGGGGTATACGGCGTGGGTGCGGCAACTGCGCTTGCGGGCAGACAGCAGTCTTTACTGGGGTGGGACGGGACTTTGTGCCGGGACTGCTGCCTGACCACTGCCGTGTTCGAGCGCCTGGAAGACTGCATCCAGGGCGGCTTGCCAGGGAGCGAGGCGGACGGCGAAGCGATCATTGAGCCTGGCATTAGAGAGAACCGAGTTGCGCGGGCGTTTTGCGGGGGTGGGATAGTCCGCAGTGGCAATGGGCGTGACAACCGGCAGCTTGCCCTCAAGCAACTTGCCTGCGCGGGCGAAGATGGCCTGGGCCAATCCACACCAAGTAGTCGATTGCGAGCAGGTCATATGGTAAAGACCGGCCCACTGTTGCGGGCCGCCGAATTGGCCGGCTAGAGCGCCGCTTACGATGGCGCGGGTGGCATCGGCGAGTTCGATGGAGGTGGTGGGCGAACCGAACTGATCGTCGACAATGGAGAGCTTAGCGCGCTCGCGGGCAAGGCGGAGCATGGTGAAGAGGAAGTTGTTGCCATGCGGACCGTAGACCCAACTGGTGCGGAAGATGAGATAGTTGCCGCCGATATTCTGGATGGCCTGTTCGCCAGCCAGCTTGGTTGCGCCGTAGACACTGAGGGGATTGGGCGCATCGTCTTCTGTCCATGGCTCCGGCTTGCTGCCGTCGAAGACATAGTCGGTGGAGTAATGGACGAGGAGGGCATTGAGGCGCAGCGCTTCCTCGGCAAGGATGCGGGGCGCATGGGCGTTGATGGCCATGGCCAGATCGGGCTCGGATTCGGCGCGATCAACGGCAGTGTAGGCGGCGGCATTGAGAATGATTTGAGGGTTGGCGCTCCGAACGAGATCGCGGATTTGATCGGGGACGGCCAGATCGACGGATTCGCGATCGACGGCAACGATGGGTCCGCAATCGGCGAAGGTGCGCTGGAGCTCGCGGCCGACCTGCCCGGCGGCGCCAACGATGAGAATGCGCGGTTTTTCACTGGTGGGAGGAATGCCAGAGGACATAGTTGGCATTGTAATTGGCGGGGATGGAGCTGGGAGTGGACTTTGATGTTGAGAACTTGATCCATTGGAGTTGATTCTTCGCAGCCGGAGCGCGCGAAATGCCCGTTCGACGCGGGGCGGGGGCGAAATGGCCTGATTCCCCGTACAATCGAGGGTAGGAGAACACCGCCATGGTACGAGTGTATGCGGACGCCAATGCCACCACGCCCCTGCTGCCGGAGGTGCTGGAGGCGATGCGGCCATACTGGATGGAGCACTTTGGCAATGCGTCGTCAATCCACCTGCACGGGCAACAGGCACACGCCGCGGTGAATCGAGCACGGGAGACGCTGGCCGGGTTCTTCAACTGCCATGAGGCCGAGGTGGTGTTCAACTCCGGCGGCACCGAAGGGGACAACACAGCAATCTTTGGGCTGCTGCGCGCCGGCGATCACTTTATTACCACGTCGATTGAGCACTCGGCAGTTCTGCGGGCGGCCGACCGGATGGCGGAGCGCGGCGTGGAGACGACATTTGTAGGTCCACAGCCGAGCGGACTGATCGACCCGGCGGACATACAACGGGCGATCCGGCCGGAGACGCGGCTGATCAGCGTGATGCTGGCCAACAACGAGACCGGCGTGCTGCAACCGGTGGAGGAGATCGGCAGGATTGCCGCTGACGCGGGTGTATTCTTCCACATCGACGCGGTGCAGGGTGCGGGCAAGGTGGTGATGGACGTGCGGCGCTACGGCTGCCATCTGCTCTCAATCAGCGCGCACAAGATGCACGGGCCGAAGGGCGTGGGTGCGCTGTTTGTGCGGCGCGGGACGCCTCTGGAGCCGCTGCTGGTGGGCGGAAGCCATGAACGCAGGCGACGCGCGGGGACGGAGAACGTGCCGGGGATTGTGGGCCTGGCCAGGGCCGTGGAACTGGCGCAGCACTCGCTGGAAGATGGAACCATGGAGCGGCTGGCGGCGCTGCGCGACCGGCTGGAGACGGGGATTCTGGAGCTTGCAGGCACGGGAGTGAACGGGGTTGGGCCGCGCGCCGCCAATACGACAAACATCTGGTTTGACCAGATGGAGGGCGAGGCGCTGGTGATTGCGCTGGATCTGAAGGGGGTTTCAGTGTCGGGCGGGTCGGCCTGCCACTCGGGAGCCACGGAGCCGAGCCACGTGCTGCTGGCGATGGGCATGGATAAGAATCGTGCGCGCGCAAGTTTGCGGTTCAGCTTGCTGAAGACTGCGACGGACGCGGATGTGGACTATGTTTTGCGGGTTGTTCCGGAAGCCGTGGAACGGTTGAGAGCGCTTTCGCCGGTGGCGGCGGGAACGCTGGGGTGATGTTTGGAGCGTTGTTCGCGTTGTTCGCGGAGTTAGCAAGTACGCATAGAACTCAGTGAACCATACTTCCCTGGAGGGTTTCTTGAGTGAGAGCAGAACCATTGCCGTAGCCATGTCCGGAGGGGTGGACTCCTCGACGGTTGCGGCGATGCTTACCGATGAGGGCGGCGGCGCGCCGAATGCTGTGGTGGGACTGACGCTGCAGCTTTGGGACCAGACGCGGCTGGCGGGAAAGCATGGGATTCCGGACGCGCCAAAAGCAGGGCGCTGCTGCTCGCTGGACGATGTGTACGATGCGCGGCGCGTGGCCGAACACCTGGGCATTCCCTACTACGTGGTGAACCAGGAAGAGCGGTTTGAGCAGGATGTGGTGCGGCCGTTTGTGAGCGAATACCTGGCTGGGCGTACGCCGATTCCCTGCTCGCTGTGCAACAACCATCTGAAGTTTGACCAACTGCTGCAGACGGCGCGGAGTATTGGCGCGGACCGGATTGCCACGGGCCACTACGCGGTAAACGAGTACGACGCGGGGCGAGGACGGTGGATCCTGAAGCGGCCGGCAGACCTGGCGAAGGACCAGACGTATTTTCTTTTCGGGCTGACGCAGGAGCAGTTGGCGCACACGCTGTTTCCGCTGGGACGACTGACCAAGCCGGAGGTGCGGGAGGTGGCGCGGCAGCACGGGCTGGCGCTGGCCGAAAAACCCGACTCGCAGGAGATCTGCTTCATTCCGGGCGGCGACTACAAGCAGTTTCTGACGGCTTACCTGGAAGAACAGGGGGAGCAGGTTCCAGAGACTGCGGGAGAGCTGGTGGCAGCGAGCGGCGAGGTTCTGGGGCGGCACGAGGGCATTTCAAACTTTACCGTAGGTCAGCGCAAGGGACTGGGAGTGGCTTCGCCTTCTCCGCTGTATGTGCTGCAGATTGATGCGGCGAGCCATCGCGTGACGGTGGGAGCCGATGCCGAACTGGCTACGCATACACTGCGGGCACGGCGGCTGAACTGGATCAGCATTGCGGCGCTGAGCGGACCGATGCGGGTGAAGATCAAGATTCGCCACCGCCATGAACCGGCCTGGGCGCTGCTGGAGCCGGCGGGAGCGGACGAGGTGGTTGCCACTTTCGACGAAGCCCAACGCGCCGTTACACCGGGACAGTCGGCGGTGTTTTATGACGGCGATGAGGTAGTAGGCGGGGGCTGGATCGTCTAGAGTCTACTGCCGCACAGCCCAGGCCAGACCGTCTGGGTTTCCTCCGGCGTCGATGCGACCGACCATTTCCAGAGTCTTCAGGTCGATGACCGCAACGTAATTCTCGCCACTGCAGGACACATAAGCCCGCGCACCGTCCGGCTGCACCTGGATGCCTCCCGATCCGTGAACATTGGCCAAGCGCTTCACTTCCCGGTGCGTGCCGGCGTCCAGAATGACCAGCGCCGACCCGGCAGTGATGAGCGCCAGCTTGCCGTCAGGCGTGAATTTGAGGCGGTTGGCACCAAGGACGTTGGCGGGCAGGGTTGCCGTGACTTTTTTGGCAGCCAAATCGATGATGGAGACGGTGCCGTCGCCGGCATTGGCCACCCAGGCTTGCCTTCCATCCGGAGAGACATCGAAACCTTCATCTCTTACGCCAACGGGGATAACAGTAAGCTGCCAATCGCCGCCCGGCGGCAGGATCGCTCCGGCTGGCAGTCCAGGCAAAGGAGGTGCGCCGGGTGCGGGCACGCCCCCGGAAGTATCGAACCGGTCCAGGACCGTCACCGTGCCGGAGTTGACGTTGGTGGTGAGAATGCGGCGGGCATCGGGAAAGACATAGAGCATGTGGGTGCGGTTCTGGCCGGTTCCCATAATCCAGTCGATTTGGGCGGTGGCGGGGTTGTAACTGCCGATGGCCTTGGCAGCTTCAGCCGTAAACCAGACCTTGCCATGGACGAAGGTGAGACCGTGTGGACCGCGGAGAGCGCCGAGATCGATGGAGGGCAGGCGCTTTTGGCCGATGAGATCGATAACGGCAAGGGTATGAAAGGCGCCGAAGCCGTAATTGGAGACGTAGGCCGTGGAGCCGTCGGAGGAAGCAATGACTTCGTGCGGGTCGTCGCCGACCGGGATGCGCGCCACGACGCCGAGGGTTGCCGGATCGACGATGGCGAGGGTGTGGTCCTGCTTGGATAGGACGAGGAGCGCGGCTTTGGGAGTGGTTTGGGCGCAGGACGAGCCTGCGAACAGGGCTGCACAAAGCACAAATGTCCAGCTAAAGCCTGGTCTCATACGCTTGTCTCGCGGAAATGCCGTAGTTAAACGAACGTATCGTCGTCGCCAGAAGAGTTGGAACGATGCTGCCCGAATTCCGAGGCGCGCAGCGATTCGACGACAGCTTTAACGGAAGCCAACAGACCCGATATCTGCCGGACCGGCTTGTTGACGGCTTCCGTGAGGAAGTCGCCGGTCCGATCCACGGCATCCAGAACACTGGATAGCATGGAATCCACACGGCTGGCCTGAGCGCGGAGACGCTCTACTACTTCCCTGGCTGAGGCTTGCAGGTCCTCGGTTTGCACACGCATGCCCTTCGCCATCTGCGCCAGATCCTCGACAGTGGCCTCGACCTGGGGAGTTACGCGAACCAGGAGATCCCGCGTGTTGTAAATGATGGGCATGACGGAAGAGCGCAGGTCTTCCATCTCATTTTTCAGGGAACTAGCGGTCTTACGTACCGTGATTAAGATTGCCAGCAGGACGATGGTCTGGAGCAACAAGGCCAAGGCAGTGGCGGCAACAATGGCGAGTTGAATGGTTTGATTGTCGAAATTTGGCATCGGGATGATCTCGCGCAGCCCATCTGCGGACTTACTGGAACGTATTCAACGCACCCCAGAGAAAGAGGCGGCGTTCAATCCGGAGCCTTTGCGCAAGCCAAACATGGCCACTCACGCATGCAGCTCCGGAGGGGATGATTCAAAAGTATGAGGCCGGGCCCGCGTGCTGCCCAGGGAAAACCGGCTGCTCAATACTCCTTGGTTTCTGTGGGCTCGGTGGACGCCCGATAAGCCTGGCGCCCTGCATCGACAGCTGCGGAAACCCGTGTGCTCTGTTCGGTAACGAGGTTCTTGCCGCGCTCGACAAACTCTTCCCACTGGGCGCGACCCCGATCTACGGCCTCACGACCGCGATCGACATATTCGCCCACTTGTTCCTTGCTCTTGTCCACCAGCGCGCTCACCTCTTCGGCGGCCTGCTTGGTACGGGCGCGCAGGTAATCTGTGCTCTCGCGAGCGCCGGTCAGCAGATCGTCACGAGTTTCACGGCCGCTTTTGGGGGCATAGAGAATCCCCACCAGAGCGCCAACGCCCAGTCCTGCCAGAAACCATGCAATACCGTAAGATTTGTTTTCCTCTGCCATTACGAAACACTCCTTCTGCTCAGAGTGGAAGATTGCCTGAGCGTATCAAATTACCGAGTACGCCGCAAATCCAATGCCGGTTGCGGACTGGCTTCGAGGGCCGGCGCGCACCGATTGCGGAGGTGAAACTGTGCGGCTTCCCCACCGCATTGGACGCAGGTTACTGCTGTGAGGTTGCAAAGTGTTGCAAAGAAAGTAACTAACCTGTGCCTATTCATTGACAATACAGCAAATTCGTTGTGTATGACTGTTTGCTTTTATACAGAGGGCAGTGGGATTTCAAAGCATCAGGGCGGAAAGAAAGGGAGCACACACGGAGAAACGATTATGCATTGAAGCTTGGTCTGTGCAGCGAGCAGAGCTTGCGGGGGTTAGCGGGCGGGCCACTCTTCAACGACGATGCCGAGGTCGTTGAGCTGTTGGATGACGGCTTCGACATTGCGGCGCACCTTAGGACGGTCCTTGGGGTTGGCCTGAGGCGACTCGGCGACGGCAACGACGCGACCATAACGCCAGGCACCAGAAGGCAGTGCACTCAGCGCTTTCGCCAGATCATTGGGATGCAAGACGATCTCCTGGCGGCGGGCAGCTTCAGGACGAAGCATGGTTCCCTGACCCATGGTACTGGGGTTTGCGTCGGACTGAGTGACGCGAAGGTTCAGGGTATCCGCGTTGACAGAGAGAAAGGGATTGACCCACGCGCCGGGTTCGTGCACATCGACATAAAGGCTCTTGGTGGGCAGGGGGATATGTTCCAGGGCGGCACGTTGCTGGTCGCGTTCCGTGGCGGAGGCCTGGGCCGCAGCCTGGGCCTTTTGCTCGGCTGTGACGGCGGTCTTGGCAACGCCTACAACGGCCTGCTCTTCCTTGTGGCAGGCGACGGCGGCAATGCCCAGTAGCAGAGCCATGGCGGCCCATCCCCTGATATGTAAGCGCTGAATCACCAATCAAGAATAGCAGCGATGGGCGCAGAGGACGATGCGGACAGCTTGCGGAACAGGGCAATCGCATTTGGATTTCTCTTGACAGCCGAAGTGCGGAAAAACTCCGGGTCCGTCGGTTTTCGACTCCATCTGGTGTTAATTTGCCCACACACTGCCCCCGAAATGGCAGTTTTCGGCATCACAAAATTGGATT
>JARLGF010000133.1 GCA_031296165.1 Occallatibacter sp. | reverse complement strand
GGAACGGGGGGGCAGCGTGCTCACCGGGGTGCGGAATCCAGCGTAAACTGAACGTACGATGACCCATACGGCTGCTTCCCCGCAACCCACGCACAATCGCTACTTTTTTGAGAAATTCGCCATCACCGAGCGTCTGCTTGAGCGTTGCCTGGGTGAGGCCCTCTCCGCCGGCGGCGACTATGCCGACCTTTACTTTGAGTCGGTTACAGCCACGGCTCTGGGCGTCGACGAGCAGATCGTCAAATCCGCCAGTCAGGGAACCAGCGCCGGCTGCGGCATCCGCGTCCTCTCCGGCGAGCGCACCGGCTACGCCTACACGGACAATCTCAGCCCGGAGCGCCTGCTCCACGCCGCCCGCACCGCTGCGCTTATCGCCTCCGGACCGGCAAAGCAGCCTGTGCAAGGCTTCGTCGAGACGCCCTCCGCCGACCTCTACCCCGTGCCCCTGGGCGGCTTCGATCTGGACCTGGCCGCACGGCTGGAACTGATTCTGCGCGCCGATCGCGCTGCACGAGCGTACGACCCGCGCATTGTGCAGGTCCGCGCCAGCTACTCTGAAGAACTGCGCCGCATCCTCATCGCTGCCAGCGACGGCGCCTTCGCCAGCGACACCCAACCGCTCTGCCGGCTCAACGTCTTCGTCATCGCCAAGGAAGACGCAACCACTACCAAAGGCTCGGCGGGCGGCGGCGGCCGCGCCGGTCTCGAACAGTTCACAGGGTCCAGAAGCCCGGAGCATCTGGCCCGCGAGGCCTCACGCGGAGCGATTCTGCAGCTTGGCGCGCTTCCCGCTCCTGCCGGCGAAATGCAGGTGGTTCTGGGTCCCGGCTGGCCCGGCATCCTGCTCCATGAAGCGGTTGGCCACGGCCTGGAAGCCGACTTCAACCGCAAGAAAACCTCAGCTTTTACCGGCCTTATCGGCCAGCAGGTGGCCAGTTCCAAGGTCACCGTGGTTGACAACGGAACCATTGCCGGGCGCCGCGGATCGCTGAATGTGGACGACGAAGGCTCGGCAACCCAGGAGACGGTACTCATCGAGGGCGGCGTGCTCAAGGGCTATCTGACGGACAAGCTTTCCGCCCGCCTCACCGGCGCAGCCAACACCGGTTCCGGCCGCCGCGAGAGTTACCAGTCCATCCCCATTCCGCGCATGACCAACACCTACATGCTGGCCGGCGACGACGCGCCCGAGGACATTCTGCGCAGCGTCAAGCGCGGCCTTTACGCCGTCAACTTCGGCGGCGGGCAGGTGGACATCACGAATGGCAAGTTCGTCTTTTCGGCTTCGGAGGCTTACCTGATCGAAGACGGCAAGATTACCGCTCCGGTGCGCGACGCCACCCTGATCGGCAACGGTCCCGAGGCGCTGAAGTACGTCTCGATGGTCGGCCACGACCTGAAGCTGGACGAGGGCATCGGCACCTGCGGCAAAGACGGCCAATCCGTCCCCGTCGGCGTAGGCATGCCGACCATCAAGCTGGACAAGATGACGGTAGGCGGCACGGGAAGATAGGCATAAGCTATAGGTGTCCAGTCATGGCGAGTGCCGAACAGTCAGTCATTTTGTTACTGTTGACCCATGCCCCTAGTTGCCGCTCAACCCGATCGGACCACTCTTGAACTTGAATCCCTGGCTGCCGACGTCGTCGCCCTGGCCATGAAAGCCGGCGCCAGTGACGCGGAGGCCGTGGTCCGCGAGGGCGACGAGTTCAGCGTGAACGTGCGTATGGGCCAGGTGGAAACGCTGCAGGAGTCCGGCTCGCGCGGCCTCGGGCTGCGTGTCTTCTTGGGCACGCGCTCGGCTTCAACCTCCACCAGCGACCTGACCCCGGACGGCATTCGCCAGCTTGTGGACGGCGCCCTGGCCCTGGCCAAAGTCACTGAGGAAGATCAGTTTACCGGGCTGCCGGAGACGGCGGAGTTCGGCTCCATCCCCGGCGATCTGCACCTTTATTACGAGGACGTCTACTCGCTGCCCAGTACGGAGCGCATTGAGTGGGCGCGGCGTGCCGAGGCTGCCGCACTCGCCTTTGACCCGCGCATTACCAACTCCGACGGCGGCAGCTTTGACGCGGCCACCGGGCGCAAGGTGATGGCCAACTCGCGGGGCTTTGTGGGCGGCTATCGCAGCAGCTACGCCGGGGTTTCCGCGGCTCCGCTGGCCATGGACGCCAACGGGCAGATGCAGCGCGACGGTTGGTGGAGCGGCGCTCGCCGCATGGCAGATCTGGAATCCCCGGAGTCCATCGGCCAGGAGGCGGCGCGGCGCACTCTCCGCCGTCTGGGCGCGCGCAAGGTTCCAACGCAGCGGGTTCCCATCGTGTTTGCGCCGGAGGTGGCCCGGTCGCTTATCGGCTCGGTATTTGAGGCCGCTTCGGGCGACTCGATCTGGCGCGGCGCATCTTTCCTGGCCGGCAAGCTGGGTGAGCCCATCGCCGCACCGAGCCTGACGATCGTCGATGACAACCTCATGCTGCTGCCCACCGGCGCGGGCGGCTACGGCAGTACGCCCTTTGACGGCGAAGGGCTGCCCTCGCGGCGCACCGTTGTGGTGGAGAACGGCGTTCTGTGCACCTACCTGCTGAACACCTACAGCGCGCGCAAGCTGGGGCTGAAGTCCACGCACAACGCCGCGCGCGGTTTGGCCGGCACGCCGGGCATCGGCTGTGGCAATCTGTATCTCGAACCCGGCACACACACGCCCGAGCAAATCATTGCGGGGGTTCCGGCCGGGCTTTACGTCACCAGCCTGATGGGCTTTGGCGTCAACGTGGTTACCGGCGACTACTCCCGCGGCGCAACCGGCCTGTGGATTGAAAACGGCCAGCTCACTCATGCCGTGGAAGAGGTGACCATCGCCGGCAACCTGGCGGAGATGCTCATGAACGTCACGGCCATCGGCAACGACCTGGTCTTCCGCGGCTCAGTGGCCTCGCCCACGCTGCGAATTGACGGCATGACCATCGCGGGAGCCTGAGCGGAGGTGCCTGTGCCCAGTGAGCCGCAAATCCTGGCCTTTGACCCGGCCGACCCCAAGGCCGCGCTGGCGCAACTGCCGCGAACCCAGGCGGTCTTCGCGCTGTATGGCGCAGAGGCCCACGCCGAGCCGTATATTGGCCGCACGCCCAACCTGCGCGGGCGGCTAGAGCGGCTGTTGCAGCCTTCGGCCAAACATCCCCGCCGCCTGCAATTGGCCGGGCGGGTGCGCCGCATTGAGTGGCGGCTCACAGGCTCCGAGTTCGAGTCGTTGCTCGTGCAGTTCTCTCTCCTTGAAAAGGTATACGGGGCCAAGTCCCTGGAGCGGATGCACCTGCGGAGCCCCGCATTTGTGCGCTTCCTGGGCGGCAATCCGTATCCGCGGATCACCGTGACCCACCGGCCCAGCCAGCGCGAGGCGGATTGGTCGTACGGCCCGTTCCCGTCGCGCGCCGCGGCTGAGCGCTTTGCCGACGAGGCGCTTAAGCTGTTCCTGCTGCGCCGCTGCACGGACGACCTCGATCCCAACCCGAGCCACCCCGGCTGCGTGTACTCCGAGATGAAGATGTGCCTCGCTCCTTGCTACCAGGGCTGCACCGATGAGCGCTACGGCCAGGAGGCAGCGGCGGTCGAGAGCTTCCTGGCCACGCGCGGCGAGAGCCGGCTGGTGACGCTGCGCACTGAGCGCGATCGGGCCTCGGCGAATCTCGAATTTGAATCGGCCGCGGCACTGCATGTGCAGGTGCAGCGGGTAGAAGCCGCGCGCGGACTGGCCGCCGAGCTGGTGCGCCCGCTGAGCCAGTTGCGGGCGGTGATTCTGCAACTCTCGGCAAATCCGGACGAGGTCAATGTTTTCCTTTTTGAGAATGGACGGCTGCGCGGCCCGGCGGGATTTTCGACTGTAGGCATGAGAATCCAGAACGAGCAGTCGGGGTCCAGTTCGCTGTTTGCTCAGCCCATGGTGATCGAGCCCGTTCTCGAAGCGCCAACCGCCGAGGCCGCGGTCGCAGAAGGCGCACCGGAAGCCGGAAAGTCTGCGCCGGCAAAGCCTGCGCGCGGCGTGCTTGAAGCCCGCATGGAGGCGGCTCTGGCCACGCTGGCAGAGTCTGCTCAGGCTCCATCGGCAACCCTCCGCCAGGCGCACCTTGCGCTGCTCAAGCGCTGGTACTATCGTCCGGAAGGCCGCCGCACGGGAGAGATCTTTTTCCCGGACGCCGAAGGCCGAGGCTGGCCCGTGAAGGCAATGTTGCGCGGGGTGGGACGTGTGTTTGCCGGCAGGTTCAAGGCACAGGCCGCCGGCGAATAGTTCCATGACAGCTTGTGCCATACTGGGATTAGAGCGGAACCAGAGTAACTATTGTCCTGTTGAGTTTTATTGAGGGTCGCCGCTCCCTGATGGTCGCGTCGACTTGAATGCTGTGGTTTCGGGATACATCTACTCTGGTTTCGCTGTGGTTTCGTCCTCAAAGTAGGGAAAAAGAGCAAGCCTGCAATGCCTCCTCAACCCAACCCGGAATTCCTGCGCCGCGCCATCGCGCTGGCCACGGAAAATGTTGTCGGCGGCAAGGGCGGCCCGTTTGCGGCGGTCGTCGTGCACGACGGGAGGGTTGTGGGCGAGGGCGTGAACACCGTTACCGCAAGCCACGATCCCACGGCCCATGGCGAGGTCAACGCCATCCGCGCCGCATGTGCAGCGTTGGGCGTGTTCACCTTGAGCGGTTGCGAGCTCTACACCAGTTGCGAGCCCTGCCCCATGTGCCTGGCGGCCTGCTACTGGGCGCGGCTCGATGCGGTCTACTACGGCTCCAGTGCCGCCGATGCCGCCCGCGCCGGCTTCGACGACGCTTTTCTCTACGACGAGTTCAAGAAAGACCCTTCGTCACGCACCCTCCCCGCCACGCAACTGCACGTCGAAAATCCCGGAGCCAGCTTTGCCGCCTGGGCCGCGTCGGGCAACAAGGTTGAATATTGACGATCGACCGGCTGTGACCCTGGTTCCGTTCTAGTAATACAGTTGAAGATAGCTCCGACGGAGGGAGCAGGGGGTTTCAACCCCCTGAAAATGAGCCAATTAACGCGGCCTTCAGGCCCGGACCGCTGTCTCCGAAGCCAAATACAACTGTAGTTCTAGTATCCTGATTCTAAAGTTCTTAGCAAAATCGCCGCTGTCATTCTGAGCGCACGGAGCCCCAAACGTTCTTCAGTTTGGGGGTGGTAAGCGAAGAATCTGCGGTTGCTTCTCCTTTATTCTTGACGCGAACTTTAGACTCAGGACTAGGCCCCCTTCCGCAAATGCCATAAACCCTGTCAACCTCAACCTGCTACCCCCACTCTTAGCCGGTGGACAGCAAGCAGGACACACGCATCGTCTCTATTGTTCCTGTCCTGCTGCGAATATCTGTAAGTACAGGTTGAACGAATGGAGCGTGCGTGCTCCATTTATGGGGATTATCATTTAAATTTGAGAGGAATGATATTGCTGATCTGACAGCCGATCTGTCATGGCAGGTGAAGGGTATGGCGAAATTCACAAAAGTTTTTGAGGCCCTTGAGCGCTCGATTCTGGAGGGCAAGTTCGCGCATGGCAAGCGCCTGCCGAGCGAGTCGGAGCTTTGTCAGCGTTTCAAGGTCTCGCGCCCAACAGCGGCACGAGCGCTGCGCGAGTTGCAGCAGATGGGCGTCATCACGCGGAGAGCTGGCTCCGGCAGCTATCTGACCCCACCGCAGGCGACGCCGCGGGCAGTGGCGCGGACGCTGGGTCTTTTTGTTCCAGGGCTGGGCAATACAGAGATTTTGAGCCCGATCTGCAACGAGATTACGCGTTACGCGCAGTCGCTGGGGTGCAGCGTGCGCTGGGGCGACGCGGGAATGCCGATCACCTCGAGCGACGAGGCTCTGCGGCTCTGCCAGCAGTACATTGAGAATCCGGTAGACGGAATTTTCTTTGCGCCGATCGAGTCCATGGAGGGGCGCGAGATATGGAACCGGTGCATCGCGGATGCATTTGTGCAGAAGGGGATTCCGATTGTCCTGCTGGACCGGGATCTTGGGGAGTTTCCCTCGCAGAGCGAGTTTGACATGGTGGGCATCGACAACGTGATGGCGGGAATCACGCTGACCCAGCACCTGCTGGAACAGGGCCGGGAGCGAATCTGCTTCACGGCGCGGCCCTATTATCCTTCCACGACCAATCTGCGGCTGCTGGGCTGCCGCGAGGCGCTGCGGATGCATGGCCTGCGGCCCGCCTACCGGTTGTCGCATTACGGCGTTCCCACCGACCCTGCCTTCGTACAGGCGCTGCTGGAATCGGTTTCGCCGGACGCGATTATCTGCTCCAATGACCAGACAGCGGCGCTGCTGATGCGCACGCTGACGCAACTGCATTGTTCCGTGCCGGAACAGATTGCGGTGGTCGGCTTCGACGACGTGGAGTATGCGTCGCTGCTCTCGCCGGCGCTGACTACGATCCGGCAGCCATGCAGCGAGATTGCGCGTACGGCAGTGCGGACGCTGCTGGAGCGGATCAACAATCCCGGACTGCCTCCGCGCCACATTCAGCATTGCGCGGAGTTGGTGGTCCGGCAATCCTGCGGGGCGCATTTGACCCAGAATGCCTGATCCGGCGCGTTGTTTCAGGCAGAAACCAAGCGGATCGGAGCGCTCGGCATCGGTCGCACACGCGATTTGGAGCCGTTCCAGGACGTTCCAGAAACGGTATGGAGCGAAGCCGTGAAGCTCAGTTGGCGCAACCATCGGGAAGCGGCCCTCTTGCAACATCGCTTTTGACCACTCTCCGTAATTTCTGAAGTCGCGGGCAAAACGCGATGACCGGCAGACACCGGGCGCCGGAAACAGGGGACCGGGAAAAATCGGGAATCTTCCCGGCCTTTTGCAGGGAATTACCCCCTCTTGGCGCACAATCGTTTCAGGGTCATTTTTTTTGAAGCCCAGGGAGCGAATTTCGTAAGGCGCCGGTGGCTTCACAGGCTGCGGAAAAACTCAATCCAGCGCGAGTTGCGCAAAGTTGTGTGAAAGGGCACGACTTCAGTCATGCCGCAAGTGCTTCAAAACAAAGGCGGGGCTTTAGCCCCTGAAAAATGTTCTTGGGTTCCTGGCCTGGATACTGGCCTTTTTCCGCAGCCTGTTCATACTACAGTCGTAGATAGCTCCGACGGAGGGAGCAGGGGGGGTCAACCCCCTGAAAATGGGCTAAATAGCGCGGCCTTTAGGCCCGGACCGCTGTCTCCGAAGCCAAATACAACTGTAGTATTCAGCCCCGAGTCCTAACCGCTGTTCTGGACCCGGAGAACATGCGTCTGAAGCCCTTCTCAACCCGGAGTAAAGCGGGTCAAGTATCGAAATGCGGTACGAAAACCTTGAAAAACGCCCAAAAACGCACGTAAGTCCTTTGTTATCTAATTTTTGCGTTTAACTCCTTTAGAATCGAATTCTTACGGAGATGCCCCCCTCTTATCTTTTTAAGAATGAATAATTTGATTAAATACATAGGGGGAGGGGGGGGTAGGTGCCGGTATGTCGTGCGGAGCCGTCTCACTGTTCCGGTCGGCAGCGCAGCCCAGCCGCATGAAATGAGCGCCCCGCCGACGGTCTGGCGCTGTTCCAGGAGGGGTAGAGAGCGAGTCCAGAGCGCTCCGCCAGCGTTCCCCATCGGGGAGCGGAGGCACTGAAACCTCTCTGGCGGCTCTCCGCTATTCCTGAAACTGCTCTAAACTTCGAGCGCCGAAACCGTGGCGATGTGTGCCTTGTGCAGCTTCGAGGTCTCGATGCGCAGGGTTTTGATCTCCCAGGGACGCAGAGAGACATCTTTACTCAGGCCCAGGAACTGGGATTCGAGGTGCATGACGGTTGCGGCGCCGGAACGCTCCTGGACCCTGACAATCATCGCATCCGCGGCATCTTCCGCCTGCTTCATCGCAAGGACGGAGACCGTGCCCGGTGTGATCTCAAAGAACGACTTCTCCCAGCTTTCGCTTCCGTAATGCCTTGAATCCATTACGTATTCGGCTGGAGTCTGCAGCTCATTGGAGAGCTTGTCAAAGCCCTGCGCAGCACACGTGCCGCGCCTCCCCGTCAGCCAGAACACCCGTTCCTGGCGGCCCTGATCCTGCCAGTCCTCGATGGAGTTGAGGTCGACGGGCGAGGGATCGTGGCGGGCGAAGGGAGCGGAGCGAACCAGGATGGTGCGCAGCAGGCTGTCCTTGCAGTCGTAGCTGTAGGTGCGGTCGTTTAGCAGGCCCACGGTGTAGTCTGCGCCGTGAATGCTGCCTTCCAGAGCGATCCAGTCCTGATAAGGCTCTTCATTGCCGTTAGTTGGGGTTTCCGCAACGGCTCCGGGAACCATGGCGCGCACCTTTGCCCCGCTCAGCGCCGTGGGAATTTCCAGCTTGAGAATCTGCTGACGCTCGCGCCAGTCGATGACGAAATGCAGGCGGACAACATCCGAGCCGGGAAAGGTCGCGATATCGACGGCGATCTCCGATTGTTGCCAACGGAATTTCTGGCGGGTAACGCGCAGCACCGGGCCGTCCTCCACGACAGTTGACGACAGAAATGTGGGCCGGCCAAGCTCTTTGCGGAAGGCGTCGATCTGGTGTGACCAGGTATCGCTGGGATCGTCGATCGCCACAAGTCCAAGCGGGGCGGCCAGCAGCTCAGTGCCGTCCGCAGCCCTGAGTGAAGCGAGGCCGAAGCCACTCCCCGCCAGGGTAAAGAAGGATTTGTTCGCGGGAGTGGGCGGAGGTGTGTCCTGCTCCTCGGAGAAGACGCGATAGCCGAAGGGTGGAAGATCGACCCAGGCGGTAAGGCGCTCATAGGAACGGGACATGCTCTGCGGCGGACGCAGTTGCACGGGGATCTGTGAGCCGTCGTGTGCCTTGAGATGCGTGATGAGTTTGGCCCCGGCCCCGGGAATGTATTCGAGAAGCGCCCTCCTGTGCCAGGGCAATGGATTGAAGACAAATACGACACCGGCTTCCGCTTGGCTGGTGTCAACGCGCCTGGCTATGGCTTCCAGCGACTCCACCTTCACTTCCTGCGCTGTCTGGCAGGCTGTGCCCAACCCATCCCGTGCCTGCTCGTAGTCGGAAGAGAGAGCGGAACCGGCCAGCAGATCGTGAAACTGGTTGAAGAGAATGTTCCACCATGCATTTTCAAACTCCGCCTTCGGATAGGCGTGCCCCAGGTTCAGGTTGGCGAGCAGGGCGATACTCTCGGCCTCCACCATGGCGCGCTCGGCGCGGCGGTTCTGGTACTTGATCTCGCCGCAGGCGGAGTAACATCCCCGCGCGGAGTGCTGCAGGCCGCCGCGGATGACGGGGAGATTGGCGAGGGCGGGCGAGGCTTCGACGGCGCGAAAGAACTCGGCGACGGTGCTCCAGCGCAGCTCGGGAAGGCTGGAGTTGTTGCGAAGCTCGAGTACCTGCTGGATCTGTGCTTTCGTCACTGCGCCGCCGTGGTCGCCTACACCGAGGATGAAGGCTCCGTGGTTGAAGCCGGGGGCAAAGCTGGAATCGGCGACCTGGGGAATGCGCGAGGCGGGATTGTCATAGGAGTCCAGAATTTTCAGGGTCAACACGCGGGAGCCGTCGGGGCCCTCCCACCAGAAGAGATGCGGCAGATGGTTCGGCTCGTCCTTGGTGACCGGGCGCATGAAGACATAGTAGTTATAGCCGGAGTGCTTGAGGATGGTGGGCAGCCCCGCGGCATGGCCAAAGGAATCAGGATTGAAGCCGATCTTGACGTCCACGCCGAGCTTGCGCTGGCAATACCGCTTGCCGTAAAGCCCCCCGCGCAGAAAGCTCTCAGTGGAAGGAAGGTTGCAATCGGGCTCGACGGGCCAGCCGCCGACCACCTCCCAGCGGCCCTCGCGAATGCGCTGGCGAATCTCCTGAAACATGCCGGGATCGGCCTTTTCAATCCAGCGGTAATGAATAGACGAGGAGTGGCTATAGCGAAATCCCGGGGTCTCGGTCATGCGATCGAGAGCGCTGCGGGCTGTGGTGAGAGCCAGGTTGGAGCCGTCGCGCCAGGGCCACAGCCATGCAGCGTCAATGTGGGAGTAGCCGATGATATGAAGGACGCGGCGCGAGGCATCGGACTCACTCACGCTCCGGCCAAAAAGCTCCGTGGCTGCTAAGGTTCCTGCCACTGCTGCGCTACCGGCAAGAAAGCCCCTTCTCGATACTCCGCTTGCGTCCATCAGGATTTCACCTCGGCTCACTTTCAGGCTGAACAATGCCTGCTCCAATCTGTTGCAGGCACTTTAGCAGCCGGTGGCGCAAGGGGCCAAGTTTCAGTTTGCCGTGTTGAGCGCAGAACGGATTAAGTCTCGCTGCAAAGCGGAGGCCTCCCAGAAAAATTTTAACCGTGCCAGCGAAAACCTATAGGGCTGAATGATGGCACAGGGGATGAACGAGAACGATCCGTCAATCCTGTTCAAGCAGTTGAATCTGCCTAAATCTGATGGGGAATTGTTGAAAAAGGATTGGAGGCGCGGGCCGGGATCGAACCGGCGCATAAAGGTTTTGCAGACCTCTCCCTTACCACTTGGGTACCGCGCCTTGGCAGGGCTGCCTTTTCTTGATGCGTATCGCTCCAATCCACCGTAGCCAACCCGGCGAGCGCCGGAGGGCGGAATGGAGCGGGAGACGAGATTTGAACTCGCGACCCTCGCCTTGGCAAGGCGATGCTCTACCACTGAGCTACTCCCGCTTGTTGCAAGATTGAGTATACCGGGCTGCTGAAATGAGGTCAAACCGCAGCCGGGGCCTAAGTTGCGGCAGACAAGGCCGCGCCTGAGGCTGGCAGCACCGTATCGGCCCGCGAACCTTTCTCTTCGCGTACAATCTCGCCGTCGCGCATGAACAGAATACGGCTGGCAATGGATGCCGCCTCCGGATTGTGGGTGATCATCAGCGTGGTCTGTCCCAGCTCCCGATTGGAGCGCAGCAGCATGCGCAGGACGGCATCGGAGTTTTTCGTGTCCAGGTTGCCAGTGGGCTCATCTGCCAGCACAATGGCTGGCCGCGTGATCAAGGCGCGGGCAATCGCTACTCGCTGCTGCTCGCCGCCGCTCAGCTCCGAGGGGCGGTGCTGGAGGCGTCCTTGAATTGAAAGGAGTTCGCTGAGGTGGTCAAGATACGCGAGGTCCAGGGGGTCCTTGCGCCCACTGATGGCGTAGGCAATCTCGATGTTGCCCATTGCCGAAAGCGTAGGCAACAGGTTGAATTTTTGAAAGACGAAGCCGATGCGATGCTTGCGCAGCCGTGTGCGCTGGCTGTCGTTAAGCGTGGCAAAGTCCACTCCATCAATGACCACCCGCCCCTCGGTGGCCTGGGTGAGCCCGCCCAGAAGGTAAAAGAGAGTCGACTTGCCCGATCCAGAAGGGCCGACAATGGCCACAAACTCTCCCGGCTCAATAGAGAGCGAAACCCCGTGGACCGCGGTGACCTGGAGCCGGCCAGCGGCGTAAACCTTGGTCAGGTTTTCGGCAAGAATGATGGGCGAAGAGGGTTCTGGCTGCACGAGTTCCATTGTAAATGCGGCGTTTGCCCGCCTGCTCCCATTAGAATGGTTCTGTAACGATCTCGAACACAGGATTCCCCGCGAATGACCGCCAATGTGAAATCCACACTTGTTTCTTCTCTTGAAACGGCCGCTGCCCAAGCCGGCCTGATTCTGCTCGCCGTCACGGAAGGCAGCGACTTCCACGGCCGCCCCACGGCGGTTTTCCAGCTTGGCCTGCCAGGCGCCGAACTTGCCGGCCGCTCACTCAAGCTGGAGCTTAGTGAGGGGTTCGACTTCGACAAGCCGGGCCTGCTTCCCACGATGACGACTCATCTGGCGGGAGAAGCCAAGCGCCTGCGCAATCCACGGCCCGAGTGCTACGTCACCTTGGGCGGTCTGCCGCTGGCTTTTGGGCAGTTTCAGTGGCCCTTCCACAGCTCCACCTCGGGCGCAGACACCCATATCGTCCACGGCGAAGTGCAACTGGCCGACGGCGGGACGCACAACCTTCACGCCAAGATCGCCGCGTCGGTGACACTGACTTTTGCTGAGATTGTGCCCGCCATGGAGCAGCCCTATGCGGAGACCTTTGTTTACAACGCGGTGCGCAAGACTGTGGATCTGGGGCAGTTGGAATTTTTGAAGTCCGGCAACCGCCAGCCCGTTCCGGTGACCACCCGCTATTACAGCCGCTGGCAGAAGAAGTTTATTTTCACCGAGACCAACGACGCGGAGCGCCTTGAATACCTGCTGCGCAAAATTTACTGGCTCAGCGGCGTGCTGGGCGAGGGCAAGCCGGTGTGGATTGCCGACCCCAGAGACGCGCAGTACTTGAACACCACAGAGGCCGATCTGCTGCGCATGGCCGGGGACAAGGCCGGCGAGAGATTGCTGGTGCTGGACGGCGAGTTTGCGGCCGTCACGCCTGCTCTGCTGGCACGTGCGCCCGAGTACCAGGCCGCTCTGGAAGCCGCGCTGAATTTCACCAAGCCGCAGTTCAACGAGTCGATGCGCTCCGGCCACGCTAATATGTAGGGTCCCGTGCGAATAGGTGAATCGGTTCCTGACTGATTTTTATAGCACCGATCCGCATCCTGAGCAGAACCGCGCCCCGGGCGGGTTGGTCTGGTGGCAGTGCACACAGGCGGAGAGCGTGCCGGATGGCGCGGCGGGCAGTGTGTTTACTGGCTGGCCCCATCCAGGCATGGCGATGCCCAGCATCGCCGCAATCCCAGCGGCCTGAATGGCATTGAACTCCCGTACCCGGCCAGGCATGAAGAAACACTCGATAAAGCCGAGAAGCGCGGGAATCCCGGACCAGAAAAAGCAGCAGTAAAGAATTCCCAGCCCGGTACGGCGCAGATAAAAATGATGCACACCGAACGTTCCTAAAAACAGCGCCAGCAGAATGCCCACGACCTCGTCGCGGCGCACCGACTCATACTGCTGATAGAAGATGGCTTGCGGGTTGGGATACGGAACGCTGTTCATGGCGGGTACTCCTTGCTCTAGTCTGAGGATACGCAGCCGGCCCGGGTGCAGTTCCAGGCCGGGTGAGGACATTGCGGAAGTCTGCTCCGAAAAGAAATACCGTAGCATCTAACCCAGCATGACTACACATGTTCCTTCCGCAGCAGATGGAGGTGCCTTTCTCATCGGCGGCGATCTGCCCGTACGTCGTCTTGGCTATGGCACCATGCGACTGGTAGGCAATGGCGCCTGGGGAGAACCCGCCGACCCGGCTGAAGCTCGCCGTGTGCTGCGCCGCGCCGTCGAAATGGGTGTCACCTTGATCGACACTGCCGACGCCTACGGTCCGGAGATTGCTGAGCGGCTGATAGGCGAGACGCTGGCGCCCTATGCGGCTGGTGTGGTCATTGCCACCAAGGGCGGCATCACACGGCAGGGCCCCGCGAAGACGGAATATGTAGGCCGCGCCGGCTATCTGATCCAATGTATTGAGATGAGCCTGCGCCGGCTCAAACTGGAGCGCATCGAACTCTATCAGCTCCACCGTATCGACCCGCGCACCCCGCTTGAAGAGAGCCTGGGTGCCTTGAAGCGGATGCAGGAGCAGGGCAAGATTCGCCACATCGGTCTGAGCGAAGTAACCGTCAAGGAGATACAAGAAGCCCGCAAGATCGTCGATGTCGTTACTGTCCAGAATCGATACAGTCTGGGTGACCGTCGTCATGAGGAAACACTTACTTGGTGCCAGCAGCAGGGTATCGGCTTTATGCCGTGGTATCCCAATGCTGGAGGAAAACTGCTCAAGCCCGATTACCCCGGCGCGCAAGTCCTGGTCCGCTCCGCCGCGCGCCACGCGGCTACGGTGGCGCAGCTCTCGCTGGCCTGGCTGCTGCAGCGCTCACCAGCAATGCTGCCGATTCCAGGAACTTCCAGCGTTGCGCACCTCGAGGAAAACATTGCTGCGGCCGCGCTCAGGCTGACACCTGAGGAGTGGGCAGAGGTTGAAGCGGCTGTACAGTTATAGGTATGGCAGGGAAAAGGTTCTACAAACTCGACTTATCTCTGATAACTGGATTGGGCGTTTATATCTAAACTTATAGATACGGAGTTATGAACTGGATAGACAAATGGATCGAACCCGGTACTGTTAGATAAGATTTGTGCGGAATGAACGCCCGCTTACCCATGTATTTAGTTACGTAACCTGCCAAGGGCCGTGGATAGATATGGAATATCTAGTCCAGTAAATCGCTCTATCCAAACGAATCCAGGCACTAAAGCTGATATATCAGCTATGTTGGCTAAACGCTTGACACCTCTTCTAATCGCTGCTTTACAATCCAACAGGCTTAGTACCAGCTTCCAAGTCCGTCCTCTAATGTGGAGCGGACTTTACAGCGCAATTCCGAGATTCATCAGGAGCGAATCCAATGCTTATCCAGATCCCTCGCAAAGTTCTACGTTCTTGTCGCGTGAGCATAGCCCAGGTTGTCGTGATTATGCTCGGCCTCGTGTTGTTGCCATTGGCAGGAAATGCCGAGCGCAATCCAGACGCCAAAGACCCGCAAAATGCTCTAAACAGAGAGTTCAATAATCCTGGCCCGACGCAGATTGCGGCAGCGTTGAAGACTCTGTCGAGCCAATCGCGTACGGTGCTCGGCCGGTTGTCCAAACTGGACGAGATTCCCGTGCAGGACTGGAGATATCACGACGGCGATGTCCAGGGCGGACAATCCGTCTCCTTCGACGATTCCTCTTGGCAGGAGATTCAGGTTCCGCGCCGGGTGCAAACGACTGATGTGATCTGGCTGCGCAAGAAGATTGTGGTCCCCAGTACGGTTGGCGGCTATGACCTGACTGGCACCAGGCTTTGGATTCAAGGCTACACGTCGAACAATACTTTGTCGGTCTTTTTCAACGGCGAGCGAGTGGCGGCCGGCGAGTCGATGGAGCCTCTGGTTCTTTTCAGCTCAGCAAAGCCTGGTGACACAGTGCAGGTCGCGCTTCGGTGGGCAACTACTTCCCGACCGAAAAGTGTTCCTTTTATCCAGGTTCACATCGACTTTGCTCCCAATCGGCCCAATCCGCAGGATATGTACACCGAGTTCATCTCTGCGGCTCTGCTGCTTCCGGATCTGTCTCAGAATGTGTCCGCGGATATCGCGACTCTGGACAAGGCCATCGAGGATGTAGATCTTAGCGCTCTCGATGCGAACGATCCACAGAAATTCGATGCCTCCTTGCGGAAGTCTCAACAGGACCTCGAATCTCTCAAGCCTACTTTGCAGAAGGCGAACTTCCATGTGACCGGCAATTCGCACATCGATGCGGCATGGCTGTGGCCGGTGACAGAGACCGTGGACGTGGTACGGCGTACCTTCGGCACGGCGCTCCAGTTGATGGATGAGTATCCGAATTACACCTATGCGCAGTCTGGCCTTGTATACAACGAGTGGATGTCGGAGAAGTATCCGGAGATGAATGCGGAGATCAAGAAGCGCATTCAGGAAGGGCGCTGGGAGATCGTGGGCGGCATGTGGGTTGAGCCCGACCTGAATTTGCCCGATGGAGAATCGCAGGTTCGCCAGTTGCTGGTGGGCCAGCGGGAAGCACAACTTCTGTACGGCGTAACTACGCGCATCGGCTGGAATCCTGACACTTTCGGGTACGACTGGCAGCTTCCGCAGATCTACAAGAAGTCCGGCATGGACTACTTTGTTACGCAGAAAATGTCCTACAACGAAACCAACCCGTTTCCCTTCAAGCTGTTCTGGTGGCAATCCCCGGATGGCAGCAAGGTGCTTACATATTTCCCACATGAGTATGGAAATAACAATCTAAGCCCTGTGCGTTTGTCCAACGATCTCGTCCATGGGCGAGTTCTAAATCCAGGCCTGACCAACATATTGGATATGTATGGCGTGGGCGACCACGGCGGCGGGCCAACCCGCGAGGTCTTGGACGAGGGCGTGCACTGGATGCAGCCTGACAAGATTGTCCCCAGGATGGAGTTCGGAACGGCCCAGAGTTATTTCAGCAGCATCGAGAAGGTCATTGCGCCCGACTCGCCGACTTATAACTACCAGTCCATGGCGCACGGCGGCGGAGCACTGCCGGCCCCGCCTGCGGGTGAAGTTAGTATTCCCACATGGAATGACGAAGTGTACTTCGAGCACCATCGCGGCACCTACACCACGCAGGCCAAGCTCAAGCAGAATATGCGTGAGAGCGAAGAGTGGACGTTGAATGCGGAGAAGTATTCTTCGCTGGCGTGGCTTGATGGACAGAGCTACCCTGGCACGGAGCTGAACGAGGCGTGGAAGAAGACTCTGTTCAACCAGTTCCACGATATCGGCGCGGGCTCCGGCATCGGCATCATCTATAAGGATGCGCAGCGGGACTACGATCAGGTGCGCTGGGCCACGCAGGAAGCTTCAACCAAGGCCCTCAACAGCATCCAGGCGCGCATAGACACCCATGCAGCCGGAGAAATTCCGATCCTGGTCTTCAACCCTCTGGCATGGGAGCGTTCCGGGCTTGTGAACGTCGATGTGGAGATGCCGGCCTCGGGCGCCGGAGTCTCGATTCTCGACAAGAACAATCACGTGGTTCCCTCGCAGGTTCTGTCCAGCGACAGTGCCACCAACACCTATCATCTGCTGGTCGATGCCAAGAGCGTTCCCTCGCTCGGCTATGACGTATTGCACGCAGTGCCCGGCAAGAAGCCATTCGCGAGCGATCTCAAGGTCAGCGGCTTGACGCTGGAAAATTCCTTGCTGAAGGTGACTGTCGATCCAACCAACGGCT
>JARLGF010000132.1 GCA_031296165.1 Occallatibacter sp. | reverse complement strand
GCAACTTGAGGCACAAGCCTCTCGCGGTCATGGATAGTGCGGCGCCGGCCTTCAATGAACCCTGCAGCCGCAAAAATGCATATAAACGGCATGAACGGCAGCCGATAACGCACTTCTACCTCCGGACCCACCATCGCGACTGAGACGGCGAGGAAGTAAAGGGACGTTCCCAGCATCAGCCATAGACATGCATTGTTCAAGGCACCGCGGAAGACTCCCCGTGCCGCAAGGAAAAGCCCCCACGCGGCAAACATGTATAGCCCCAGCAGCACAACCGAAAATACGGCCTTCTCAGCCGCGACCCTGGGATACGACTTGGCGAGCACGATCCACCAGCGCGCCGGGCCCTGGTCGATCAAGCCAGCGGTTTGCCGGGTGTTTATCGGATACATCATGCGATCGAAATACCCAGTGCCAGGGAAGAACAACATCTTAAACAAGGCTGGGAAACGCGAGCGCAGGTAAATACCGAAATGCGCTCGAATGGTGCGGGCAGCCTCGTCATGGATGAAAGCTATGCGCTGAGTCTGGTTCCATCCGGCCTGCTCAGGATGGCGATCGAGGTAAGCCTGGAAGAGATAAACTTGCCCGCTCTGATTGGTAAAATCAATATGACCCAACTCTTTATGCACATCCGAGAAGAGCCGGTGCTCCACTTGAGCTGTAATTCCGGGGCCAGTATAGGTGTAATAAAAGACTTCTCCGGCGCTTGAGAACCCGTGGAAGCCGGTTTCAACCCAATTGCGTATCTGCCAGGCGGCTATCCAAGGTAGAAAACTTATCAGCAGCACGGCGGGCGCCTTCCAGCGCAGACCGGGATCCCAAGCGACTGTTTGTTGCTGGGGTGAGAGAACGGGCACGCGCGCCAACACCAGAAACAATCCCAGTGCCAGTGCCACCGGCAGGTAATAAGTGATTGGACGTACAAAGGTTGCGGCGGCAAGCCATAGTCCAGCCACTGCGAGCACCCGTAAACTGTGTCCGCGCAAAAACTCGGCCATCCGCTCCATGCTAAGTAGGAAGAGAACGATAAACAGAGTCTCGGATATCAGGGAGATGGAAAAGATGACCGAAATCGGCTCAAATGCGAAGATCCAGGCAGCGCCAAGTGCAATACGTCCATCGCTGAAGACTGCCCGTCCCAGCTTCCAAACGAGAAGTATGGTCAACAGCGACAGAATTACGTTTGCCACAGTTGCCGCGGTCAGGCCGGCAAGGCTGGTAATGGCAAGAAAGATGGGATAAGCCGGCGTACGGAACAGGTCCGGCACGCCGTCCGCAACAAAGCTGCCATGCAGCAGCAGGTTGCATCCCGGAATAAGATAACTGCTTGTGTCGGGTTGAGTAAGTGAGCTGGTCCCGGTGCGGGCAAGTGCGACTGCCAGTAATCCCAGGCGAACTACTCCACCTACGATGATCGGCCCGGCGAGCCGCGGCGTCCACCACGCAGTCTTAAAGCTCGGCTTTGCAGTCGAGTAGCTCAATTCGACACTCATGGTGGCCATCGTACCATATGCAACTTCGCAGACAAATTAAAAGGTCTCGCTCTATTGCCACGATGGAACAGTAACCGCGCATAGCCTCAGGCCCTAACAATCTGTCCTGAAACCGCACAAGCTGATACAGACTTATCATGCAGAAAACAAACGAGGGCAGGGATTTCCCCTGGCCCTCGTTTGTGTTTGTTAGATTCTGCCGGAATCTGGCCTGGAGGGTTAGAGCGGCTGCACGTCGGCAGCCTGCCATCCCTTGGGCCCCTTCACCACGTTGAACTGCACGGCTTGACCTTCCTGCAAACTCTTGAAACCGCTTGAGTTGATTGCAGAGTAGTGCACAAAGACGTCTTCGCCGTTCTGGCGCGAGATAAAGCCGAAGCCCTTCGCGTCATTGAACCACTTCACAGTACCTTGTTCCATTTTGATCGTATTTCCTGGATTGAATTGCGCTGGATGAATCGGAGCGACCACTGGCAGAATCTTGCTTGGTTGGGCGAGTTACTGCTCACGCCCGCTTCGGCTCTAACGCTGGCGATAGTGTAGCATTGCTCACAAAAAAGGGAACAGAAAATCTTGCATCTTGTCCCATTGTGCGATTCCCACTTCTGGAAACTGTTGACCAATATAGGCTTAGCAAGGTAACGCCTGGCTGTGATACTGTGGTGGGTCACCATGCCCCAGGATCTGGTTCCCTCTCTGTTGTCGCGCGCCACCGAACTGCTTGAGGCGGAGTTTGCGGCATTACCGGCCTTAAAGCCGGACACGGGACCGGACATGGACTCAGCAGCCATGGAGCGGGTGCTGGAGGCGACGGCGCATCGGCTGGCCGACAACTACCCCTATTTCCATCCTCTCTATGCCGGGCAGATGATGAAGCCGCCGCATCCGGTGGCGCGCGCCGCCTATGCACTGGCCATGACGGTCAACCCGAACAACCACGCGCGCGATGGCGGCCGGGCCAGCTCCGAGATGGAGATTGAGGCGGTTCGCAGCATTGCCGGGATGTTCGGCTGGACAGAATACCTGGGACATCTGAGTTCCAGCGGCACACTGGCCAACCTGGAGGCCCTGTGGATGGCCGGACAGTTGGCGCCAGGTCGCAGGATTGTCGGCTCGGAACAGGCGCACTATACGCACCAGCGCATCTCCGGCGTGCTGAAGCTGGACTATACGGGCATTCCGGCAGACGGCCACGGGCGCATGAGCCTGGAGGCCCTGGAAGACGAGCTGCGCAAAGGGGACGTGGGCACGGTGGTGGTTACGCTGGGCACAACGGCGATGGCGGCGGTGGACCCGCTGGACGAAGTGCTGGCGTTGCGCGAGAAGTACGGATTCCGGGTGCATGTGGATGGAGCTTACGGCGGCTACTTCCGGCTGATTCCCGAGAGTCTGGACGAGCCGGCGCGGCGGGCATACGCGGCCATCGGCGAGGCCGACTCCATCGTGATCGATCCCCACAAACACGGCTTGCAGCCCTTTGGCTGCGGTTGCGTGCTGTTTCGCGACCCGGCCGTGGGCCGCTTTTACAAGCACGACTCGCCCTATACCTACTTCACTTCAAACAAGTTGCACCTGGGCGAGATCAGCCTGGAGTGTTCGCGTGCCGGTGCAGCGGCGGTTGCTCTGTGGGCTACGCAGCAACTGTTGCCGCTCACGCCCGGAGGCGCCTTTGCCCGCGGATTGGAACACAGCCGGGCTGCGGCTTTGGAACTGGACCGGCGGCTGCGTGGAGACGGACGCTTTCAGCCGTTGACTGCCGGGGCTCCGGACCTGGATATTGTGGTGTGGAAGCTGCCTGCGGAAACCCCGGCGCGAGCTTCGCAGTTGGCTCAGGAGCTGTTTGATGCTTGCGCCGCACGGGATCTGCATCTGGCTCTTGTAGAATTGCCGCTGACATGGTTTCAACCTCTGGCCGGGCAGCAGACGGCAGGCTCAGACCCAGGCCGAGCAGCAGCCGGGACAGTAACCTGCATGCGTTCGGTGCTGATAAAGCCGGAGCACGAGGAGTGGCTGGACAGGATATGGGAAAGACTGACCGAGGCCGTGGCTGAAGTCAGGAGAGAGTAGAGGAATTGGCTCTGTGAAGGGAAATCCGGGCCGTGTTTGAAAACGTTCTCATCTGCTGGAAGAGGCTTTCCTGGCCTGCTTTGCTGGCCTATAGTTGTTGAGTTTGAATTCGTTGAGGGAGTGAACTGAAATGCATGATCCTGCTGTATTCCGTTCCATGCACGTTGCCCGCTTTCATGCGGAGCCGGCGATCTTTGTTGCGCCGGGCCGGGTGAATCTGATCGGCGAGCATACCGACTATGCCGAGGGGTTTGTGATGCCCGCGGCCATCGACTTTGCCACTCTGGCCGGTATTTCCCCACGCACGGACGGCAAGATCGTCCTGTACTCGGAGAATTACGGCCAGGAGAGGAGCTTTGAGGCAGCGGCGCTGCCCACCAAGGCCAGCCAGCACTGGACCGACTACCCGCTTGGCGTGGTTGCCATTCTGGCCGGTGAGGGTCTTGCGATTCCCGGCTTCAGCCTGAGCCTGTGGGGAGACGTTCCGCTGGGTTCGGGACTGTCGAGCTCTGCCGCTCTCGAGGTAGTCACGGCGCTGGCCGTCCTGTCGCTCATCGGCGTCAGCTATCCCGGGCCGGTGCTGGCGCGTCTCTGTCAGCGGGCGGAGAACGAGTTTGTGGGTGCCAATTGCGGTATTATGGACCAGTTCATCTCTGCCAATGGGGCCAAGGACCATGCGCTGCTGCTGGATTGCCGCGATCTGAGCTTCAAACTGGCGCCGATTCCCTCTCACGTGGCGCTGGTGATTGCCAACACCATGGTCAAGCACTCGGTGGCCGGGGGCGATTACCCGACGCGCCGGCGCGAATCGGAAGCAGCTTGCGCAGTCATCGCCAGCCATCGGCCAGGAGTTCCTTTCCTGCGCGATGCGACGCTGGAAGACCTGGAAAAATGGGGCCACGAGATGGCGCCGAAGTCGCTGATGCGCGCGCGGCACGTGATCAGCGAAAACCTGCGCACCGTGGCCGCGTGCGAGGCTCTGCTCAAGGGTGACATGGCGGAAGTGGGCCGGCTGATGGGCGAGGCGCACACCAGCTACAGCCAGGATTTTGAAGGCAGTTGCGTGGAGGCCGATGCGATGGTGGCGCTGGCGCAGGATTTGCCGGGGCTGATCGGCGCCCGGCTCACCGGAGGGGGGTTTGGCGGTTGCACCATCAACCTGGTGGAACAGAGCGAGGCCGCCGGTTTTGCCGAGGCGCTGGCCGCCCGCTATGCCAACCAGACCGGGATTGTCCCGCAGATTCACATTTGCCACGCATCAGGGGGCGCGCACCGGCTGCAGTAGGGCTGTTTTTCATCATGCAAGACGCGGTGTTGGCGGATTTTCCCTGGGGGGGGGAATCCGCCAGAGAATTGATTCCATAAGGGAAAATCTCCCTGCCGATGCTTTTTTGAGGGCCGCAGGCTGGATCAGTCTATAAAGAGCCAGCCGTGGATCTTTATAACATCCTTGCTAAACTTGATAGATGTTTGCCCGATGAAGAGTGGAGGAGCTGCCTCCGCTTTCCTCGTCAGCTTCATATGCACCAGGTCGCCGCTTTGCAAGCAGGAAGCGCCGTGGAGAAATAAAGACCATGCAGCCTACATCGACAAAGCCGTTTTCATACGAAACTTTTCCCAGCTCCGGCCTGGTCGCGTACTTCTCAATGGAGATCGCGATCAATCCCAGTATGCCAACCTACTCCGGCGGCCTGGGAGTTCTGGCTGGAGACACGCTGCGTTCCGCGGCCGATCTGGGAGTTCCCCTGGTGGCTTTCACCCTCTTGCACCGCAAGGGATATTTCCAGCAGCACCTGGACAGCGCGGGCACCCAGAGCGAGGATATTCAGCCCTGGAATCCGGCGGACTTCTGTACCGAGGAACCGGCGCGGATTACTGTTTCAGTGGAAGACCGCACGGTAATAGTGCGCGCCTGGCGCTATGACCTGGTGGGCCGCTACGGACACACGGTGCCGATTTACCTGCTGGATACCGATGTGGACGGCAACTCGGGATGGGACCGCGGGCTAACCGATCATCTCTACGGCGGCGATACCAACTACCGCTTGCAGCAGGAGATTGTGCTGGGTATGGGCGGGGTGCGGATGGCGCATGCGCTCGGTCACAGGCTGAACGTGTATCACATGAACGAGGGACACGCGGCGTTGCTGGTGCTGGCACTGCTGGAACGCCAGTTGGGCGGCGGACCGCTGGGCGCGGACACGGAAGCCGACATCGAACAGGTTCGCAAGAAGTGCGTATTTACGACGCACACGCCGGTTCCGGCCGGCCATGATCGCTTCTCGACCGAGCAGACGATTCGCATTCTCGGCGGAGACAGAACAGCGCGGCTGGAAAAACAGGGTTGTTTTCGCGATGGCATGTTGAACATGACGCTGCTGGCGCTGCGTTTTTCGCGCTATGCCAACGGTGTAGCCCTGCAGCACGGTAAGGTCTCGCGGGAGATGTTCCCGGAGTTTGCCATCGACTCGATTACTAACGGCGTTCATGCGCCTACGTGGGTGTCGGAGCCGGTCCAGCAGTTGCTGGATGCACACTTTTCCTCGTGGCGGCGCGACAATCTCTACCTGCGCAACGCTATCGATCTGCCGGAAGACGAGATTCTTTCAGCCCATGCCCGGTCCAAGGAAGCATTGCTCACCGAGGTTGCCACGCGCACCGGCCTGGTTCTCAATCCCAAGGTTCTCACGCTGGGCTTTGCCCGGCGCGTGGCCACCTACAAGCGCGCCACGCTGATGTTTACCGATCCCCAGCGGTTGCTGGAGATTGCCACTGCCGCGGGCGGCTTGCAGATTCTGTATGCCGGCAAGGCGCATCCCCAGGATGAGCCCGGCAAGGCGCTGATTCATCAGGTTGTGGAAGATGCCGCCAAGTACTCAAACGACATTCTGCGGATTGTTTATCTGGAAAACTACGACTGGGCACTGGGCGCGATGCTCACGGCCGGCGTGGATGTGTGGGTGAACACGCCGAAGCGGCCCTATGAAGCCTCCGGCACCAGCGGCATGAAGGCTGCCCTGAACGGCGTTCCCAGCCTGTCGATTCTGGACGGGTGGTGGATCGAGGGCTGCATCGAGGGTTACACCGGCTGGGCGATCGAGGACGGGGAGAACGATGCCGAGGAGGCCAACTCGCTTTACAAAAAGCTGGAGACTGCCGTGGTTCCCCTGTATCGGGACACGCCTGAGAAATGGGCGCGCCTGATGCGCAACACGCTGGCTTTTAACGGCTCCTACTTCAACACCAACCGCATGGTGAAGCAGTACACGCGGAACGCTTACTATCCGGTAAAGCTGATTGAGCAGACAAAGGTGGAAGAAGAAGCTTTCGCGGACTGAGGCGCCTGGCACAAAGACAATAACGCACAAACAGAACAGGCGACCCGTGAACGGGCCGCCTGTTCTGTTTGTGCGTCTTACTTGTCCGTCAGGCCGATCAGTCTCCCGGCGCTTCTTCCAGTTCCGAGTCGAGCTTATGGAGCTTCATGAACTTCCACTGCAGGCGGTCGAAGAAGAGGTAGACAACCGGCGTGGTGAAGAGGGTGAGCACCTGGGAGACAAGCAGCCCGCCGACGATGGTGATGCCCAGCGGCTTGCGCAGTTCGGAACCGACGCCCATACCGATGGCCAGCGGCAAACCGCCGAACATGGCGGCCATGGTGGTCATCATGATGGGGCGGAAGCGCAATAAACAAGCCTGATAAATGGCCTCGACCGGCGGCAGGCCCTGGTTGCGTTCGGCCTGCAGGGCAAAGTCGATCATCATGATGGCATTTTTCTTGACGATGCCGATGAGCAGGATGATGCCGATGAGGGCAATGATGCTGAGTTCGGTACCGGTGAGCAGCAGAGCGAGGATGGCGCCCACGCCGGCCGGAGGCAGCGAGGAGAGAATGGTCAACGGATGGACGAGGCTCTCGTACAGGATGCCGAGGACGATGTAAACGGCGACCAGCGCGGCCAGGATGAGATAAGGCTCGTTTTTGAGCGAGTCCTGGAAGGCCTGCGCGGTTCCCTGGAAGCTGGCGTGGATGGCAGAGGGCATGCCGAGCTCGCGCTGGACTTTCTCGAGCGCTGTGACGGCGTCGCCGAGGGCGACGTTAGGCGCCAGATTGAAGGTGAGCGTAATGGCCGGATACTGGCCCTGGTGATTGACCTGCAGAGAGGTTCGCTTGTTCTCGTAATGAGCGATGGTCGAGAGCGGCACCATTGCACCGCCAGTGGTGGAGGCTGTGGTAGTCGAATTCAAGACGTTGGACGACACGGCGGTGGTTGCTCCCGTAACATTGCTGGCCTTGATGAAGATGCCATTGAGGGAATCGGGGCTGAGCTGGTATTGGGGGTCCACCTCCATGACCACAAAGTACTGGTTGAGGGAGGTGTACATGGTGGAGACTTCGCGTTGTCCGAAAGCATCGTAAAGCGCCTGGTCGATAGCGGAGGCAGTGATGCCCAGCCGGGAGGCGGTGTCGCGATCGATCACCAGATTGGTGGCCAGGCCCTGGTTCTGCTGATCGGAAGAGACGTCGCGCAGCTCGGGCATGGCCTTCATGCGAGCCTGCAATTGCGGGGCCCAGGTATTCAGCTCGTTCAGATTTTCGTCAGAGAGCGTGTACTGGTATTGGGAGTCGCTGCCGCGGCCACCGACCTGAATATCCTGATTGGCCTGGAGAAAGAGCGTGGCGCCGGGCACGCTGCTTAGCTTGCCGCGCAGCCGGTTAACCACCTGGTCTGCGGATACGCGTCCGGGCCGGTCGCTGAGCGGCTTGAGAGCAATGAACATGCGGCCCACGTTGTTGCTGCTGCCGCCGCCGCCGCCGGCAAAGGCTGTCACCGAGGCGATGGCCGGATCTTCAAGCGTCATCTGCGCCAGCGTCTTCTGCTTGACGCTCATGGCCGCGAAACTGATGTCCTGCGCGCCGCGTGTCGAGCCGCTCATCCGGCCCGTGTCCTGCTGCGGAAAGAAGCCTTTGGGGACAACGATGTAGAGGTAAATGTTGAAGACAAAGGTTCCGATGAGCACCAGCAGCATCAGAACCTGGTGACGCAAAACCCAGCGCAGAGCGGCAGCGTATTCGGCGTGAAGCCGGTTGAAGGCGGCTTCGCTGGCGCGATAGATGGAGCCATGGCGGGTAGCGTCCCGCGGCTTGAGAAACTGGGCGCAGAGCATGGGGGTGGTGGTCAACGAGACCAAAAGAGAAACGGCGATGGCCACGCTGAGGGTAACGGCGAACTCGCGGAAAAGCTTGCCCACGATGCCGCCCATGAGCAGGATGGGCGTAAAGACGGCGATCAGCGATGTGCTCATGGTGAGCACCGTGAAGCCGATCTCCTTTGACCCCTTCATGGCCGCCTCGAACGGCTGCATGCCCATTTCCAGATAGCGGGTGATGTTCTCGATGACCACGATGGCGTCGTCCACCACAAAGCCGGTGGCAACGGTGAGCGCCATCAGCGACAGATTGTCGATGGTATAGCCCGCCAGATACATCACGCCGAAGGTGCCTACCAGCGAGAGCGGCACAGCCACTGAGGGGATAATGGTGGCCCACACCTCGCGCAGGAAGAGGAAGACCACAAACACCACCAGCAGCACGCTGATGACGAGCGAAATCTCAACGTCCCGCACACTGGATCGAATGGTGGTGGTGCGGTCAACCGATACATTGATTTTGATGGTGGGCGGAATGGCTGCCTGCAGGCGCGGCATCTCGGCCATCACGTTATCCACGGTCGATATGATGTTGGCGCCGGGAATCTTGAAGACGATCAGCATGATCGAGTCTTGCAGTTGACCGGGAGGGCCTTTGACCGGGTTAATGCCTGCCACGCCGGCAGTCAGGATGTTGGCGACGCTGTCGGTAACCGTGCCCAGGTCGGAGATACGCACGGGAGCGCCGGTCTGCTTGTTATAGCCGGCAATAATCGGTGCGTAATCGCGGGCCTTGAATATCTGGTCGTTGTCCTGAATCTGCCAGCGATGATCCGCGTCCTGAAAGGCGCCCTTGGGCCGGTTGGCGTTGGCGCCGGACAGCGCAGTGCGCACTGCCTCCAGGCCGATGCCGGTGTTGGCCAACTGCATGGGATTGAGTTCGACACGCACGGCAGGGCTGGAACTGCCGCCCACGAAGACCTGTCCCACGCCCTTGATCTGCGCCATCTTCTGGGCCAGGATGGAGTCGGCCATATCGTAGATCTGGGCTTTGGGCACCACGTTGGAGGTCAGCGTGAGGATGAGGATGGGCGCGTCGGCGGGATTTGCTTTGCGGTAGTTGGGATTCTGGGGCAGGTAAGAGGGCAGTTGGCTGCGCGCCGCGTTGATGGCGGCCTGCACGTCGCGGGCGGCTGCGTCGATGTTGCGATTGATGTCGAACTGCATGGTGACGCTCGCCGAGCCCAGCGAACTTGTCGAGGTCATTTGATTGACGCCGGCGATGCGTCCGAACTGACGCTCAAGCGGCGTGGCTACGGAGGAGGCCATCGTCTCGGGGCTTCCGCCGGGCAGTCCAGCGCTTGCGCTGATTACCGGGAAGTCGACATCGGGGAGCGAGGCCACGGGCAGCAGCGAGTAAGCCACCGAACCGGCCAATAACAAGGCCATGCTGAGCAGCGAAGTGGCCACCGGGCGCTTGATAAATGGTGCGGACAGATGCATCGCTCGGGGCTCCTAGTGCGGTTCTCCGGTGAATGGGAGATTTCCGGCTTCGTTCAAGACGGCTTTTTTTATTTGGAAAAGCCAATCGGTGTTCATAGGTTCGTTTCGCAGCAACGGCCTAGCCGTTTCTAGTCGGTATTGACCGCTTCATTTTGGTAACTGGTATGGATGTCGCGCGGCTTCAACCGCTGCGCCAGCTTGTCAAAGTAGAGATAGGTGACCGGTATGGTGTAGAGCGTGAGCAACTGCGACAACAGCAGGCCGCCAACGATGGTGATGCCCAGCGGCTTGCGCAGCTCGGCGCCCACGCCACCGCCCAGCGCCAGGGGCAAACCGCCCAGCAGCGCCGCCATGGTGGTCATGATAATGGGGCGGAAACGCAACTGACAGGCCTGGAAGATGGCCTCCTCTGCTGTTTTTCCTTCGTTGCGCTCCGCTTGCAGGGCAAAGTCGATCATCATGATGGCGTTTTTCTGCACAATACCGATGAGCAGGATGATGCCGATGAGCGCAATCACGCTGAACTCGGTATGGGTAATGAGCAAGGCGAGGAGGGCGCCCACGCCGGCTGAGGGCAGCGAGGAGATGATGGTGATGGGGTGGATGTAGCTCTCGTACAGCACGCCCAGCACAATGTAAACCGTGAGCAGCGCCGCCAGAATCAAGATCGGCTCGTTAGCCAGCGAGGTCTGGAAGGCCGCAGCCGTTCCCTGGAAGCTGGCATTGATGGAGGCCGGCATCTGGATGCGCTGTTCGATGCGTTGCACCGCGGTGACGGCGTCGCCCAGTGCTTTGCCGGGCGCCAGGTTGAAGCTGACCACGGTAGAGGGGAACTGGCCCTGATGGCCGATGGCGAGTTGCGCGCGCGACTGCTCCCAATGGGCCACCATGCTGAGCGGTACCTGGGCGCCGTTGCCTGACTTCACATAGAGACTGCTCAGCGTCGAGGGATCGGTCTGGAAGTTGGCCCCTACCTCCATGACCACGTGGTACTGGTTGAGCTGGGTGAAGATGGTGGAAACCTGCCGCTGCCCAAAGGCGTCGTAGAGGGTGTTGTCCACGTCGGACATGGCGATGCCCAGCCGTGCCGCGGTGTCGCGGTCGATCACCAGTTGCGCGCCGAGCCCCTGGTCCTGCAGGTCGCTGGCCACGTCCGTCACCATACTTTCCTTGCCCAGTTCGTCCACCATTTTGCGCGTGTAGGTGGCGAGTTCGGTTGAATCGGGATCTTCGAGCGAGTATTGAAATTCAGTACGGCTGACGCGGTCTTCCACCGTGAGGTCCTGAAGAGGCTGCAGGAAAAGCTGTATTCCCTGAACGCTTTCCAGTTTGGGCTGCAAGCGGCGAATCACCTCGGTGGCGGAAAGTTTGCGCACGTCGAGCGGCTTGAGGTTGATCTGGATGCGTCCCGAGTTCAGTGTGGTGTTGGTTCCGTCCACGCCGATGAAGGAGGAGATGTTATCCACCGCGGGATCCTGCAGCACAACGTCCACCAGCTTCTGCTGGCGCTGCGCCATGCTGGCAAAGCTCACTGTTTGCGGCGCTTCGGAGATGCCCAGGATCACGCCCGTGTCCTGCACCGGAAAGAAGCCTTTGGGAACCACGATGAACAGCAGAACGGTGGCCACGAAGGTGGAGATGGTGACCATGAGAGTGATGAGGCGATAGCGCAGGACCACCCGAAGCGTGCGCCCATACGAGGCGATGATGGAGTTGAAAACCTTCTCCGACCAGTAGTAGAAGCGGGTCTGCTTTGCGTTCGCCTTGTCCTGGAGAATGCGCGAACACATCATGGGGGTGAGGGTGAGGGAGACGAAAGCGGAGACCAGGATGGTCACGGCGAGGGTGATGGCGAACTCGCGGAAGAGGCGTCCCACCACGTCGCTCATGAACAGGAGAGGAATCAGCACCGCGATGAGCGAAATGGTCAGCGACATGATGGTGAAACCGATCTGTTCGCTGCCCTTGAGCGCCGCCTTCATGGGGCTGTCGCCCTCTTCGATGAAGCGCGAGATGTTCTCGATCATCACGATCGCGTCGTCCACCACAAAGCCGGTGGAGATGGTGAGCGCCATCAGGGTGAGGTTGTTGAGGCTGTAGCCCAGCAGGTACATCACGCCGAAGGTGCCAACAATCGACAGCGGCACCGCGACCGAGGGAATGATGGTGGCTGCCAGGTTGCGCAGGAAGAGGAAGATCACCATGACCACCAGGGCGATGGTGAGCATCAGTTCAAATTCGACGTCCCTGACCGAGGCGCGGATGGTCGTGGTGCGGTCCGTGAGCACCTTTACCTGCACGGATGCCGGCAGGCTGGTCTGCAACTGCGGCAGCAGCTTCTGGATGCGGTCAACCACCGCAATGATGTTGGCGCCGGGCTGGCGCTGGATATTGACAATGACCGCGGGCTGTCGGTCCATCCATGCGGCCTGCTGGGAGTTTTCAGCGGCATCCACAATAGTGGCCACATCGGAGGCGCGGACCGCGGCCCCATTTCGATAGGCCACGATGACCGGCTTGTAATCGCCGCTGGTGAGCAACTGGTCGTTGGCGCCGATGGTGTAGGACTGGCGGGTGCCGTTCAGCGTGCCCTTGGCCTGGTCCACGTTAGCCGCCGCCAGAGCGGTGCGCAGGTCCTCGAGGCTCAGGTTGTAGGAGGCAAGCTGCGCCGGATTGGCCTGGATGCGTACCGACGGCTTTTGTCCGCCGGCAATCGAGACCATGCCCACGCCGGTGACCTGGGAGATTTTTTGCGCCAGGTTGGTGTCGGCAGCGTCTTCAATCTTGTCCAACGGCAGAGCGTTGGAGTAAAGCGCCAGCGTCATGACGGGCGCGTCGGCCGGGTTTACCTTGCTGTAAATGGGGGGATTGGGCAGATCGGATGGCAGATAACTATTGCCGGCATTGATGGCCGCCTGCACTTCCTGTTCGGCCACATCGATATTGTCGTCCAGATTGAATTCGAGTGTGATGACCGAGCCGCCGCCGGAACTGACCGAGGTCATCTGCTTCAAGCCCGGCATCTGGCCGAATTGCCTCTCCAGAGGAGCGGTTACGGACGATGCCATGACTTCAGGGCCGCCGCCGGGGTAAAAGGTGAGTACCTGGATGATGGGGTAATCCACCTCGGGCAGCGCGGAAACCGGCAACTGCTCGTAGCCCACGGAGCCAGCCAGCATGATGGCCGCCATCAGCAGCGAGGTAGCTACCGGGCGCAGAATGAAAGGCCGGGAAGGACTCAGGCTCACTGCTGCTCCTTGTTGTGGTGGTTTCCTGTCCCCTTGCCCTCGCCGGTGGCGCTGGCTCCGGCTGCCGATGCTTGACTGGGAGTTGTGCCGGGAGGGGTAAATAGACCTGCCCCGCTACCAGTTCCCTGTCCTGAGGCGCTTCCTGTCCCTTGCCCGCTCCGCTGCTTGGCCATGCTCGTCAGCACAATCTGTCCGTTGCGCAGCCGGTCCGCGCCGTCCACCACAATGCTCTGTCCCGGTTGAACGCCGCTGTCCAGGATGGTTACCTGGCCTTCGGCAAGCGCCACAGTCACCACCTGCCGCTTGGCAGTCTGCACTCCCTTGGCATCCTTGGAGACCACCCAAACATACGACCCATCCAGGCCGGTTTGGATGGCCGCAGACGGCACCACCAGCGCAGTCGGGCGGTTTTCCATCACCAGGTGAATATTCACGAACTGGTTGGGAAAAAGCGCCTGGTCCTTGTTGTCGAAGACAGCCTTCAGCTTCGCGGTGCCTGTGGTGGTATCGATCTGGTTGTCAGCCGTCATCAGAATGCCATCGGTGAGCTTCTGTACGTCGCCGCGGTCGTAGGCAACTACGGACATACGTTTGTCCGTGATCAGTTTGTGCAGCACCTGGGGAAGCTGATTTTCCGGCAGGGTAAAGTAGACGGCAATAGGCTGGAACTGGTTGATAATCACCAGGTTGGTGGTATTAGCGGTAATGATGTTGCCGGGGTCCACCAGGCGCAGGCCGATGCGGCCATTGATGGGCGACTGGATGGAGCACCAGTTAAGCTGCAACTGGGCAGTCTCAATCGCCGCCCTGTCGGCCTGGATTGCTCCCATATATTGGCCCTGGTTGGCCTCGTCGGTGTCCAGGGTTTCCTTTGACACGACGCCCGCGGCGTAAAGCGCCTTGTAGCGGGCAAATTCCGCCTGCGCGTTCTTCAGCAATGCCTGATCGTGAGCCAGAGTACCTCTGGCCTGGTCCAGCGAGGCTTTATAGGGCCGGGGGTCGATGGTCATGATCGTCTGCCCCTTCCTTACCTGCTGGCCCTCAGTGAACTTGACCGGCAGCAGTTCGCCGCTGACGCGCGCCTTCACCGTAACGCTCATGTAGGGTGTTACCGTGCCCAGCGCGGTCAGGAAGATAGGCATGGGCCGCTGCTCCACGGGCGTCACCTGCACCGGAACCGGCCTGCCCAAAAGCGCTGCCGCCTGGTTGGCCGCAGCGGCCTTGGTCGCCTGCTGGTTCTGGTAAACCCGCCACACAATAAGACCCAGGGCGATAGCCAGAACCAGGTATACAACAATGCTGATCCAGGACCGCTTGCGGACCGGTGGCTGATGTAAATCGCTGATTGTGGGCAGATGGGACTCCGGAGTGCCTTCGCTGGACATATGTCGATTCCCGTCGTTTTCTTTTGAGTGAATGCCCACAGAGGGGCAATAAAGCGGCCAGATACAAATAAAGTCAAACTGTCCGCATACTGTTTACGGACGAATCAGTTCCGACAAAGGTTTCGCCCGCCCTGCTGCGAACGGGGGATGATTGTGTTCAGAACCGCTTCACCACGGCATACCCTGAGATGCACGCCGCGATTATTGTAAGCGAACCCCGCAGTCATTGTGCATGACGGCTGGTACGCTTTGCGGCGCGTGCGTTGCGTCGCAGCCTTCCAGTAGCCGAAGGGCGTACCTGCCCTACCGCAGGTTTCTGCAAGAAACACTCTTCGATCCCCGTGCAGGAGTAACCTTTATCATGTTACCGCTGGACAGGTTATGCATTACTCAAGCAAAATAGGACAGTTTAAACAATGCAGTCATCAGTAGGAGTCAATCGATATCGCTAACGCCATCAGGTTTATGCGAGGATAAGGCTCAATCGTATCGGCTTTTTCCCCAGGCAGTACTGTAGTGCTTCGTTCTTCGCAACCCCCGCCCTGGTCTGATTGTTGTCGGCAGCCGTTCTGGTTGTACCGAACAGGACAGACTATATAGGCCGCTACATGTGAACTGTGGAGAAGACCGCATACGGAGATGCTCATGACCCGCAATCAAGTGCAAGTATCCAGTCTGGGGAACCATGAAAGCAGTTTGCCCGGGCCAGCAACAGTTGT
>JARLGF010000131.1 GCA_031296165.1 Occallatibacter sp. | reverse complement strand
TGAAACAGTCGGAAAGCTGGAAGAATATTTTTGATCCGGAGACTCGCTGGATTCGTCCGCGGCATACAGATGGGAGTTGGCTGACGGGCTTCGATCCGGAGCGTTCGCTGCCGCACCAAGGCACCACGTCGGTTCCGACCGATCAGATGGGCTTTGAAGAGGGAAACACCTACCAGTACACCTTCATGATTCCGTTCGATTACCCGGAGCTGTTCCGCCGCATTGGCAGCGACGACGAGGTGCAGAAGAGGCTGGACAAGTTCTTTTCCAAGCTGATTTGCTGGGGCGAGCCGTGCTTCAATATGGCCAATGAACCGGACTTTGTGACGCCCTACGCGTACACGTTCGCCGGTACGCCATGGAAGACACAGGATGTGGTGACGCGGATCGAGAAGGAGACCTTCAAGGTGGGGCCGGACGGGATTCCAGGCAACGACGACCTTGGCGCCACTTCAGGCGTGTATGTTTGGAATGCGCTGGGACTTTATCCGGCGGTTCCCGGCATTGGCGGAGTGGCGCTGGGTACGCCGATGTTCCCTCGCACTACGGTGCGTTTTGACGATGGGCGGAAGCTGGTTGTGCTGGGGAAGGGAATGGGGCCGTATGTCCAATCCGTCACGCTGAATGGGGCTCCCTATGCGAGCACATGGCTGCCGCTGAGTGCGCTGAAGGCGGGGACGAGCGAGCTGGTCTTTACGCTTTCGACAAGACCAAATATGGAGCGGGGAAAGGCAGTAAGCGACAGGCCGCCGTCGTTCTTGAAATAAGACGGTACAGACCTTGGCGAGCAAATGGGCTACCCTTATTGCATGGCTATCTCATTTCCGAAGGTCTATCCGATTCTGGATTCTTCCGTGATTCCTGCCGCCGGACGGGCTGCGTTTCTGAGCCGGCTGGGCGGGTCGCTGGCCGATGCCGGCGTGACACTGCTGGAATACCGCAACAAGACTGGCAGCGAAGCCGAACTGATGGCCGACGCCGCTCTTCTGCGCGCGGCCATGCCATCTGGACAGGTAAAGCTGATTCTCGATGATCGAGCCGATCTGATTGAACATATTGGATTTGACGGCGTGCATGTGGATACAGGCGACTTGACCCCTGCGGCGGCGCGAAAGCTGCTGGGTCCGGAACGCATTATTGGAACTTTTGGCGGCGGAGCGGAGCTTGTTCCGGGGATTCTGCAGACTCCGGCAGACTATTTTTCAATTGGCGTAGTGTTTCCGACCCGGACCAAGCAGGTGACGGCGCCGCCCATTGGGATGGAGGGTGTACGGCGGCTGCGGGAGCAGGCTGGACCCGGTCCGGTACTGGTGGCTATTGGCGGGATTACGCTGGCAACGGCGCCGGCTGCGCTGGAAGCTGGAGCGACGCTGGTGGCGATTGCCGGGGCACTGTTTCGTCAGGAAGATCCGGCTGCGGAGTTCCGCAAGTGGGTTGCGCTGCTGGGGTAGACGCTGCGGCGCAGGATTGAGGTTTCTCATCCTTTTCGCAAAAACCAGGGAGGGGATGGGTCCCAGCGGAGAGACAACACGCAGTGTATTGAATCTGTACAAAGTGTCCAAAAATCGTACCCTTTGAAAAAATTAAAGACTTCTGAACTCAAATCCACTAAAACTTTTATTACGTGACAATTCCAGGACACACTCCTATTCCAGAGCGCGCAAACCCGATCAACGACGAGGCAAACGCGCCGCGGTTGGTGCAAAGTCTGGGCCTTTTCAGTTCGACGGCCATTGTGATCGGGTCGATGATCGGGTCCGGCATCTTTATTGTGGATGCGGATATTGCGCGTGGCACCGACTCACCGGCGCTTTACCTGGGCGCGTGGCTGGTTACGGCCATGCTGACCATGATTGGCGCGCTGAGCTACGGCGAGCTGGCGGCCATGATGCCGAAGGCCGGCGGCCAGTACGTTTACCTTCGCGAGGCGTTGGGACCGCTGTGGGGCTTTCTGTTTGGCTGGACGCTGTTTCTGGTAATCCAGACGGGGACGATTGCGGCGGTCTGCGTGGCCTTTGGCAAGTTTCTGGGGGTGTTTTTCCCGGTTATTTCGACGACGCACTGGCTGTGGCATATCGCCCATGTACCTGCACTGCAGGTTGGCCCCATGGTGTTGGGCAACATGGAGATTGGCGTCAGCACGGCCAACCTGACAGGCATTGCGATTGTGATTTTGCTGGCCGTGGTGAATATCTTTGGCGTCAGCCTGGGCGCGCTGATTCAGAATGTGTTCACCACGGCCAAGGCGCTGTCACTGGCGGCGCTTATCCTGCTGGCCTTTACGGTGGGACACAATGCGACGGCGTGGGCGTCCAACTTCGGGCCCGGCTGGAGCCAGTTCTGGAAGAATGCCGGCTGGAGTTCGCTGCACCCGGTGCAGGTGGGCGTTGGCGGACCCATGGTGCTGGTGAATGTGGTGGTGATTCTGGCGGTGGTGCAGGTGGGATCGCTGTTCTCTGCCGACGCCTGGAACAACATCACATTTACGGCGGGCGAGGTGAAGAATCCCAAGCGGAATATCCCGCTCTCACTGATTCTGGGCACCGGGTTTGTGCTGACGGTTTATTTTCTGGTTTCACTTGGGTATCTGCTGGTGCTGCCCATGCACGGCGATCCGAATGGAACGACGCTGCTGGCGCGGGGCATTCAACATGCGTCGGAAGACCGCGTGGCGACGGCGGCTTTGCAGCAGATACTGCCGTTTGGCGGCGCCTGGCTGATGGCCGGAGCGATTTTGATTTCGACCTTTGGCTGCGCGAACGGCATGACGCTGGCTGGCGCGCGGGTGTATTACGCGATGAGCCGCGACGGGCTGTTCTTCAAGTCCGTGGGCAAGCTGCACCCGCGATACAAGACACCGGTGGCGGGGCTGCTGGTGCAGGCTGGATGGACGGTGTTGCTGTGCGTTTCAGGCTCCTATAGCCAGTTGCTGGACTACATTATTTTTGCGGAACTGGTGTTTTACATACTCACGATTATTGGCTTGTTTGTGCTGCGATTCAAGCAGCCGGATGCGCCAAGGCCGTATAAAGCGTGGGGCTATCCGGTGCTTCCGGCGCTCTATCTGGTACTGGCGGCAGGGATCTGTGTCGTATTATTGCGATATAAGCCACAGTACACTTGGCCCGGCCTGGTGCTGGTCCTTCTCGGTATTCCCGTTTATCTTTTCTGGTCGCGGCGGCCCGAAAGCAACGCCTAGGGCGCGCCGGACTTTAGTTTCATATCAGCTATTGCGGAGGAACTCCCTCATCCATGCCCAAACTACTTCGTATCAAACCCATGTCGATGCTCACCGAAGAGGCGAATGAAGAGGGCGAACACACGCTCAAGCGTTCCCTTGGGGCAACGAACCTGATTACGCTTGGCATTGGCGCCATTATCGGCGCCGGGATCTTTGTGCTGACCGGGCAGGCAGCGGCATTGCACGCCGGACCGGCCGTGGCGCTGAGTTTTGTGCTGGCCGGGATTGTGTGCGCATTTGCCGGCCTGTGCTATGCGGAGTTTGCCTCAATCATTCCCATTGCCGGCTCGGCTTACACGTATGGCTACGCCACGCTGGGCGAATTTGTGGCGTGGATTATCGGCTGGGACCTGGGACTGGAGTACGGCTTTGGCGCGGCTACGGTGGCGGCGGGCTGGTCAGGGTATTTCAACAGCCTGCTGCAGCAACTCCATATTTATATTCCGCCGCAACTGACGGCAACGCCGGGAACCGTACTGGTGTTTTTCCATGAGCGCTGGCTGCCGTTGTCCTCACTGCCGGCGGGAACCGATGCGAGCGGCTTGCAGCACGCCACCGGGCTCTTCAACCTGCTGGCGATCGTGGCGATTCTGGCGGTCACTACCGTTTTGGTGATCGGCATCAAGGAGTCGGCTAACCTGAACTCGGTGATTGTGGTGGTGAAGCTGGGCATCGTGGGAATCTTTCTGGTGCTGGGCGGCTACTTCCTGATCCGGCATCCGGAAGTGGCGCGGATGAACTGGCACCCGTATCTGCCCCCCGCGGATGGACATGGCAACTTTGGCTGGCACGGCATTGCCACCGGCGCGGCTTCTATCTTTTTCGCGTACATCGGCTTCGATGCTGTTTCGACGGCGGCGCAGGAGGCCAAGAACCCGCAAAAGGACATGCCGTTGGGCATTCTGGGTTCGCTGGTGGTCTGCACGATTCTCTACATTCTGGTTTCCACGGTGCTGACCGGACTGGTGAACTATCACTCGCTGAATGTTGCCGATCCCGTGGCACTGGGCATCGATGCGACTGGGGTGAGCTGGGGTTCGCTGCTGGTCAAGATCGGCGCGGTCTTCGGACTGGGGACGGTGATGCTGGTGATGTTGCTGGGCCAGTCGCGCGTCTTCTTCTCGATGTCAAGGGACGGGCTGCTGCCGAAATGGGCATCGGCCATTCATCCCAAGTTCCGCACGCCCTGGATCTCGACGATCACGGTCGGAGTGGTGGTGGCGATCCTGCCGGCATTCCTGACCGTCGGGCGGCTGGCCGAGCTGGTAAACATTGGCACGCTGCTGGCGTTCACGATTGTGTGCGCGGGAGTGTGGGTACTGCGGGTACGGCTTCCCGACCTGCATCGGCCGTTCAAGACGCCGTTTGTACCGCTGGTTCCGATTCTAGGGATTATTACGGCTGTGTACCTGATGACCAACCTGCCACGGATTACGTGGATTGTAATGATTGGCTGGCTGCTGATTGGATTGGTGATTTACTTCGGTTACTCGATCCGGCACAGCAAGGTGCAGAGACTGGCGAATGCGGCGGAAAACGACCAAGCATAGGGCTTGTTGCAGCAAGAACAAGAACGGCCTCCCACGCGGGAGGCCGTTCTTTTGTTAGAGCGGTTCTCCAATACATATAGCCCTACCAATATCCTGGAAGGTGGCTTTTTCTTGAGGAAAAAGCCACTTGGCAGCATGGCTTCGGTGTACAGCAATTGGAGAACCGCTATAGGGCTAAAAACTTTGGCTACGCTGTGGTTTTGGCGCAGAACTCGTCGAAGGCGCGGACCAGTTCGCCAGCGATTTGCTGTGCGGTGGCCTGCTCGATGACGGAGCGCTGCATGAGGTACACCAGCTTGCCGTCGCGGAGAATGGCTACGGCGGGAGAACTTGGCGGGTGACCCTCAAAGTAGCTGCGGGCGCGGTCGGTGGCTTCGTGATCTTGACCGGCAAAGACGGTGATTTTCTGATCGGGGAGATTGGCGGAGTTGGTAAGCGCGAGCCGCACGCCGGGGCGCATTTTGCCCGCCGCACAGCCACAGATTGAATTCACCACCAACAGGGTTGTGCCCGGCTGAGCCAACGCCGCGTCCACGTCCTCGGCGGTCCGGGTTTCATTGATTCCAGCGCGCACCAATTCTTCGCGCATGGGAATTACCATCAGTTCTGGATACATTGTCGCCTCCGGCAGGGAAGTTGCCTGTTTTGATTCTACCGTGAAACGCGAGTGGTGTAGCCTTGATGCGATGCTCATGAACGAAAATACGCTGCTTGCGCCCTTCACCACATTCCACATCGGCGGTCCTGCCCGGTGGTTTGTGGAGGCGACGACTGAAGACGAGATTGTGGAAGCGACCGCATGGGCGCGGGAACGCGGGCTGGCACTTTTTGTGCTGGGCGGAGGCAGTAACCTGCTGGTTTCAGACGCCGGTTTCAATGGGCTGGTGGTGCGGGTGGGATTGCGCGGCGTGACGTTTACGGAGGCTCCGGATCAGTCAGGCCAGAGAATTTATCAGGCTGCGGCGGGCGAGGAATGGGAGCACTGCGTGCGGTTGACCACAGAGGACGGTTGTGCCGGATTAGAGTGCCTGGCGGGGATTCCCGGCACAGTTGGCGGCACGCCGGTGCAGAATGTGGGCGCGTACGGGCAGGAGGCGGCATCGGCGATTGAGCGGGTACGAGCCTACGATCTGAACGAGCAGGCATTTGTGGAGTTCACGGCAAGCGAGTGCGGGTTTGCCTATCGCCGCAGCCGGTTTAACACGACCGACCGGGGGCGCTATATTGTGACGCGCGTGGATTACCGGCTCACCCCGGGCGGGGCGCCGACACTGCGCTATGCGGACCTGCAACGGGCGATCGCGGAGAACCGCGAAGAGGGTGCGCAGCCAAGCCTTGCAGAAGTGGCAGAGGCAGTGCGCCGGGTTCGTCAATCGAAGGGCATGCTGATGGTGGAGGGCGATCCTAATTGCCGCAGCGCGGGCAGCTTCTTCAAGAATCCCGTGGTGAGCGAGGAACAAGTGCGGCGGGTTTCAGCGATGAGCGAGAAAGAGCCGCCACGTTTTCCGGCAGGACCGGGGCAGGTGAAGCTGCCGGCAGCTTGGCTCATAGAACAATCCGGTTTTGCGAAGGGGTATGCGCTGGGCAGGGCCGCAGTTTCATCACGGCACACGCTGGCGCTGATCAACAGGGACGGCGCAGCACGCGCGGAGGAGATTCTGGCTCTGGCTGGGCAGATTGCCGCAGCGGTGGAAGACCGGTTCGGGATTGAGCTGGAGATGGAGCCGGTGATGGTGGGGTTCTGACGGCAAAAATTTCGATGGTATGAGTGAACGCACGAGTGGCTGGGTTACTTGCGAACGAAGATGCCCATCCAGAATTCCTTATCCGCGGGAAGCGAGCGGCGGGATTCAAAGGCCAACTGGAATGAACGCTCTGCAAGCGTCTCGCGCAACTGCATGGGATCGATCAGCGAGAAGTGAGACGCCAGGCGCTGAATCGAAGCAAACCCGGTTCTGCCTACATTCTGGCCAGCGGTCGTGGGGAGTTGCAGCACGATAGAGAGCGCGCCCTTGTTGGCCACGAGAGATACTGCATTGTCCAGACAAAGGCCGGTTCCAGCGTGCTCAAAAACCAGAGCAGCGTGGACCAATTCCACCGGCGGCAATTCGACAAGCTGTTCGGCAAGATTGATGCAATGAAGCTCCAGCCCTGACAGATGGGAAAAACGGCTGCGGACGGCATCCAGATACAGCGGATTCACATCCAGTCCAACCACCCGCCCGGTCATTTTGCTGTCGATCCAATCGAGTCCATTTCCGCCTGCAATTCCGAGGATGGCGATGGATGCAGGACGGCGGAATGCAATGGCTTCCGCAAATAACTCCGACAGAACTCCGAACTGTTGCACTTCGGCAGAAGTCATGTGCCCCTCGTAGTCGGCAAGGGGAATATCGAGCCATGGATTCGACATGCTTCGATGTTAGAACAACCGGATGGCGCAATCGAAGGGACGAGGCCGCAGACTTTAAGAGAGTTTGGTTAACTACTTTTAAGCCGCCGGAGCAATCGTTCCCGCTCGGCTGCCAACACTTCGGCAGCAGGTCCCAGAGCGGCCAGGCGGCCTTCATGGAGCAGAAGGACTTCGGCTCCTATAGCGAGAGCGTCCGTGGCATCGTGCGTGGCCATCACGGTCTGCATGTGATGCTGAGTAAGCCAAAGCTGAAGGCGAACGAGCAAGGCATCGCTGGCGGCGCCGTCGAGAGCGGACAGAGGTTCGTCAAGGAGCAGTAGCCGTGGTTGAGGCGCCAGAGCACGGGCGAGAGCTACGCGCTGCGCCTCGCCGCCTGAGAGATCGCGCGGATGGCGGCTGAGCAGGCCGGTTGCGTCTACCAACTCCAGCATTTCACCGACACGCTTGAGACGCGTGGCACGGTCAAGATGGTGCAGGCCGTAGGCGACATTAGCCTCGACGCTGAGGTGAGGGAAGAGAGCGGGCTGCTGAGCGACCATCGAGGTCTGACGGCGTCCGGGTTTGAGACGAAAATCGCTGGACGAGTCTGTCAGCAAAGTGCCGTCGAGGGCAATACGCGCGTGTTCCCGATTGCCGGATTCCGTGAGATCGAGTCCGGCGAGAAGGCGAAGAAGGGTACTTTTCCCCGCGCCGGAGGGGCCGAAGACGACAGTCCACTCGGAGGCGAAGCGGCACTCCAGAATGAGGAGAAAGCTGCCACGGCGGGCATGGAGGGCCAACTCAAGCATGTCGGCTCCCACGAGAGCGGCTGCCGAGGTAGATTGCGGCAAGGGCAACAACACTAAGCCCGAGCAGGGTTGCCGCGGTGCGATTGGCAGCGGCGTAGTCAAAATTTTCAACCTGGTTGTAGAGCACGATGGAGAGCGTGCGGGTGGCGCCTGGAATGTCGCCGCCGAGCATGAGGACCACGCCAAACTCACCCATGGTGTGCAGAAAACTGAGCACGGCAGCGGCCAGCAGTGAGCGGCGGGCGAGCGGGATGAACAGAGTGCGCACCAGCCGGGCCGGAGATGCGCCGAGAAGTTGAGCCGCGTCGACCAGCGAAGGCGGGACTGAGGCAAAACCGGCAACGAGCGGTTGCACAGCAAAGGGCAGACTGTAGATTACCGAGCCGACGACGAGGCCGGAGAAGGAGAAGGCCAGAGGATGGCCGAGCAGCGCGGTGATGCCGCGGCCAAAGGCGGTGCGCGGCCCGAGGAGAACCAGCAGGAAGAAGCCAAGCACGGTGGGAGGCAAGACCAGCGGCAGGGCAGCTAGCGCCTCGACGACGGCTAGCCAGCGGCTACGGCCCAGCACCAGCAAAGCAGCCAAGGGCACGGCCACGGCCAGCAGAATTGCCGTGGTGACCGTTGCCAGCTTGAGCGAGAGGGCGAGCGCTTGCCAATCCATGGGTTCTCGTGAAGTTTACTGCGTCTAGTGAATGGGTGTGAGGCCGCTTTTGGCAAGTTGGGCCTGGACCGGAGGCGAGAGCAGGTAGTCGAGGAGCTTGTGTGCGGCTGCGCGCTGGGTGGTGTTGCTGACGATCACGGCGCCCTGCTCGATGGGCGGGTAGAGATTGCGTGGGATCACGAACCATGCGCCATCAGCCGTGAGCCTGGGGGTGAGCGCCGAGGTGAGCGAGATAAGTCCTGCGTCGGCGTTGCCGGAGTCAACAAACTGGGCGGTCTGCGAGATGTTTTCGGCAGTGACGAGGCGCGGCTTGAGCGCGGCGTAGAGCTTGAGAGTGGTGAGGGCGGCGACCGCGGCACGGCCGTAGGGCGCACGCTCCGGGTTGGCGATGGCCAGCCGTTTGAGAGCGGGGCTGCGGAGCAGATCGAGCGATGGAGGCGGGAGATGTGAGTCTTTGCGGGTCCAGAGGACAAGAGTGCCTTTGGCGTAGGTAATGGGGGTGGAAGAATCGGCTGTGCCTGCGGCGTCGGCGAGACCGGCATCGATGAGCCGCTTGGGATAGCCGAGATCCGCCGAGAGAAACAGGTCAAAAGGAGCGCCGTTCTGAATCTGCGTGGTCAACACGGCCGATGCCTGGAAGGTGGCTTCGGCACGGATTCCGGTGGACAGGCGAAACTGCTCGAGGATGGGCGGCAGAACCGGCTCTAGGTCGGCGGCGGCGGCCACGCGCAGAGGCGTCTGCGCATTCACCTGTGCGAGGAAGGCCAATCCAACGAGGGGAAGGAGAAACCTGGTTTGCATCAAGATTCGCTTCAAGATTTGTATCAAGGGGAATGAAGCTCCAATTCGCTGCAAAAATCGCCGTACGCTGGTAGGCTAACACCAGGCATGAACGACAATTTGCACCAATTGCGCTGTTTCGGATGCGGGTCGCGGATCGCGGGTACGGAAGCACAGCCGGATTTCCGTTGCGCCGTGTGCGGAGACCTTTTTGAAGTGGAATACCCCGGCTGGGGCCAGCGTCAGGGCAACGACCGCCCCAATGCAGGCGCGTTGAAATGGCTTTGGCGGGAGCGGCGCTGCTCGCCTGAGGCGCTGGACAACTCCGGCGTGTGGCGATTCCGTGAGCTACTGCCGATTCTGGAGAGCTTTGGCGACGCCGTGACCCTGCGCGAGGGCAATACGCCGCTCTACCACCTGACGCGCGTCTCCAAGGCGCTGGGCATCGATCAACTCTTTGCCAAACACCAGGGCATGAATCCTACCGGCTCGTTCAAGGACACCGGCATGACCGCTGCGATGAGCGTGGCCAAAGAGCGGGGCTTCGAGTGGGTGGCCTGCGCGTCGACGGGGAATACATCTGCGTCCATGGCGGCTTACGCTGCCCGCGCCGGGCTGCGCAGCCTGGTGCTGATTCCCGACGGGAAGATTGCCTGGGGCAAACTGTCGCAGGCCATGGACTACGGCGCGGTGACCTGCCAGTTGAAGGCGGATTTCGACGGCTGCCTGAACCTGTTGACGCAAATTGTGAAGGAAGCGCCCATCTACCTGCTGAACTCGGTCAATCCTTATCGTCTGGAAGGGCAAAAGACGCCTGCGTTCGAGATTGCCGAGGCGTTTGACTGGAATGTTCCCGATCACGTGATTGTGCCCGGCGGCAACCTGGGGAACAGTTCGGCGCTGGGCAAGGGCTTCCGCGAACTGCATGAACTGGGGCTGGTGGCGCGGATGCCGCGGATCTCCGTGATTCAGGCCGAGGGCGCCAATCCTCTGGTACGCAGCCTGGCCGACAATCACGGCTCTGCCCTGGAGCCGGTGGAGGCGCATACCCGCGCCACTGCCATCCGTATCGGCAACCCTGCTTCGTGGCGCAAGGCAGTGCGGGTGATTCAGGATACCGGCGGCTGGTGCCTGGATGTGACCGAGGCCGAGATCGCCATTGCCAAAGCCGAACTGGGCACGGAAGGACTGGGCTGCGAGCCAGCTTCTGCCGTTACCCTGGCGGGGCTGAAGAAATTGCGGGCGCAGGGCGCCATCGCTTCAGGGGAAACAGTGGTTCTGGTGCTTACGGGCCACACGCTCAAGGACGCCGATTACACGATTGACTTCCATCGCGGAACACTCCTGAAGGAAGAGGAGACTGTTGGAGTGGAGAGGGAACTCGTAGGACTGCGGCGCAACGCAGTGGCCGTTGAGGCTACAGTAGCCGCAGTGCTGGCGACGCTCAAGGGCAGGGCTGGATGAGCGAAGACCTGAGGCCGGAGATGGGAAGTTTACGGCTGCGGCTGCCCGCAACCTCCGCCAATCTCGGCCCGGGATTCGATGCGGCCGCGGTGGCGCTGGACTTCTATCTTGAAATTGAGGCAAAACCGGCTGCAGAGTTTTCGATTGCAGCAAGCGGACGGGATACGGAGCGCTGCGGGCGGCTTGAGGATAATCTCATTCTCGATCTTTACCGGCGATTGCTTGAGGACCACGGCCGGCCGGTCATTCCGCTGGCGATTCGCATGGACAACGGCATTCCGCTGGGGATGGGCTGCGGTTCGTCGGCGGCCGGGCGGCTTGCCGGGATTGCTCTTGCAGTGCATTTTGGCCAACTGGGCTGGAGTTCGGAGCGCATCGTGGAAGAGGCGAACGCTCTGGAGGGCCATCCGGACAACGCCGCGGCCTGCTGGCTGGGCGGGTTTGTGGCCACGGCCAGCGAGGGGCGGCACGTGCATGTGGCGCGCGTAGTGCCCCCAGCCGAGTGGCGGGCCATCGTGGTGCTTCCCGCGGACCCATTGCCTACCAGCAAGGCCCGTGCGGTGCTTCCCGCCACTTACTCCCGCGCCGACGTGGTGACCAACATCCAGTCCGTGGCACTCTTGGGACTAGCTTTTGCACAGGCCCGGACCGATCTTCTCCGCACTGCCATGAACGACCGCATTCACCAGCCCTACCGGGCGCCCATCTGCCCGCTGCTGCCGCTGCTGCTGCCGCTGGTGGGAGAGCAGGGGATTGTGGGAGTAGCTCTGAGCGGGGCCGGTCCCGCGGTTCTTGTGGTCGTAGCGAACGAGGAGAGTTTGCCCCGTGCCTCGACCGCGATTCGCGGCCGTGCCCTGGAGAACCATCTGGAGCCGGAGTTGGTGACATGCCGCTTGAGGCCTGAAGGGGGCAGAAATCTTTCAGAACCGAGCGTGGGTTGAAGTCCGCGAGCCCGCTGGTTCACGCTCCGATGAACAGGTTGTCGTCGGTGTAACTTTTCCGTTGGTTTCATTGTCTTTCTGGGCAATACTCTGTTGGGCGTTACTTCTCTCATTACCTAAGTTTGCTTGCTATTCAAGGGCGGAACACCTAAATTTTCAGCGTGGGCAGTTCTGGGGGAGGGCTGCTCTAGCGCCCGTGATCCTTTTGGGGTCCGGGCGCTTTTATATGCGTTCTACGCCTTAATGAGTTTACTCAAATCGCACATTTAATAGTATTTAATCCGACAATCCTACCTGAGTGCTTGTCGTTTCCTATTTACGGTTGAGGCGCGGTTTGCGACTTTTCCAGAGACAACCGCATCCCATATACACACTGTTCCCGGTACACTCAAGAGAGTTTGAGTGCCGCAAGGAGGATCATGGCAGGTTTGGGAGTTTTGGAAGTAAGCGACGCAACCTTCGACCAGGAGGTGCTGCATAGTGAGCAACCGGTTCTGGTGGATTTCTGGGCCGTATGGTGCGGTCCATGCAAGGCGATTGCGCCTATTGTGGACGGAATAGCCACAACGTATGCCGGCAAGCTGAAGGTGGCGAAGGTGAATGTGGATCAGAATGCTGCCACTCCGTCGCGTTTTGGGATCCGCGGTATTCCCGCGCTTCTGTTTTTCAAAGGCGGCAAGGTGACCGATCAAGTTGTGGGCTATGTGCCGCAGGATGTAATTGAAGAAAAGGTACAGCGTCTTCTGGCGTAACAAAAGGCCGCGAAGCCGCGGATGAGGAATGCGAAGGCCCGGCGGGTGCGCCGGGCCTTCGCTGTTTTTGGCGTGAGCAAAAGTCCCTTGTGAGCAAGGTGGAGCTGCTGCGCCGGCAGGCAAACGCGATGAAGCACACCCTGCTAAAGGGAAGGTGAGAATTTGCCGATACTCCATAGTGTTGTGTCCGCATATAGGTCAGATGTGGGCAAACCGGCTCCGAGGGCGCATGATCTCACTGAAGAAATATCTGGATGCTGTACAGACAGGCTCAAACAATTCCGGAGAGACGGAGGAGACGGATATTCTTTCCGCGGCAATTGCTGCCTATCGCTCCGCATTGCTGGAGATGGGCAACTGCAGCGTGGATGCCTGCTCTGGGCTGGGAGAAGAGCTGAAACATAGTCTCGGCAAGCTGGAGGCCAAGCTTTCAGCCCAGATGAGCAGCAAGGATGTTGCAGCCACAGAGAAAAATGTTCAGGAGCAGTTGCAGGGGTGGGGAAGGCGCGCAGCAAGGCACTACCAGGAGAAGACCGGGGAAGTGAAGGAATTGCTGATCGTCATGGCCCGCACCGCCGAATCCGTTGGCGCCCGGGATCAACGCTGCGCCGGGCAGATCAACGAGGTTACGGCGCGGCTCACCACGATTGCCAGCCTGGATAATCTGACCGAGATTCGCGCCTCGATCGAGAAAAGCGCTGCGGATCTGAAGACATCCATCAAGCGCATGACAGAAGAGGGTAAAGCCGCACTCGACCATTTGCGTACGGAGGTCTCGAATTACCAGGAGAAGCTGGAAAAGGCCGAAGAGATTGCTTCCCGCGATGCCCTGACTGGTCTGCACAACCGCCTGTTGGTCGAAAACCAGATCGAGCGCCGGATTGCGGCCGGCACGCCGTTTTGCGTGGCCATTGTTGACATCGACGGGTTCAAGAAAGTGAACGACGAACATGGGCATCTGACCGGCGATGAGTTGCTGAAACAGTTTGCCACGGAACTCAAGTCGGCGTGCCGTTCGACGGACCTGATCGGACGCTGGGGTGGCGACGAATTCATCATTCTGCTGGATTACGGCTTGTCGGAAGCCAATGCGCAGACGGAGCGGCTGAGCAAATGGGTCTGCGGAGACTATACGGTGCAGGGTAATTCCGGTCCGAAGAAAATTAGAGTGGACGCGTCCATCGGCCTGGCGGAACATGTGCCGGGCGAGGCGATGAAGAAACTGCTTGCCCGCGCCGACACTGCGATGTACCGAAACAAAGCTGAGTCGCGCGCTGCGGAAGGCGCATTGAAGCAATAGGCCGTCTGAACCCCCGGCAGTTCGCCGCATGCGAATTAGGCCGTATGTGAGATCAGGTGAACGCGCAGAACCGGTGAACGCGGTACAGTCGCGGTGAACATGGTGCTCATGGGGGAACCCGGTGCACCGATGGATTGAACGGCGGAGGGCGCCTGGCGGTTGGGTGCCAGTACAACTGCCCCATATTGGGACACTTCCTCCCTCAGTGCCGTTTCAGTATTCCCCCTTTCATCTTTTTTATTTCCAATCTTGAGTTCCTCTTCTTCCGGCGTGAAGGTGAAGGAGGGCATTGGTTAGCACACGCTAAGCCGGCCTGAAAGTTGGACCCGGCAGGCGCCGCACTTTTGAGGACGCTGCTGACAAAGGAAGGTTGCCATGAGGTTATTGATCGCCGAAGACGACAAGGCGCTGGGATTGTTTTTAAGCCGCGGTCTGGAAGCTGACGGGCACCGCGTAAGTCTGGCCTACGATGGTGGGGCCGCGGTAGAGGCATTCCGCCGGGAGATGCCCGATCTGACAATCCTCGATCTGAACATGCCGGTCAAGGATGGGGAACAGGTACTCGCCGAGGTCCGCGCTCTGGACAGCGATCTGCCGGTTCTGGTGCTTACCGCACGGCAGGAGGTGGAGACGCGGGTGCGCTGTCTGGACCTGGGCGCCGACGATCTGATGCTCAAGCCCTTCAGCCTGCATGAACTGCGGGCCCGTTGCCGGGCGTTGTTGCGGCGCAAGCGGGAGGCTCGGCTGCAGTTGCGCGCCGGAGACCTGGAACTGGACCGGCTGGACCACACGGCTCACCGCGGTACCGAGTCGATTGTTCTCACCAACAAGGAGTTTGCTTTGCTGGAGCACCTGATGCTCAACCGGGGCCAGTGCGTATCGCGGGTGGAACTGCTGGATTCGGTGTGGAACATGGAACCGGCGCAGACCACCAATATCGTGGATGTCTACGTGAATTACCTGCGCCGCAAGCTCAAGGATCCGCCTCCCGGACAACTGATCCGGACGGTGCGCGGGCATGGTTATGTTGTGCCCTCGGAGGGCGATCTGGCCCTTGCCGCACTTCCGGTCCTCCCCGAGCTCCAAGCCAGGCCCGCGGCAGCCGGCCCAACCCTTGAAGCGCACTAGACAGCATCAACCCACTCGATACCCAGGAGATTACCCATCATGCAACCTTTTCCGATTCCCGTTCTTCCTACCGCTACCCGCATCCGGCCGCGCACCGCGCTGGTGGCCAGCGCCGATCGCAGTTTCCGCCAACGGCTCTCAGAAATCCTCACAGGCCTGCGCTGGCAGGTGCGTGAGGCAGAAGGGGGTGCGCAGGCCTGGGCCGAAGCCGAAGCCGCTGCCCCTGAGGCCGTTATCGTCGACTCCTGGCTGCCCGATCTGGATCTTGCCGAGTTTCTCAAGGATTTCCGCGGCAGCTTCCCCCTGGTGGACCTGGTGACCGCCAGCGGTTCCACGGCGCAGGAGAGTCAACGCGGCCCTTACCGCCAGGAATTGCTCTACGCCCTGCGCCGCTGCCAGGACACAGACACGGTAGCGTGGAATGCAGCGCCAGCGCTCAACCGGCCGAATCCGGCGCCCGGAAATGGGCACACGGCTCCCTGGCCGATTCCGTTTCCCGATACTGCCGTGGAAGTTCCTTCTCTGCCCGAGATTGTGCCCGCCGCCCTGCAGGATACTTCCTTGAGCCATACAAAGACCGTTTCCATCCGCAGCGATCAATCGGCCACCAGCAGCGAACCGGCGCCCTGCGAACGGCTCCCGGAACTAATCGGCAATGCCAACTCAATGCTTGAGATCAGCCGCCGCGTGCGGTTGGTAGCTCCGCGCTCGACTCCGGTTCTGATCGAAGGCCCAACCGGTTCCGGAAAAGAGATTGTGGCCGAGGCCCTGCACCGTCTGTCGACGCGAAGCCGCAAGCCTTTTGTCGCCATTAATTGCGCCGCCATTCCCGAAGCGCTTCTTGAAGCCGAACTGTTCGGCCACACCCGCGGGGCGTTTACCGGCGCGGTGCAGGGCCGCATCGGCCGCATCGAATCCGCCGATGGAGGCACGCTGTTTTTGGATGAGATTGGCGAGATGCCACTGGCGTTGCAGTCCAAGCTGCTCCGCTTTGTGGAGTGCGGAGAACTGCAGCGGGTGGGCGACAACGAAACCGTGAAGGTGGATGTGCGCATTGTGGCGGCCACGCATCAGGCGCTGGCCCAGCAAACCCAGACGGGCGCCTTCCGCTCTGACCTTTACTATCGGCTAGCGGTGTTTCTTATCCGCACGCCGGCGCTGGCCGATCACGCCCAGGATCTGCCTCTGCTGGTGGACCATTTTATGCAGCGGATGGGCCGAGAAGCGCCTGTCAAGCGCGTGGATCACGGTGCGCTGGCCAAACTTGCGGCTCACGACTGGCCGGGCAATGTCCGCGAACTCGAACACGTGCTGGAGCGGGGCGCCATCCTGGCTGGTGACGAGGCGGTGCTCACTGCGCGGGAGATCGACTTTGGATTCACGGTGAACTAAGGCGATGCGCGCCAGGAGATTGCCGGATTAGACGCGTGGCCAAGGTTGGCCAGGGAGGACGCCATGAGCATGGAAATCGAAACACGGCTGAGTGACCAGATTGCACGTTACATGGATCTGGCCACCAGCCAGGTGAAGCTGACTGCGGTCAATATGGCCAATATCGACACGCCCGGGTATAGCACCCTTGGCATGGACTTCGAGGCCGAGATGAAGGATGCCCTGGAGGGCGTGGACCAGGGGCGCGCGCCCCGGCAGGTACGCCTCAAGGCCGTGGACGGGCTGATCGCACGGCCCGACGGAAACAATGTTTCGCTGGACCGTGAAGGCTTGAACATGGCGGAGGCGCAACTGAAGTTCAAGACCGGGGTGGCCCTGCTGCGCCAGGAGTATCAGAAGGTGATGGACGCCATTCATGTCGACAAATAGCCCAGGGCGGGATTTGGGAGCCACTGGGCGCTTGCCTGCAACGGATGCACGAAGTATGTCATGCCGAAAAAGGCGATTTGGCGGTTCGATACGGCGGCGAGCGATTGTGGATCGAGCAACAGAGTTTGGCGTGGACGATTCGTATTACGGGATGGAAGCTAACAGCTAAAGGGTGAGGAGATCCCCCGGCTCTGCCGGGGTGGCAGCAGAACTTTGAGAATTCCGGGAGTATGTTCTCCCTCGAATTGCCTGTGCTGCAGCAGTGAAGACAGCAGTACGAGGTTTTTGCTTTTGTTCTTGCTTTTGCTTCGGACGGTTGCGAAAAGGCCCCTTTGAGGGGCCAGCAACCGTAAAACCACCGGCTCTGCCGGTGGATACAAGCTGAACGCTGTTTTGAGGAGCAACAACCATGAACATGTTTGGATTGATGGACACCTCGGGCGAGGCTATGCAGGCGGAACGGATGCGTGCCGAGGTGGTAGCAGCCAACATGGCCAATGCGGAGACCACACGCACCGATTCGGGCGGTCCCTACCGCCGCCAGCACGTGGTGTTTGCCGCCAACCAGGGCGATTCCGGGTTTCTCGATTCCATGAATGCAGCTTCGGGGACCCCGGCGACCGGTTCGCTGGCCTCCGCGACGCTGCCTTCGCTCGATCTGTCCGGGACAGGGACCGCGGCACCGGGCGTGCATATTGCGCAGGTGGTTGAGGATACCTCCGCTCCGCTCAAGCGTTACGATCCTGGGCATCCCGACGCCGGTCCCGACGGGTATGTCTCTTATCCGGACATTAATCCCCTCACAGAGATGGTGGACTTGATGGGGGCGACGCGTGCTTATGGATTGAATAGCTCTGCCGTGCAAGCCGAGAAGGGTATGATCACGTCGGCATTAGAGATCGCCAAGTCCTAGAGCTTCATTTGAATCAGCAGGGAGGAATCATGCAATCGGCAATCAGCCCCATCGGTGCTTCAACCACAGCCTTGTCGAACCTGGCAGGAAGCGGCGCAGCCGCGGTGTTTCCCTCTATGGGCGGACACGCCGCAGCCGCGACTACCCCGTTTTCAGATCTTTTGACGGATGCGGTGGGCCAGGTGAACAAGCTTGAGGATCAGGCACACAGCGCCGTGGACGGGCTGATGTCTGGCACAGGCGTGGACGTACACCAGGCAATGATTGCCACTCAGAAGGCCAGCATGGCGTTCGAACTGGCTCTGTCCGTGCGCAACAAGGCGGTGCAGGCGTATCAGTCGGTGATGGGAATGCAGTTTTAAGAAGAACGGGGCCCCGCGCCGGCTGCTGCCGGGCGAGTGCAGGAAGTTTTTGAGACAGTGAGGCTGGGGAGCAACCAGCCAAAGAAACAAGCAGGATTCAAATAGCACGGGAAGGCAGTGGGACGCGGGAATCATGGCCACGGGAACACAGTTGGAAAAGAGCGCGCCGGCTACGCCCGGACAACCTCAGTTGGCCGACCGGATCGCCGGGCTATGGGGGCTGGCAAAGGTTCGCTGGGCACAGATGCATCCGGTGCAGCGCAGTTGGGCGCTTACGGCCGCTCTGCTGCTTGCGGCCATGGCCGGCGGTCTGCTTTGGTATACCCTGCGCACCGACTGGCGTACCTTGTATGTGGACATGGACCCGGAGGACGCACGGCAGACTGGCCAGACTCTTGTCCAGGCGCAGATTCCCTTTAAAGCAACCGCCGATGGGGCTGGCATCCAGGTTCCTGCAGCACAGTTGGATAAGGCGCGGCTGGCGACCGCGGCCAAGGGAGGCATCAAGAGCGGGCGGCTCGGTTTTGAGATCTTCGACAAGCCCAACTGGGTCGGCTCCGAATTTGATGAGCAGGTCAACTACCAGCGAGCCCTCGAAGGCGAACTGGAACGCACGGTGGGCTCGCTTGCCGATGTCGAATCGGCCCGAGTGCACCTGGTGTTGCCGCACGACTCGTTGTTCCGCGAAGAGGAACGCCCGGCCAAGGCTTCGGTAGTGATCAAGCTACGCCATCGCTCGCTGGCTGACGGCGAGCCGGAGGCGATCCGCAATCTGGTGTCCTCGGCCGTTGACGGATTGACCCCGGACCATGTTGTGCTGGTGGACGCGGACGGTCACCTGCCGCTGGGACCGAAGACCGCCGATGCGATGCGGCTGACTGCCGAACAGGCGCTCGAAGAAAAGTTGATTTCGACGCTGGAGCCGGTGACAGGCGTGGGCAACGTACGCGCTTCGGTGACACTGGACTACGCGCAGGCGGCCACGGAAGAGACCGAGGAAAGCTACGATCCGGATCAGACGGTAACCCTGTCCATGCAGCGTACCGAGCAATCGGATGGCGGACAGCCGGTGGCAGCCGGGGTTCCCGGTACGGCTTCAAACGCGCCAAACTCTCAGGCGCTGCCCGTCTATCCGAAACAGACAACAACGCCGCGCACCGCAAAGACCGAGTCCGGGACCTATGGCGCCTCGAAGACGGAGCGCCACGTGGTCGAGGGTCCGGGTCGGGTGCGCCGGATGACCGCGGCCATTGTGGTGAACGACAGGTTAGCCCAGCAGGCGGTCAAGGGGAGGGCTGCGGTGTGGCAACCCCGTTCCGCCGACGAGTTGCGCAACCTTACAGCGCTGGCCCAGGCGGCGGTAGGCTTCGACACAACGCGCGGCGATATGCTGACGGTCCAGGATCTGGCTTTTGACGACAATCGCGCGCAGCCGCCGGTTTCGTTGCCGGGCCAGTTGCTGGCTACGGCCGAGAATTCGCCTGTTCTGGTCAAGTACGCCGCACTGCTGGCCGGATTGATGGTGGTGCTGGCCTTCGGTGTAAGGCCCGCCCTTCGCCGCGCCAACGCTGCAGTCAAAGATACTGCCCGGGCACCGGTCAAGGAGCTGTCCGGCGGAGCGGTGGCAGCGGCACAAACTGTACTGAAACCCCCTGAACCTGTCGAGGTCGATCCAGAGCGGGCCAGGTCCCAGGAGATATTCGAACAGGTCTCCGCGCACCTGAAGCGCGAACCGACGCAGAGCTCCCGGTTATTACAGAGCTGGATTCACTCCGACTAGCCCACAGGGAAAGGACTTGGACCTTGGCCGAACAGGGAAACGAGAACGGGACAGCGAGGCACCGCCAGTCGGCGAATATGTCAGGCGTGCGCAAGGCTGCGGTCCTGCTGGTGGCCGTGGGCGAGGAACTGGCCAAGGAAATTCTGCGCGCTCTTCCGGAACCGGATGTGCAACTGCTGACCGAAGAGCTGGCCGATCTCCGCGGCATCACGCCAGAGATCTCAGCGGGGATCATGGAGGAGTTCTGGGAGCTTTTGGAAACCCAGAATTTCATGGTCCACGGCGGCCTCGATTACGCCAGCCGCCTGCTGATCGAAACCTTCGGCAAAGAGCGCGCCGACGACCTGCTGGCGCTGGTGCGCCGCTCCCAGGAAGCCGCGCAGGGCAACCTGGCGAAGCTGCAGCGTACCGATCCCCAGCAACTGGGCAAGCTGCTCGACTCCGAGCATCCGCAAACCATCGCTCTGGTGCTGGCGCATCTGGACCCGCGGCGCGCCGCTCTGGTGCTGGACAACCTGAGTGAAGACCACAAGGTGGTTTCGATCCAGCGGCTGGCCGAGATGCGGCAATTTTCCCCGGAGATGGCGCAGAAGGTTGCTCATATTTTGCACCGCCGCCTGGAGAGTGTGGGAGACACGGCGCGCAAGAGCTATTCCGGTTTCAAGGCGGTGGCCGATCTGCTGAACAGGCTCAACGCCGAGGAGTCGAAAAAGATTCTGGAAACCATTGAAGACGGCCAGCCGGAGCTTGCGTTGAGCATTCGCAACCTGATGTTTACCTTCGACGATCTGGTTACGGTGCCGCCGGCCACCATCCGCGAGATCGTCTCCGGTGTAGACAAGCGGCAGTTGGCGCTGGCTCTGCGCGGCACCAACGACGAACTACGCGCCCAGATCTTCAAGTCGATGAGCACGCGGGCCGTGGACATGCTGAAAGAAGATATGGAGGTTCTGGGTCCGGTGCGCTCGCGCGAAGTGGCGCAGGCCCAGCAGGAGATTCTCAACCTGGCCAGGCGTCTGGAGGCAGAGGGCAAGGTGGTTCTCAAACTGGAGACCGGCGACGAAATGCTGGCTTGAACAGTGTTCCGTCCTTCGTTTTGAGCAGCTTGACTCATCGCTGGAAACCGATCGCCGACAACGGATGACCGGTAACTGATAACTGGCTACTGACAGTTCATGCGTGGAAGAGGAAAGACTTGCAGCCGACAGGATGGACAACAGAGAACGGAGGGGCCGTGAGCATCGAGGTGTTTGAGTATCCGGCTGATCCCAATGCTCCCGCGTTGCCGGAATGGAATGGCTGGGCAGACGAGGCGCAAACCAGTACGCGCGAAGAGCCAGCGCACGCACACGCCAAGGAAGCCAGAGAAGCGAGTGTGAGTGCCGAGCAGCAACAGCGGCTGGCCGAGGAGACGCGCCGGTCCTTCGAAGCTGGTCGTGAGCGCGGACGGCAGGAGGGCCGCCAGGTGGAGCGTGAGACGCAGGCCGCTGCCCAGGTGGGTGCCGAACAGCGGCGTGTGCAGCAGGCGGCCGCGCTGATTGAGAGCTTTGCCGAGGAGCGTGATCGGTATCTGCAAGCAGTGGAGCATGAGGTGGTCGAGTTGGCGCTGGCCGTAGCTGCCCGCATTCTGCGCCGCGAGGCGCAAATGGACCCGCTGTTGCTGACAGGGGCAGTTCGTGTGGCACTTGGTCAACTGTCCGGGTCGACCGAGGTGCGGCTGCGTGTACCTGCTGCGGATCTGGATTTGTGGACCGAAGCCGTTGCCCTGTTGCCCAATCTTGCTCTGAAGCCTGCACTGGCTGCCGGAGAAGGGATGCGGCTGGGCGACTGCGTGATCGAGACCGCGCTGGGTTCGGTGGACTTGGGGATTCGCGCCCAACTGGGCGAGATTGAAAGGGGATTTTTTGACCGTGCCGGCGGTCACCGGGCCGCGCCAGCCGGCACACCGGATAAAATGCCAGGCGCGGGTGTGGAGGCCGGTTCATGACGCCCTGCCCTACACCGCTTCTGGCCCGTTACTTCGGACGCGTGGATCGCGGCCAGCCCTGGCGCTGGCGCGGGAAGGTCCTCGAGTCGGTGGGTCAGACCATCGAGTCGGCGGGACCGCTGGCCTCGGTGGGCGAGTGCTGCGAGATTCTGGACCAGTTCGGGCACCCGCATCTGGCCGAAGTGATTGGATTTCGCGGTTCGAATGTGCTGTCGATGCCGGTGGACACGACCGAGGGCATACGCTTCGGCAATCCGGTCGAGGCGCTGGGTGTGAGTCCCGAGATCGAAGTGGGCCCGGAACTGATGGGCAGGGTACTGAATGCGCAGGGCAAGCCGATTGATGAAGGGCGGACGCCTTCCGTCTCCCTGGCGCTCCCATTAGACGGTGTGGTTCGTTCGCCGCTCGACCGTGTACCAATTCGCACGCCTCTGGGTACCGGCATCCGCGTGCTGGACGCCTTGCTTACCGTGGGCCGGGGCCAGCGGGTGGGCATTTTCGGCGGATCGGGTGTGGGCAAGAGCACGCTGATCGGCATGATGACCCGCAACACCGAGGCAGACGTGACGGTTGTGGGGCTGGTGGGCGAACGAGGCCGCGAGGTGGTCGAGTTTCTGGACGATGCTCTCGGTGAGGAAGGCCGGGCCCGCTCGGTCGTGGTAGTTTCAACCTCCGACCAGTCGCCGCTGCTGCGCATGAGAGCAGCGATGGCCGCCACCACGGTGGCCGAGTTCTTTGCTGCCCAGGGCAAACATGTGCTGCTGGTGCTCGATTCGCTGACCCGCTTTGCGATGGCTGCCCGCGAGATAGGTCTGGCCGCTGGAGAACCGCCCACGGCAAAGGGGTATACGCCCTCGGTTTTTACACGGCTTGCCCGGCTAGTGGAACGCACCGGACAGTTCCGAGTGGGGTCAATCACGGCTTTTTACACCGTTCTGATGGAAGGCGACGATCAGCAGGACCCTCTGGTGGACGCGGTGCGGTCTCTGCTGGACGGCCACATCGTGCTTTCCCGCAACTTGGCCGCCGAGGGATGGTATCCGCCAATCGAGGTTCTGGACTCGATCAGCCGGCTGATGCCAGCGGTGACAGAGCCCACACACCGGGAACAGGCAGCATTGCTGCGCCGGCTGATGTCCGTTTATGCCCGTTCCGAGGATCTGGTGCGGATTGGCGCGTATAAACCCGGGTCGGATCTCGATCTGGACCGCGCCCTGCGTGCTCGGGACGCAATGCGTGCTTTCATGACCCAGGATTCGCTTGAGCAGGTTCGTTATGCCGAGTGTGTGCGCAGTCTTGGTGCACTGGCCGCGGAGGTGTAAGCATGGCCGTGTCGCGCGCGCTGCGCCGCCTGCTGCGCATCCGGGATCTTGAAGAAGAACAGTGCCGGTTGGCGCTGGATTCCGCGGTGGGCGAGCGCAATCGGCTGGAGTACACGCTAGCAGCGACGTCCGAGCGGGAGCGCCGCGGCCGCCGGCTGGTCGCGGCCAGTGCGCACAGTGGAGAGCTGCCGGACCGGCTGGCAGGCCTGGAGGAAACGCGGGCAGCTGGAAGGCTGGCTGCGGTGCTGGTTCCGAGGATTGCGGAGGCAGAGAACAACGTGGCTGCACTGCAACATGAGTTTCTCCTCAAGAGAGTCGAACGGCGCCAGGCAGAAACTCTGATCCAGGAGACCGAGGTGAGGGACGCGATCGAGGTGGAGCGTCGCAGTCAGCAGGGGCTCGACGACTGGTACGGCAACCGGTTGCACCGGAAACAGTCTAATGGGGAGAAAGCCGTTTCAGTCGCTGGCCGGACCGCTACCCTAGATGCGGTTATGCAGGAAGACGGTGCGGTAGCAGATAAAACTTGAGAGAAACTTACGCTACATGTGTTCCGTGTTCCTGAATCGGGATGAACGGTTCCATTTGTGACAATGCTTTAACAATGCTGCACCTCCATTTGGCACGGCATCTGCACTGCTTCACAGCATGACCGTTGCCGCAGCAGTCGAGATCGGGGCAGGAAGCCATACCGGGCCGGGGCAGAGTTTGGTTCAGGCAAAGGGGCAGAGCAAGCTGGCGAGTACTGGGTTGGCGAGTACGGCTGCCACGTGTTCTTCGTCTTCTCCAGCGGTGACCACACCAAGTTTCCGATCGAGTTGGCAGGCGGTACTGGCTTCTCTCGGCGCAGACCTGAAAGGTACAACCGGGGAAGACTCCGGGACCGATGAAACAACACTTGCCTCCTCCGCATCTGGTTCCGCCGAAGCTGCCAGTGAAACATCTTTAGCTGCATCGTCTCAGTTGAGTAGCAAAGTTCTGTTCCTGAGGCAGGAAAGCACACAACAAGGCTCTAATGCGGAGACCGGAATAACGGAATTGTCTACAGATGGTACTCAGACTGGAATTTCTTCAGGGCAAACAGCCGCGGCGGCAGTCGCACGTCAGACCAAGGCCAGCGGAGAAGAGGCGATTATTCCTAAGGGAACCAGTCCGGTAGAATCTGCCGGGAGCGGGAACACGGTCAAGAGCACGGATAAGAGCACGAGTGCGCGCCATGCAAACTCCAGCAAGGATTCCAAGCAGGTAGTATCGTCCGACACAACGGCAACAATCATTGCTTCTGTGGCTGCGAGTGTGCCGGTGGCGGTGAACGCAATTTCTCCAGCTAACGCCACTGGCGCGCAACAATCCTCGCCGACCGGTGGCTCTACCGAATTGGCAAGCGATTCCATAAGGAATCTTACTGGCTGGAATGCGCCGGCATCTGACAGGTCCGGTACTTCTTCCGTAGGCACGAAGAGTGCAGGGAAAAGCACTTCAAACACAATAGGGACGACTGCGCTTTCAGAGAAGACGACGACGGCAACTGCAAGTGGCTCTCTGGCTGTCACACCTGCAAGCGCCCAAGTCAACAACTTGGGTGGGACCGATATATCAACGTCCGGCGAAACGAAATCCCTGGCAACCGGAGAACTGAATGCATTGCCTGGGCAGACGCGCGCCCGCACCGAAGATCCGCATTCCACGCTGATACAAAGCTCGACTTCAATCCAGACACAGAGCGAAACCCAGGCAACCGCAGCCATTGCTGCTCCGATTGCCTCGGATGGAGCGGAGCGAGTGGCTGCAGTGGACGATACTGCCATATCCGCGGAGTCCATCCAATCTGTAAGCGCACTCTCCTCTGGAGGAAAATCCAGCTCGGCCAAAGAAGTGAAGTCCTCAGTACAGACCGCAACTAGGGTGGGGCATGGATCGAACTCAGTCAACGCACTTCAGAATGGGGGCTACCCGGTTGCGACGCAATCTGCTGGCACAACCCTGGATGCGGCTTCCCTGGTGCGTGATTCAGCCGGTACACATGGGACAACCAATTCGGTGAATGGGATTGCCGGGGGCACGACAAACGCCGCGGCTGCATCGACGACGCATGAAACCTTTGCCGCACTCGATGCGGGGACGACGACGGGGACGACGACCTGGATTCATGCCGGAGCCCAGCGGGCCGAGGCGGGATATCAGGATCCGTCCCTGGGATGGGTCGGGGTACGGGCAGAACTGGGCGGAGGCGGTGTCCATGCCGCCCTGGTGCCTGGGTCTGCAGATGCGGCCCAGACGTTGGGCGGCCATCTGGCGGGTTTGAACAACTATCTGGACGAACAACACACGCCGGTTGCGACATTGACCGTGGACGCATCCGCCGGTCGTGGCTCCGACTCGGGATTTGGGCAGGGAACACAGCAACAGGCAGGGCAGAATAACGGGCAGGGCGCCAATTCCGAATCGCAAACGAATACCCTGTCGAGTCCGCCGTCCATGGCGGCAGTTGCCTCCTCGGAAATTTCGACGGACACAGGCAGAGCGGAAGCAAGCGACCGGACTTCAGGTCTTGGGGGCAGGTACGTTTCGGTGATGGCCTGAGCTGTAGAGGGGCGGACCGGTTTGTCGCTGGGCAATCACAATCCGGGAGCAGAAATCCGGGCAGAGAATACCGGGCGGGAATGCGGAGTAAGAATGCGGAAAAGGAACAAGCGGGACAACACGAACAACGGGTAAAGAACGGAACAAAGATCAGGCAAAGAAAGAAGAGGGAGCATGGCGGCAGCATCAGGAATCGTGAATCATTCCTTGACGGCGGGGCAGGCGCTGACAGGTTCGGGTGCTACACCCATGACCAGTTCGGCAAACGTAACCGGCAATAGCGACAGCAGCAGTACGAGCAGCGATTCGTCCACGATCACGGCGAATGACTTTCTTACGTTGCTGGTAACCGAGATGAAGAACCAGGATCCAACCGCGACGACAGACCCTAACGAGTACATCAACCAACTGGTGGCGGTAAACAGCCTGGAGCAACTGATCGATATCAACCAGACCCTGACAGCGGACAGCACTACGACGACGACCGGGGGAAAAGGCAGCTCAGGTTCCAGCCAGACAACGGCGTCGGCATCAAATCTGACCTCCAACAGCGGTGCAACGGCGCAGTCAGCCGCGTCTGGGGTTACGACTACATCAGGTCACACATCCGCGCTCAAATCGGTTTCGGGCAATCTGAGCGTTCCCGCTACTAATCCATCAGCGCAGCGCGTTGGTCGTGCGCTTGATGGGCAATAGCGCACACAGACGACCGCAAACAGGCTACCCAGAGCGTAATGCCGCTCTTTTACCAGCTGGCCACTCAGGCCTGCGCAAACTGCAACCAGGACTAAGAGGAGACCCATAATGGCAAGTTTCTACATACCGCTTTCCGGCCTCAATGCCGATTCAACGGCGCTGAACACCATTGCAAACGATCTGTCTAACATGAACACCACCGCGTTCAAATCCCAGACGACCAACTTCTCAGACATGTTTTACCAGCAGATTGGGAGCAATGGAGCTGGTAACCAAATTCAGCAGGGCGAGGGCGTGCAGGTGGCATCAAACTCTACCAACTTCACGCAGGGCGGGTACAACACCGACGGCACGACCACTTCTGACGTGGCTCTGGATGGCAGCGGTTTTTTTGTGGTGAGCGACGGCAGTAGCAATCTTTTAACCCGTGACGGGAGTTTCACGCAGGACTCGAGCGGCAACCTGGTGACAGCCGGTGGACTGAAGGTGATGGGTTATCCCGCCGTCGATGGCGTAGTCAATACGAATGCTTCGATCACTGCGATCTCGATACCAGTGACTGGGGCAGAGCAAAAAGCAGAGGCGACCACCAGTTTTACCATGACGGCAAATCTGGATTCAGCTACCGGCGATTCTCTTCCGGGTACGGTGACACTCTATGACTCGTTGGGCACAGCCCATACAGCCACCATCACGTATACGCAGACGGGAACCAATACCTGGAGCTACTCGGCCGCACTGCCGGCAGCGGACTTTACCTCGGGGACTTCCACGGCGGTCACCGGTACACTGACCTTCGACTCCAACGGCAACCTGTCCCAGGTGGCCCAGACAACCCCAACAGCAGTAGCCGCGACCACGGTGGGAACGGCGTCAGGCGACATCTCCTCTATTCCACTCAGCTATACCGGATTGTCCGATGGGGCGAGCGACCTGAGTATTAGCTGGAACCTGCTTGGTTCCAGCGGGACGCCTACCATCAGCCAGGAAGCGACGGCCTCCAAAGAATCCGCCTCGTCTCCGAACGGTCATGCAGCCGGTGTGTGCACGGGCTTCAGTATTGACTCCGACGGCACGGTATCGGCAACCTACTCGAGTGGAGTATCGGAGGCCGTCGGGCAACTGGCAGTGGCGAGCGTGACCAACCAGCAGGGATTGTCGCTGCAGGGCAACGGCGATTATACAACCACGCTGGCTAGCGGCTCAGCAACGGTTGGCACGGCAGGATCAGGCGGTTTGGGCACTATCAAGGATTCAGCACTGGAAGAGTCCAACGTCAATATCTCCGCAGCGTTCTCTGACCTGATCATTGCGCAGCGCGGTTTCGAGGCCAACTCCAAAGCAATTACAACATTCGATACCATTACGCAGGAAACCATCAACATGATTCACTAAGAAGTTTGGGGCGGTCGGAAGGCCGCCCCAAATGTACGTTACCGGGCGTGAACCTGGATGAACAAACCCTTGCTCCGGGCCAGAACCGAGCCTTTGCTGTTGCAGATTTTTGCTTCAGTCCAGTGCTTGCGGCCGTCACTGCGGACGATACGGCCTTCAATGCGGATGGAAGCAGAGGAGGGGACGGGGCGGAGGTAGTCAATCTCCATCTGGCGGGTCATGGCCGTGAGGCCTAGGGAGCGGACCGCTTTGCTCATGGTTTCGTCGAGCAGAGTGGCGATGATGCCGCCATGCAGGTATCCGGGCGGACCCTCGAAGGCGGGAGGAATTGCGGTCAGGCAGACGACTGAATGGTCTGCGGCGAGCAGAAACTCGAGGCGCAGGCCGGTGGGGTTATCCTGTCCGCAGCCAAAACAGTGGTTCTGTGCCGCGTGCGGCAGGGGCGTAAGGTTCTCTGTGGTTTCTGCCATATCCCTCCATTTTATGGTTACGTAGAGCCGCCATTTCTGCAACGGCTAGAACAGGTCGTTCAGGTTGCACGGGAAACGGTCTGTTGATTATTTGATTACCCCTCCCCCCCCTCCCCCTATGTATTTAATCAAGTTCTCCAGTTTCAACGAGATAGGCATACGGTGCCGCTGTAAAAATTAGATTCTAAAGGGGTTACATGTCAAAAATTAGATAACAAAAGACTTACATGCATTTTTAGGCTTTTTTTGACATTACAGTACCATAATGCAGTATTTTTACCGTTCGCTCCAGGTTGAGAAGGCCTTCAGATGCATGTCCTTCGGGGCCGGAAAAAACGGCTAAGACCAGGGGCACCCCAGCTCCCTGCAGAATTCGATCCCTGGGTTTCAATAAGAATCACCCTGAAAAGATTGTGCGCCAAGAGAGGGTAATTATCTGCATAAGGTTGGGAAGATTCCCGATTCTTCCTTGCTCCGTTGAAAGTCAGAGCTGTGCCTACTGAGTCTCCTGGCTAGGTGGGCTGAATTCATCGTACCGGCAAGGATCAAGGAGACTTCTTCCAGGTTTGGAATCTTCCTGCACGAGAGCAGAATCATATTCTCGTGCTACTGGCGGCAGACTCGCCGTCTCAGGCTCTTGAAGCAGAAACTCCCGGAGGACTAATTCCATGTCATTGGTCAATCGTAGAACTGCGATCCTGCAGATGGGTGCTTTGGCTAGCGCCGTTCTTCTCACAGACAACCTACGTGCCACGGGATCTGCTGCCGGCCAGGCTGCTGCCGCGCCACCGCCACCTACCGGGCCTTTCACTTTGCCTGCTTTGCCCTATGCCTACGACGCGCTTGAACCCAGCTTCGACGCTGAGACTATGCACCTGCATCACGACAAGCACCACCAGGCATACGTGAACAACCTCAACATTGCGGTTGCCGCACATCCCGAACTGGCCGGCAAGACTGTGGAGGAACTGGTTACTAACCTGAGCACCTGGTCCGAGCCTGCCCGCACAGCAGTGCGCAATCAGGGCGGCGGCCATGCCAACCACTCCTTCTGGTGGACGACGCTGGGCAAAGGCGGAGCAGCGCCAACCGGCGAACTGGCCAAGGCAATCGACGCCAGGTTCGGCTCGTACTCTGCCTTCCAGGACAAACTGACCGCGGCTGCCCTGGGGGTTTTTGGCAGCGGCTGGGCCTGGTTGGTGAAGTTGCCAGACGGTACAGTGGACGTTTCAACCACGCCTAACCAGGACAGCCCGCTGACTCTGGGCCACAAGCCGGTGCTGGCCGTGGATGTTTGGGAGCACGCCTATTATCTGAAGTACCAAAACCGGCGTCCCGAATACGTGAAAGCGTATTTCCATGTGGTTAATTGGGATTATGTAAGCAACCTGTTTGCCCAGAAGACGAATGCGTAGAGTTCTTCAATTTGTGATGCATGGGAGCAGGTGGGCTGGCCTTTGTGCGGGAATGATGATCGGCCTGGGCGTGGGACTTGCAGGCTGTCACACGCAGCCGGCGCTCACTGGGCAAGAGGCGGCAGGGAAGCACCTCTACCAGGTTCGCTGCGCTCATTGCCACGAAGAGAACGACCTGGCGCTGAAGAAGGTACCTCCAGACCTGCGCGGCCTCTTCAGGCGTGCAACGCTGCCGAGTGGCACCCCAGCCAACGATGAGCAAATCCGGCGCGTGGTTCTGGGCGGCAAAGGGATGATGCCGGCGTTCACGGGACGATTTACCGAGGAACAGATGGCGGCGCTGCTGGCTTACCTGCACACCGGGTTGCGCTGAATTCTGGGCACGCGCGGGCGTCAGCCTGGAAAGGCAGCAACCGGTGTGATGCGAATCACGATATACTTGGGGGTATGGCGACCGACAAAACCTTCTATCTTGAGACCTTCGGCTGCCAGATGAATGCCCATGACTCGGAAAAGGTGATTGGCACCCTGCAGCACGAGGGCTACCGGCAGGTGGAGTTGGAAGAAGATGCCGGCCTGATCCTCTACAACACCTGTTCAATCCGCGACAAAGCCGAGCAAAAGGTTTTCAACCGCCTCAACGACCATAAAAAGCTGTACAAAGCCGGCAAGCGCTTTGCCGTGCTGGGGTGCGTGGCGCAGCAGGAGGGCGAAAAGATCTTTGAGCGGGCACCGTATGTGTCGCTGGTTTCAGGATCTGCCTCCTACCGAAAACTGCCCGAGATGCTTGTCCGGCTGGAAGCAGGCGAAACGCGCATTACCGGCCTTGACGACCGTCAGACGGAAGAGACCTTCGAGACGGAGTTCACCTCGCGCCAGAACCCTTACCGCGGCTACATCACCATCATTGAAGGTTGCGACAAGTTTTGCGCCTATTGCGTGGTGCCATACACGCGCGGCAAGGAGCGCAGCCGGACTTCTACGTCGGTGCTGGCCGAGGCGCAGCGTATTGCCGACCAGGGCTACACCGAGATTCAACTGCTGGGCCAGAACGTGAACAGCTATCGCGACCCGGAAGGGAAGCGCAGCTTCGCGGAGTTGCTGGCAGCTGTGGGAGAGGTGGGCGGCATCCGCCGCGTGCGTTTTACCACCAGCCATCCGCGCGACTTTACCCGCGACATTGTCGAGGTGATCGATCAGGTTCCTACGCTCTGCGACCATGTGCATCTGCCGGTGCAATCGGGTTCCGCTCGAGTACTTAAGCTCATGGCTCGGGAGTACACCCCTGAGTGGTACCTGGAGCGGATTAGCTGGATCAAGGCTGCCCGCCGGCCGATCTCGCTCTCAACCGACATCATTGTGGGGTTTCCGGGAGAGACGCCGGACGACTTTATCCAAACCATGGATTTGCTTGCCCAGGTCGAATTCGATTGCGTCTATGGCTTTAAATACTCAGGGCGACCGAATACGCCCGCTCTTACCATGATCGATTCAATTAGCGAAGCGGAGAAATCTGCCCGCCTTCAAGTTTTGCTTGACCGCCAACGGGAAATTCAAAGAATCAATTATTCCAAGCATTTAGGACAGGTTATGGAAGTGATGGTTGAGGCACATAATCCGGCACGAGGGCAGATCATTGGCCGCAGCAGCCAGAATAAGCCGGTCAACTTTACATGCGGCCAGGCCATTGCGCCGGCACCGGGCAGTTATATGCAGGTGAAAATCACGGGGACGCACCCAAACAGTCTGACGGGGGAAAGCGTCTAGAATAAGTTGGCATAGAAGAGTTCAGGGAAGGGCGAGCCATGGATATCGAGGTCAGGATACGGGGGCTCATGATGGACCCCGCCACCAATATGCCTATCGTAGTGCTCAAGGACGTTGCTTCAGAGATGGTGATGCCGATCTGGGTGGGTATCTTTGAGGCCAACGCCATTGCCATCGAGATTGAGAAGGTGGCGGCGCCACGGCCGATGACCCACGATCTGGCGCGAAACCTTATCAGACACTTGAACGCTCGGCTGGAACGCGTAGTGATTACAGAACTTAAAGACGATACATTTTTGGCCGTATTGTGGCTCAGACAAGGAGACGAGCCCTTGATGATCGATGCCAGACCCTCGGACGCCATCGCACTGGCTTTACGTTCGGATTGCCCGATCTATGTCTCCGAGCACGTGATGCAGAGTTCCAAATTGAATACGACAGGTCCGGCCGAGGGCCCTACGACCGAGCAGTTGCGCGGATGGCTGGAAGGCTTGAACGACGAGGATTTGGGCCGCTACAAGATGTAGCAGGTTTGGATGAGGGAAGAGATTCAGTCCAGAAGGGCGTAGCAGGCAGTTTAGATTAGTATGCGCTGGTTCACTATACAGAATATACGTTATCGGACATTGATGATATTGCGAATGATTAAATTACGACTGGATATAAGACGCTCGAATACCGTGAACCTGTATCCGATTGCCTTTATAAGTGGCACATTTTAAAGAGCTAATACGTTTTTGGTGTGCTATTTTTGCGGTGTGGATCCCTCATGCAAGTTGTCGATCCTGCTTGACGACCTGCATGAGAGTACCCGGATAGGTTATGCCGACCAAGCGACGCGATTGGCGCGACCGGTGGAGATGTAGCCCATATCTACCGAGATGCCACGGACGCACTGGAGCAGATGGTTGGCGATGGAGGGCAGTTTCTGTGCAGTTACGCGGAACGAGGGCCCGGAGATGCTCACCGCAGCAATCGGCTGGCGCTGAGCATCGAGGAGCGGCACGGCGATGCAGCGCAACCCCTCTTCAAACTCTTCGTCGTCCACCGCGTAGCCGCGGCGGCGCGTTTTCTCTATTTCGGCGCGCAATGCTTCTGGAGTGACAATGGTGCGATGAGTGAAACGCTCGAAGCGGACGCGGCTTAAAATATCGGCTACACGATCCTCGGGCAGGAACGCCAGAATAGCCTTCCCCACCGAAGTACAGTGGACCGGGTTGCTGGCCCCGATGCGGGTAATCATGCGCACGGAGCGGGTGGGCTCGATCTTGTCGATGTAGATGACGCGCGCAGCTTCAAGAACACAGAGGTGCGCTGTCTCCTCAGTCTCTGCAACCAGGCGGCGCAGATGCGGCTGGGCGCGGTCGCGCAGATCATACTGCTCGATGGCGCGATTGCCGAAGTCGAACAATCTAAGGCCCAGACGAAACTTTCCGTTGTTGGTTCTCTCCACCATGCGGTGGTGTTCCAGAACCATAAGAAACCTGTGTGCGGTGCTTTTGTGCAGTTGAAGAGAAGATGCAACCTGAGCTAATCCGAGGGGGGCGTCGCTCTCAGCGAGCAAATCCAGAACAGCAAATGCCCGATCCAATGCCTGAACTTTGTAGGTGCCTTGTGGGGCAGTATCTCGCATTATGGTCCTTTGTTCCACGAAATGAAGCCAATATCAGTTTGCAATGTGGGAATCATCGTGTCAAGTACTGATACGGGAGTTCTATGTATGAGACGCAAACGGGCAGATTTTTGTCACAGATGGAGATTGCAAGACAGAGGAGTAGCACTCTTACGGCGTAAGCGATGCGGATGCCAAAGAGCAATGCCGCTTCCCTGCTTCTATGGCCAGCGGCACATTGCTTTGTATTGCAGCTTAGGACGGCACCACATCGCCTTCGCCGGGCGCGAGAAAGAGATTTTCTTCAAGGCCGTGCTGGCGGGTATAGAGGTCGTAATAGCGGCCATGCATTGCGAATAGCTCGGCATGGCTTCCGCGCTCGACGATACTTCCCTGCTCGACTACCAAGATCTGGTCGGCGCGGCGAATGGTGGAGAGCCGGTGAGCGATCACGAAGGTGGTGCGGCCCTGCATGAGCTGATTCAGCCCGGCCTGAATCATGGCTTCAGATTCGGAGTCGAGCGAACTGGTGGCTTCGTCGAGGATGAGGATGCGCGGCTCCGCCAGCAAGGCGCGGGCTATGGAAAGCCTCTGGCGCTGACCGCCGGAAAGCTTAACACCGCGTTCGCCGACGATGGTGTCGTAGGCGTCTGGAAAACGCTCGGCAAACTCGTCTACGCGGGCGGTGCGGCAGGCAAAGAGGAACTGCTCCTCGGTGGCATCGGGACGTGAAAACAGGATGTTCTCGCGAATGGTGCCATCGAAAAGGAACGAGTCTTGCAGCACCACGCCCAACTGCGAGCGAAAGGTATTTAAATCCACCGCGGCCAAGTCAATGTCATCCACCAGGACTGCCCCTTTGGACGGGTTGTGGAAGGCGCAAAGCAGGCTGATGATGGTGGACTTGCCCGAGCCAGACGAGCCTACGAGCGCGGTTACGGTTCCAGGAGAGGCCTCAAACGTGATGCCATGGAGAACGGGCTTTTCAGGAGTATAGGAGAACTCGACATTTTCAAAGCGGACCGTGCCATGGATGGGCGGCATTTTGATGGTACGGCCCGGGGTCTGGTTCTCCTCCAGTTCCGACATGATCTCGTTGGTGCGGTCAAGGCCGGCAAAGGCCTCAGTCAACTGCGTGCCAATGTTCACGATCTGGAAGACGGGCGCGATCATGAAGGCGAGAAACATGTTGTAAGCAAAGTAGTCGCCGACGCTCCAGGTGTGATTGAGCACGCTGTGGCCGCCCATCCACATCACCAGCGCAGAGACCAGCCCCAGCACAGTGGTTGAGGCTGAGCCGAGCACACTGGTCATGGTGAGAGACTTCATGACGTTGGCCAGCAGGCGCTCCACACCGAGTGCAAAGACTCCCGACTCGCGCTCCTCGGCGTGATAGCCCTTGATGACGCGTACGCCCCCCAGCGACTCAGTCAGCCGGCCTGTGACCTCGGCGTTGATCTTGGCCCGTTCACGGAAGATGGGGCGAATGACCCTGAAGGCATATTGCAGGATGAATACGAACGCGGCCACCACGGAGAAGACCGTGAGCGTGACGGTAACGCTGCGGTGCAGCAGGTAAACAAAAGCCAGCGCGGCGGTCAGCAAGCCACCAACAAAGTCCACCAGGCCAGTTCCGACCAGATTGCGTACGCCCTCGACGTCCGTCATGATGCGCGCAACCAGGGTGCCGGTACGATTCTCGTCGTAGTAGGAGACGGAAAGCAGGCCGATATGCCGCTGCACCTGGCGGCGCATTTCGGCAATCAGCCGCTGGCCCGCCTTGGAGAGCAGTTGTGTGAGCGAAAACGAAGTAATGGCCTGCACGACCATTGCCGAGAAGACCAGGGCGATGATGCGGGGCAGCATCTCAGGATGCGGATGATCCGTGGAAAGAACCTTGTCCAGCAGCGGCTTGGACATGAAGGGTAACACCAGCCCGGCCAGGCGGTTGACGACCATCAGTCCCATGCCGGCGAGCAACAGGCCCATGCGCGGCGCGACCAGGGCGCGAATTTGTGGCCAAAGCTTTTTGAGATCTGGCTTCTTTTTGGGAAGGTCTGGCTGACCGGCGCGCGCGCTGCCGTGCCGGGGGGAACGCTCGGCGCGCATGGCCATTCCTCCGCCTCGCATTGTGCCCATGCGCTAGACCTTCCCCGAACGGCGCGCGTCGATGAACGAGCGGACGCAGAGGTTGACGTAAATGAGCATGAGGGCGGCCAAGGTGAGCTTGGAAGCCAGAGCTATCTGGTCTGGTTCGATTCCCTCAGCGCGGGCGTGGGCGTAGCCGCGCAAGGCTTCAATGGCGCCGCCGAGAAAGCCGAGCAGGCCAATGGTTACATTGACATGCATGAAGAGCTTGCGGCGGCTTTCATTGGGGCTGATGGCGAGAAAGCCGAAGACGCCCAGCGCCAGGCCGATCCAGGTTGGAATCAACGCTGTTGGGTGCAAACTACCAGTGCCGAAGTAGCCGGCGAGACCAAGAGCAACTAAAAGAACCGCAAAAACCAGAGTGACCTTTGCCATGCGAGACCTCCATCCCTGTGCATGGCAAGAATATCAGTTGAGCGGGCTGTCGCCAGACTGTCACGGGCTATCACAGGCTGGTGGCGAAGCGGTGCGGACGAGTGTGGAGGCCATCGCGGGGAGCAGGCGGGCTACACTTTTGACGCCGTTTGGCAGGAGGGGGCGGCCTGTCTGGGACTTTTCGGTTTATGGGGTACCCCCCCCTCCCCCTATGTATTTGGTCATGTTCTCCATTTTCAATGAGATACGAGGAGTGTATAGCTGTAAAAATTAGATTCTAAAGGGTTTATATGTCAAAAATTAGATAACAAAGGACTTATGGGCTGTTTTTGGGGGATTTTTAAGGCTATCGTACCGCATATTGAGATTTTTATGGTTTGCATCGGGTTGAAAACTCCTTTGTTGGC
>JARLGF010000130.1 GCA_031296165.1 Occallatibacter sp. | reverse complement strand
CGGTGCAGACCCTGAACGGGCGCCTGCGCCTGCACCCGGCCCTGCACCGTAGGTGCGTCCGGCCGGCTTGCCGGGCTTGCTGCTGGGGCGTGCGCCGCCTGCGCGGGGTTTCCCGCTGCTGGTGGTGAAGGCGCGCGGCAGTCCGCCTTCGCTACGGAAGGAGGGCCGGCTACCGGGACCGGGCCGATCCGAAGCGGGACGGGTTGGCCTGGGGCGGTCTGAACTGGACCTGTCTGAATAGGGCCGGCTGGGGCGATCCGTGTAAGGCCGGGGCGCGCTGGAGCGGCCCGGGCCAGACCTGTCTGCATAGGGACGCGGCGCACTGGGCCGGCTACTGCTGGGCCGGCTTGTGCTGCTGGAACGCTCCGAGGGCTGGATCTCCTCAATCAAGAGGTTTGGCGGCCGCACCGGGCCCAAATCGTCGTCGTTGTCCGGAGCTTCGCGGCGCGGTCCGGCAGGCCGCTTGAAGGTTGGGCGATCGGTGCGGCCAGCGCTCTTGTTCCATGCCGGCTTGGCTCCAAAGTTGCCGCCGGAACTGGTTCTGCCCGAACCGGCTGAAGTTGACCGGGGGCGGTCCGTGCCGGAGCGTTCCGGGCTGGTTGACTCGGGAGTAAAACTCGCTGGCCGGGCCGGGCGGTCGTCTTTCTTCCAGGCCGGGCGCGCTGCCGGGCGGCCGGTTGGCCGCGGAGAGCCGAACTTTGCCGGGCCTGTGCCGGCATCGCGGCGGAAACGGTCATCCGGGCGGGCCGGTCCGCGGTCTGGGGTTCTTCCGGCGGCGGGACGGAAATCCCTGCCGGTGGAGCGTGCGGGCCTGTCTGTGCCGAAAGACTTTTTGGGGCGGAACTCGCCGGGGCGGTCGGTTGCGGCGGAGCGCTCTTCAAACGGCTTGGCAACGAAGGGCTTTGCCGGGCGCGGATGAATGGTGGGACGGGGCGCCACGGTGGGCAAACCGGCAGCGTCCAGGGCGTTGCGGCGGCGAACTTCCTTTGACTTGGGAGTGCGCGCCTTGCCCTCGGCAACCTGGCGCAGGGCAGCCAACTCTTCAGGCTGCAATTCGCGCAGGTTGCCCGGTTCCTGGTCCAGGACCAGCGGGCCATAGCCTACGCGGCGAATTTTTTCGACGAAGTGGCCGACCTCCTCGAACATCTTGCGCAGTTCGCGGTTACGGCCCTCAATGAGGATGACTTCATACCAGGGATTGTCGCCCTGGCGGACCTGGCGAATGCGGGCTGGCGAGGTGCGTACGCGGGCCGAGCCGGGCTTGCCGCGCTCAATGGCCACGCCGCCGCGCAGGATGTCCAATTCCGCCTCGGTGGGCTGGCCTGCAACCTTGACCAGGTAGGTCTTTTCCACGCCGGAGGAGGCCTTGGTGAGCTTGTTGGCGAGTTCGCCGTCGTTGGTGACCAGCAGGAGGCCTTCGCTCATGTAGTCCAGGCGACCGACGGGATAAAGCCGCTCGCGCATCTTTTCAAAGAACTGCATCACCGTGGGCCGGCCCTCGGGATCCTTGACCGTGGTGACGAAGCCCTTTGGTTTGTTGAGGATAAAGTAGCGCAGGCGCTCGGCCCCTTGCAGCAGCTTGCCGTCCACGCGGATGTGGTCGCGGCCGGCGTCGGCCTTGGTGCCCAGTTCGGTGACAATTTTGCCGTTTACCTGCACGCGGCCCTGCTCGATCATCTCCTCCGCCTTGCGGCGGCTGGCGACGCCGGCCTGGGCCAGAATCTTCTGCAGGCGCTCGAGCTTGGCGGGAGGACGCGGCTGGGGCGTGAATTCCGGCTCATCTTCATCGGATTCAGCCTCAGTATTTGTTTCAGCCGGGTCTTCGGCGGCCTCGATTTCAGCTTCGGTAACGGCCTGAGGCGCGGCTTCAACCGCAGCTTCCGGCTCAGACTGGGCTTCAGGTTCAGCCGCAGCTACGGGTTCCGCGGCTGTAGCGGCTTCGCCGTCGCTCACGTCTCCGACTGGATCTTCTGCCTTGACGGGCTTAACTTTCCTGACCTTGGGCGCTGTCGCTTTCGGTGTTGCCGTCTTGGCTTTTGCTGTTTTGGGCTTCGTGACTCTAGGCTTTTTGGCTTTGGGTGCGGCGGCTAGTTCTGGAACGGCCGATTCAGGTTCAATTTGATCGTTAGGTTCATCAGTCATGGGGGGAATTCTCGGTTTCTGCCTGCTCGGTGGCGGGAGGCGCAGCAGGCGCTGCCTCCGCGGGGGGGTGGGGTTCGTTGCTGGCCGCCGTCCCGGCGGTCTCGGTGGGTTCAGAGGATTCCTGTTCCGGGGGATAGAATTCCTCCCCGGGCTGATCGTCGGACTCAGCCAGTTCCTGGTTTTCCGGTTCCGGGCTTTCCGGGGTTGAATCCTGACGAATCTCCGGAGCGGATTCACCTTCGGAGACAACTTCCGGTTCTTCGAGCTCAAGGGCCGCCATTTTTTCAAACTCCTCCATCGAGGGCAGTTCGGAGACGTCTTTGAGGCCGAAGCGGAGAAGAAATTCGCGGGTCGTTTTATAAAGAATGGGGCGGCCAATGACCGGCTTGCGGCCGGCCGTGGCAATGAGCTTGCGCGCCAGTAGCGAGCCGAAGACGCCAGAGGAATCGACGCCGCGAATCTCATTGACTTCAGGCGCGGTGACCGGCTGCTTGTAGGCAACCACGGCCAGTGTTTCCAGAGCGGGAAGCGAGAGCCTGAGCGCGGGCTTGAGGCTCTTAACGAAAAGCCGGACCGCGTCGTGGCATTCAGGCTTGGTGGCCATGCGGTAGCCGCCGGCGATTTCGCGGATTTCCACGCCGCGGCTGTCGGCGGCATAGTTGGCGATCAGCTCGTCGAGCAGTTGCCGGAGAATGGCGCGGACCTCGCGGTCGCGTTGCCGAGCCTGGCGTTTGGCTTCCTGAGCGGCGAGCGCTTCGGCGTCCGCGTGGGCCTCGGGACCGGTTTCCTCAGTCGCGTCAGGTTCGGCGCCGGACTCGGCTTCAGGGCCGGTTTCAGCCTCAGTACCGGTTTCCGGGTTTACCTCGTCCTCCGGGTTTACCTCGGGGGCGGGTTCGGAGCTACCGGAGGGTTCAGGCGGGGCAGGAACGGCTTCGGCCTGGTCCGTCTCGTTGTAGTCGAACGTCTCGTTGAGCAGGGGCTCGGTGGCAACCGTGTCCTGGTTGGCCGTCTCGTCGGCCTGTTCGGCAGACGCGGCGTCTTGCTCCGCCTTCCACTCGAGGGCGTCGGCGGCAAAAAGGGCGGCGAGCTGGGTCAGGGTGACCGGCTCCTCCGCGGCGTAAATGACAGCTTCCAGCTTGGCTTTGAGACTCATTCTGCAATAGGTACCTCCAGTATCGTACCGGATATTGCGGAAGACTGTGTGCGCATTGAGGCTCAAGGCGGGTGCAAAGCTCAGAAAAAAATGGCGTCCGGGGGTTGCCGGACGCCCTGCAAGGCAGTTTGAAAGCCCATTCTCAGTGGGTAAATTGGCGGAAAGCCCAGAAGAGCGAGCCGGAGAGCAGCGCCGCGGCGGGGAGGGTGAAAACCCAGGCCGCGGCAATGTTGCGGATGGTGGATACCTGCAGTCCGCTGCGGTTGGCGGCCATGGTGCCGGCCACGCCGGAGCTGAGGACATGTGTGGTGGAGACGGGGAGGCCAAAGTTGTCGGCGGCAAAGATTGTGCACATGGCCACCAGTTCGGCGCAGGCACCCTGGGCGTAAGTCAGGTGCTCCTTGCCGATTTTTTCGCCCACGGTGACGACGATGCGCTTCCAGCCGACCATGGTGCCCATGCCAAGCGCCAGGGCGACGGCAACCTTGACCCAGACGGGAATGAACTTGGTGGCCTTGTCGACTTTGCTTTTGTAGTTGGCGAGGGCGGCGTTCTCGTCCGCGGTGAAGGCCGGGTTGTGGTTCTTCTGCATGAGGCGGATGGCTTCGCTGGCCACGTACATGTCATTGCGGACGTTGGTCTGCTGATTGGCAGGAACCGCTTTGAACTCCTTGTAGAGGCTCACTTCGTGGCTGAGGTCTTCAACCAGTTCGCGGAGGGCAAGAACCGTGTCCGGCTGAACCTGCTTGGTGCGGATGTAGTCGGTGACTTCAGCGCGGGCGTCGGAGCCAAGGACGCCGTTGGGGTTGACATGGCTGTCGAGAATGTGGCCTGTCTGCTGCGAAACGGCGATGAAGTCCTGCGCGTCGCGCGCGCTGACGGCGTGGTTGAGCGCGTAGGCGGTGGGCACGGTGCCGATGAGGATGAGCATGATGAGGCCCATGCCCTTCTGGCCGTCGTTGGAGCCGTGAGAGAAGCTGACGCCGGTGCAGGTGAGAATCAGCAACATGCGGATGGGCCACGGTGGCGGCTCGGCATTTTTGGGAGCTTCATACAGGGCGGGGTACTTGATGAGCCATTTGGAAGCGAGGAACAGCAAGGCTGCAGCGCCGAAGCCGATGAGCGGGGAGATGAGCAGCACCTTGAATACTTTGGTGGCCTGTTCCCAATCCACGCCGGAGGTGCCGGAATGGACGCTCATCAACTGGTTGGCTACGCCGACGCCGATGATGGAGCCGACCATGGTGTGGGAACTGGAGGCCGGCAGGCCGAACCACCAGGTGCTGAGATTCCAGAGGATGGCGGCGATGAGCAGGGCGAAGACCATGGCGAAGCCGGCACCCGCGCTGACCTGGAGGATCAGCTCGACAGGGAGCAGCGTGATAACCGCAAAGGCCACGGTACCGGAGGAGACAAGAACGCCGCAGAGATTGCATAGTCCGGACCAGACGACGGCGATGTTGGGTTCGAGGGAGTGGGTGTAAATAACGGTGGCCACAGCATTGGCAGTGTCGTGGAAACCGTTGACGAATTCAAAGCCGAGAGCGATGAGGAGAGCCAGGACCAGCAGCAGGTAGGGCCAGATGCTGCTGACAGCGACGCCGGAGAAGTCCTGGGCGATGTGGACGGCGATGAAGCCTATGCCGACGACCAGCGCTCCCACAACCGCAACGCCACTGACCACGGCGTGGGTTTTGTTCATTTTTTTGTCGAGCAGGGTTGAAGCGGGCGGACGGCCTGAAATGGTTGTCGCCATATCGGACATGGAAAGGCTCCGGGAGGTGGAATGGATGCAGGTACGGCCACGCCCTGAGAAGCAAAGCATGGCTTCATTCAGGGATAGACGATGCGGATGAATGGGGCATGAATCGTTGTTGAAGATTCATGCATGTGCGCAGAGGAGGTTATGCGGCGCAGGGAAAAAGGACGCGCTGGATCGGCGGAAGAGTGAGGATGCGCAAGGATGGATGAGTGCGCGGATCGAGTGGAGGGATTCACAGGTTAAAAAAAATCGAGGTCTTTCGACCTCACTCATGGCAGGCGCTGGATTACGATCTCACGGCAGCGACGTAAACGGGCGTTTCGCGGGCGGGGTCGAATTTGTAGGCCAACATCTGCGTTTGCCATCCGCTCAGGAACTGAGCCAGTTCAGTGGCCGGCACCGGCCGCTGAAACAAATACCCCTGTCCCGCATCGCAACCGATCTGTTGCAGCGCCTCCATCTCAGCCGGTTCCTCCACGCCCTCAGCCACCGTGCGCATTTTCAATTGCTTCGCCATGGCCACGATGGTCTGGCACAGGGAAAGCATCTTGGGGGAGCGGTCGATGCCGTGGATGAAGCACTGGTCGATCTTCATTGTGTCCAGGGGCAGATTCCTGAGCACATTGAAGCCGGTGTAACGGGTGCCGAAGTCGTCGATGGCGATGCGGACGCCCATCGTCTTTAACTGCCTGACACGGGAGGCAAACAACTCCTCGTCTTCAAAGAGCACCGACTCAGTCACCTCCAGTTCCAGCTTTGTGGGAGCGATGGGCAACTCGGCGAGAAGAGCACGTACGGAGGGGACAAAGGCGTCATGGCGGAGATTGACGGCGGAGGCATTGACGCTAATCAAGGGCATGGACAAGCCCTGTCCGCGCCAGCTTTGCGCGTCCTTGAGCGCGGTGCGCAAATTGAAATCCATGATGCGGTGAATCAGATTGGACTGTTCGGCAATGGGAATGAAGGTGCAGGGCGGGATGAAGCCCCACCTGGGATGATTCCAGCGAATGAGCGTTTCTGCACCCAGCACTTCACCTGTTGCAAGGTTTACTTTGGGTTGGTAAACATTGTGGAATTGCCCCTGGTCGAGGCCTTTGTGCATCTCCGCTTCAAGGCGATGGCTGCGCAGGAGGTGGCGGTGCATGTTGGAGCGGAAGGGCAATACGGAGGGGCTCATGACGGCGGCGGCGCAACTGGCTGCGAGGCCGGCAAAACGCACCAGGCCTTCGGGCGACTGTGCGTCAGAAGGGCAAAAGGCGACGCCCGAGGCGACTTCAAGCCTGGTATGCGAGCCGGGGATGCATGTGGGCAAAATTGAATCGACAACGGCCTGAATACGCCGCTTGCAGGATGTGGCGGATTTGGAGGCTGCGAGCGCGACCAGGAAGCATCCGTCGTTGAAGCGGCCTACCAACATGCCGGAATCGAGGGCGGAACGCAGGGATTGCGCAACATGCTGCACCAGTTCGCCGGTTCCTTTGGAGCCATAGAGGGTGAACGCCCGGCGCAGGCTGAGGATCTCAATCCAAAGCAGCGCCACCTGCTGGCCGGGTGGACCGTTCTGCAATAGCCTGGCCAGCGACTCCTGAAACGACCGATAGTTCATCAGTCCGGTCTGCATGTCATAGCGCTGCGCGTAGGCCAGTATCTGGCTTGGCAGTTCGTGGTCGAGGCGGGCTCTCTCTGGACTTTCCGGAGAGGCTGCCAACCGCGGAATTGCTCGGTAGCGATGCCTCGCCGGAGACGCCTGCGAACTGTTCTCAATCAAAGCTGAAGGCTGGAGTGGCATGTCCTTATCCTCCTGTTTTTGCCAGATGCCCATGCCGCTCTGTCAGGCAGGCAGCTTTCAAGGAGCATTTCAAAGGCCAAGTTGCAGCTTGTTGAGAATGAAGGGGACGGTCATTGCGGAAGAGTTTGCCGCTGTAGATTCTTTACATGTAACCAGGTAATTTCTACCCGGCGACCGGGCGCCGGACGGCTCAGGAGATGGCGCGGAAGAGGCAGTAGAGCAAGCCAGAGAGCAGCGCGGCGGCAGGAAGCGTCAAGACCCAGCCCGCGGCAATGTTGCGGATAGTGGACATGCGCAGTCCGCTGCCGTTGGCGGTCATGGTGCCCGCCACGCCGGAGCTGAGGACATGCGTCGTGCTTACAGGGAGACCAAACCTGTCGGCGGCGAAGATGGTGGCCATGGCGACGAGCCCGGAGCAGGCGCCTTCCGCGTAGGTCAGATGCTCCTTGCCGATTTTTTCGCCGATGGTAACCACAATGCGCTTCCAGCCGACCATGGTACCCAGGCCCAAGGCAAGCGCCACGGCCACTTTGACCCAGTCGGGGAGGAACTTGGTGGACTTGTCGACCTTGGTCTTGTAATTGGCGAGGGCGGCGTTTTCGTCTGCGGTAAAGGCCGGGTTGCGGTTCTTCTGCATGAGGCGAATGGCTTCGCTGGCCACGTACATGTCGTTGCGGATGTTGGTCTGATCCTTGGCCGGAACCGACTTGAACACTTTATAGAGCGCCACTTCATGGTTCAGGTCTTCCACAAGTTCGCGGAGCGCCAGAATTGTGTCCGGTTGCAACTGCTTGGTGCGAATGTACTCGGTGACTTCTTCGCGGGCATCGGGGCCGAGGATGCCTTTGGGGTCAACGTGCCGGTCGAGGATATGGCCGGCCTGTTCGGAAGCGGCGATGAAGCTCTGTATCTCCATGGGACTGACGGCGTGGTTGAGCGCGTAAGCTGTGGGCACGGTGCCGATGAGGATGAGCATGATGAGGCCCATGCCCTTCTGGCCGTCGTTGGAGCCGTGGAAGAAGCTGACCCCGGTGCAGGTAAGCACCATGAGGGCGCGGATGGGAAACGGGGGCGGCTTTTTCTCCCTGGGCGCTTCGTAAAGGGCTGGGTACTTGATAAGAGCTTTCGACAGCAGGATCAAAAGGGCCGCAAGGCCAAAGCCCACCACCGGCGAGATAAGCAGCGCTTTGAGAACCCTGATGGCCTGTTCCCAGTCCAGGCCGGAGGTGCCGCTGTGCGGATTGAGCACCTGGTTAGCCAGGCCTACGCCCATGATGGAACCGACCATGGTGTGGGAGCTGGAGGCCGGCAAGCCGAACCACCAGGTGCCCAGGTTCCACAGGATTGCGGCGATGAGCAGCGCAAAGACCATGGCAAAACCGGCGCCGGAACTCACCTGCAGAATCAGGTCCACGGGCAGGAGAGTGACAATGGCAAATGCCACCGTACCGGAGGAAAGCAACACCCCGGCCAAGTTGCACATGCCCGACCAGATCACGGCGATATTCGGCTCAAGCGAGTGGGTGTAGATGACCGTGGCCACGGCGTTGGCGGTGTCGTGGAAGCCGTTGACGAATTCAAAGCTGAGGGCGATGAACAGGGCCAGGCCCAGCAGCAGATAAGGCCAGACGCTGGTGACGGTTACAGAGTCAAGATCTTTGGCCAGGTGGAAGCAGATGTAGCCGAGGCTGCCGAGCAGCGCACAGAGAAAAATAAGCACACTGGAGCGACTGGGTGCTTTTTTCATCTTGTGGTCAAGCTGCTTTGCGCTCACGGGGAGCTCTTCAACCATCGTTGCTACTTCGGTCATCAGAGAATTCCGAGGCGACCGGAAACACTCCGGATGCACCTGGACCTCCAGGATCGTAGATCGGCGATAGAACTAAATAGCAAATACAAAGGGGATGGTGTTTGGCAGGAGAGAGAAGAGCCGGATAAATAGGCGTCCATAAAACCCCAACAACTACATCCTTGCGCAGTTGTTTGCTCGGTGAGCCCGAAGGACAGGCTCTGCTGTATTGATTCTACACCGGATGGGTGAAGTGGATGTAAAGGGTGCTTGGAGCGGTGGAAATCGGACACGAGCGAGCGGGTGGAAGCCATGCCATGATGCACTTACACTATGTAGCTCGAATATGCTTGGAGAACCAGAAAGCTAAATCGGCTTCAGTAATTTCGCCAGCCGCAAGGCCCAGGAAGGTAAGACATGCCTCTTCCTGACTGGCGGTTACAGGAAATCCATTGAATTCAAGGAACACAAAGGCAACCTGCATCGCCGTTCTCTTGTTCCCGTCCACAAAGGGATGGTTGCTGGAAATGCCTACAGCGTAAGCCGCAGCCAGATCAGCCATGGTCAACGCCTTTTCGGTATAGGCAAACATGTTTCTGGGACGAGCCAGGGCTGAATCCAGCAAATTTATGTCCCGGACACCGCTGGCACCGCCAAAGCGAGCAATCAGCTGGGCATGAAACGCCAGGGCTTCCACTTCACGAATCCAGATGGGCTCTTTCACTTATTCGGCCAGTTTTTTGAAGGCATCGCGATAGCGGCGAAGTACGCGGTCGGCAACCTCCATTTTGGCTGCGAATTCTTCATCATAGGGACTGATCTGGACGCTTCCAGCCACTTCGCTAAGGTAAACCGGGTCGCCCTTTTCTACCTTCAAGCGATCCAGAATCTCCCTGGGCAGGATGATCCCGGCCGAGTTGCCGATGGCGATGATTTTGGTGGTTGTGGCCATGAGGAGCCTCCTCGCCGGTTTTGAGTATAACATTTGTTATAATAAAACACTACCGCCAGTCGTCCAGCGCGTTGACCAGGCCCTGATTCATGACAGCGTCAAAGCCGGTGTGCTTCTTGATGAAGATCTCGCTGAAGGCCAAATCCTGGCGCAGCAGGATGGCTTGCACGCGAACCAACTCCAGCAGCGCCAGGAACATGGCAATCAGAGCCCGCTCCGAGCGGGTGTGACTGAGCAGGCGGCGCAGAGCCACGGGCTTGTCTTCCATGGTCAGCCTGCGGGTCAGGAACTGGATCATCTGGCCCACGGTCACCGAGTCGTCTTCCACGCTGAAGACGGGGCGCTTGCGGGCGCGCTCCAGAATGTCACGGAAGATGCGCACCAGGTCTACCGTGTCGGCGGCTATCTCCGGCTCGGCGGCAGCATCGTTCTGAAACTCGCGGAAGCCGGGATTGGTCCAGGTGGCAGCCTCAAGCATTTGTTTTTCCTGCAGCATCTGGGCGGCATTCTTGAAGCGCTCATGCTCCAGCAGCCGCTCCACCAGTTCGCGGCGGGGATCCTCGGCGGTGTCGTCCGGGCCGGAAGGCGAACGTGGCAAAAGCATCTTGCTCTTGATGTGGATGAGCAGCGAGGCGGTGTAAATGAACTCGCCGGCTACATCAACGTCGGTAGCTTTGAGCTGGTTCACATAGGCCAGAAACTGCGCGGTGATTCTGGCGATGGGAATGTCGTAGATGTCGATGTCCTGCTTGCGGATCAGATCCAGCAGCAGGTCCAGAGGGCCGTCGTAGACCTGCTCCACAATTACGGAGAAAGGCGAGAGGTCGGCCTGGTTGTCGCGCGACTCAATCTTAACGATCGGCTTGGAGGTGAGCACCAGCGGCGGGGCTGGCTCCGGGGTTGGAGCGGCTTGAGGCTCAGGACTTGGAGCGGCTTGAGGCTCGACCGGTAGGTCAGAAACGGGAGCGGTTTCGGGCTCGGCTTCCGCTTGCTCCAAAATCGGCTCGGTAATTGATTCAATCTCTATATCCGGCGCCTCAACGGGCAGATCGATTGCCTCGGTAACGGGCTCATCTTCTGGCTCGTCTTCCGCGACATGCTCTGTTTCATCGGCCAATTGGGGTTCAGTTTCTTCCTGCTCGATCACTGCTTCCGCAATCGGCTCAATCTCATCAACCGGCAGTTCAACGGTCCGATCGACTACTTCAGCAGCGGGCTCAGCGACAGCCTCGGGTTCGGCAACAAGCTCCGTTTCAACGGCCAAGGATGGCTCGGACTCGACTTCTGGTTCGCTGGCTGGCTCTGCAATCGGCTCGGCTATTTCAAGCGGCTCAACAACTGGAACGGGGCGCGATTCTTCAGTGGGAGCGGGTTCTCCTGCTACTTGTTCGGCAAGGGGCTGCGGGGTTGGGACAATCTCTTCAACCAGTTCTTCCACGGGGAGAGCAACCGCGTCGGCAGCCGGCTCAGCGACAGGCTCGGGTTCAACGACAGGCTCGGGTTCGGTGGCCAATGCTGGCTCGGGCTCGACTTGTGGTTCGCTGGCTGGCCCTGCAATCGGTTCGGCTATTTCAAGCGGCTCAACAACTGGAACGGGGCGCGATTCTTCAGTGGGAGCGGGTTCTTCTGCTACTTGTTCGGCAAGGGGCTGCGGGGTTGGGACAATCTCTTCAACCGGTTCTTCCACGGGGAGAGCAACTGCTTCGGCAGCCGGCTCGTCTGCCGGTTCAGCGATAGGCTCGGGTTCGGCGATAGGCTCTGCTTCAGCGGCCAAGGATGGCTCGGACTCGACTTCTGGTTCGCTGGCTGGCCCTGCAATCGGCTCCGCTATTTCAACCGGCTCAACAACCGGAAGGGGATGCGATTCGACAGCGGGAGCGGGTTCGGAAACAGGTTCGGTGTGAGGTGCGGAGGCCGGATCACTTGCAGCGACAGGTTCAGCGGCAGGAGCTTGCGCCGCCACGATCTCAGTGACAGCGGGGACGGCTTCCGGGTTGGCAGGCTGATGGGTCAATGCTGCTTCTTCTACTTTCTTGGATGCTTCAGACCTCTGCAAAAATCGATCCTCTTCGACGGGAACTTCCTTTATTGGACGGGAAAAGAGGCCAAATCCGGTGCGAATTCCGCTTAAAGCGAAATTCAGGGCCTTACGCCACCACGGGATTGTCTTTTCAGCCATCTGCATTCCCCGCGGCTCAATCCGCGTTCGGCATGCCGGTGTTATGGCCCAGATCTAGCCGTACTTTTTCAATAAGAACTACCAACGCTCCAGTTCACAGGCCAGCCGCGCTGTCCTGCGACATCTGCATGGCGGCGCGCACCTCTTGCATGGTCTGCTCAGCGCGGGCGCGGGCGCGGTTGGAACCATCTTCAAGGATTTCCGATACCTGGGTTCCGGTGAAGCTGGCGCGGCGAATCTGAATGGGTTCCAGTACCTTGACCAGGGCGTCGGCAGCCCAGCCTTTGCACTCGATACAACCAATGCCGGCGGAACGGCACCCATCGTAAACCTTGGCGAGCGTTTCCGGCGTGGAAAATACCTTGTGCATGTCGCCAACCGGGCAAACGTCGGGATCGCCTTTATCCGTGCGGCGGATACGCGCCGGATCTGTGACCATGGTTTTCAGCTTCTGGCGAACCACCGGCTCCGGATCGGTCAACAGGATGGTGTTGCCGTAGCTCTTAGACATCTTGCGGCCGTCGGTGCCGGGCAGTTTGGGCGAGGGCGTGAGCAGGACCTTGGGCTCGGGCAGAACCTCGCGGCCGTCGAGCTTGTAGAACTGGTTGAAGCGGCGCGCCACCTCGCGGGTCAGCTCCACATGCGCGGTTTGATCGTTGCCCACGGGGACAAACTGCGGCTGGTAGATCAAAATGTCAGAGGCCATGAGCAGCGGGTAGCCCAGAAAGCCGTAGTTCGACAGGTCCTTGCCGGTGAGGTTCTCCTGCTGCTCTTTGTAGGTGGGCACGCGCTCCAGCCAGCCGAGCGGCGTAATCATGCCCAGAAGCAGATTGAGCTCGGCGTGCTGGAGCACCTTACTCTGCAAAAAAAGCACGCTGCGCGCGGGATCGAGGCCAGCGGCGAGGTAATCCAGCAGCACGTCACGGGTGTTGGCGGCAATCTGCGAGGTGTCTGCGTAGTCCGAGGTGAGCGCGTGCCAGTCGGCGATGAAGAAGTAGCAATCGTACTGGTCTTGAAGCTTGACCCAGTTGGCCAGGGCGCCCATGTAGTTGCCCAGGTGGAGCTTGCCGGTGGGACGCATACCGCTTAAAACGCGCGGGCGGGAGGATGAAATTGCAGGTTCAGGCATTTTTCTAATCGATTCCGGGGTAGAGCCAAGAGAATGCAGCCTTGTCAGAAACTGCTGAAAAGGCTCGTTCCATTGTAGCGGGAGCCGCTGGGCCGTGCTTCTTCCGAGTTAAACGTGGCTGAGGCCGAAGTAAACCAGGCCGAGCGCCGGGCGCAGCAGCGCCATCAGGATGGTGCCGCCTACGAAGATCATGAGCAGGTAGCTGACCCATATGGGAATCCGGTCATAAACCTGCAGGGCGTTGTAGGGCAGCATATTGCGCAAAATGCGGCTGCCATCGAGCGGAGGAATGGGCAGCAGATTGAAAAAGAACAGCGAAAGATTGATCAGAATCGCCAGAGTGCAGAGCAGAACCACCGCCTGCAGCCCGGAAGGGACGCCCATGGCGATACCGCCGCTGAAGGAAGACAGAACCAGCAGGCTGCCATCGGGAACCGCGACGGAAATGACGGTCAACACGAGAAAGGCAACCAGGACAAGCAGCAGGTTGGACACCGGTCCGGCCAGGGTGACCAGGTTGTCGTCGCGTACGATTTTGCGGAAGTTGCGGGTGATTACGGGGGTTGGTTTAGCCCAGCCGATCAACATGCCGCTGAAAAAGCTGAGCCCGATAAAGGGGCCAAAGATGATGAGCGCGGGAAACAGGAGAGTGCCGATGGGGTCCACATGGTCCATGGGATTCAGCGAAACCCGGCCCATGAGGCGTGCGGTCTGGTCGCCCAGGCGGGAGGCCATCCAGGCATGCGCGCACTCATGCACGCTGAGCGAAAACAGAAGCAGGACGAACTCGAAGACGGCAATAATGAAGCGACTTGATTGCAAACGAACTCTCCACGTGCTGGAAATTTCAGGTTAGCATGGTGGGTTCCTGAAGCCTGAGTCGTGTGAACAGACCCCTGGTTCAGTCACGGTGCGTCGGGAAGCGGCCGACGTCGTCCCCGGGAGCGATGACCTGGCCAGCGAGGATGATGGCGTGGCTGCCAATGCGGGCGCCATCGCCGATGTGCGTAGGCACTAACGTGACCTCGTCGAAGTTATCGGGAGCGTGGGTGAGGGAGTAAACCCGCGCAAAGGAGCCGATGACAGCGTTGCTGCCGATTTGGATGCCGCCGCGGTCGTTCAACAGTACCCGCTGGCGGATGGATACGCCATCTCCGATGGACAGGTTGTAGCCATAGGTGATGTCAACTCCCTGGTGGATTTTGACTCCGGTGCCAAGGTGCGCAAAGATGTGGCGGCCCAGCATGGCGCGGAAACGAAGACCCAGCCAGAGGTTGAGGCCGAGGGGGGAGCGGTCGAACATTTGCCAGAACCAGAGGAGCGGCTTGCGCTGGCTGTAGCGTTCGGAGTCGACTTCGGGATAGTATTCGGCCTCGAGCGTGACGTTTTCCGGGTCCAGGGAGAGGGTGCCCACATTGCCGGGCAACTCCGAGGTAAGCGTCAGGTTGAGCTTGCCTCCGTGGGGACGGCCCAGGTAGATCTGCGTCAACTGGTCGCGCACGATCTCCGAGCGGCGCTCCGGGGAGCTGTGCCGGGTGAACTCTTCATCCAGAAATTGAAGCCAGCGGCGGTAAACCTCTTCCGCTTCAGGCGCGGGATGCGGGACATGGTTCTGAGTTTCCATACGGATTGGACGATACACCACGAGGCCAGGATGCATCGAGTAGCCTGAAAGGACGCCTACATTTTTTGCAGGTTGGCGAATTTTTCCATCAGCTTCTTCATGCCGTGACGGTTGAACATGACGGTGAGCTTGGCGTCTTCGCCATCGCCCTCGCGCATGAGCACCGTGCCTTCGCCATATTTGCTGTGGCGGACGCGCTGGCCTTTCTTGAATCCGGTGGCAGCGGGGGATGCGGGCTGGTCTAGTCCGGCATGGGCCGAAGCCGGACGGGGAAAGGAACCGGGTTTGCCGTGGCCCGCATTACCCCCGAAAAAGCGCGCGATATTGTCGATTGAGTTGGGCTCTTCCACGGCTCCCGCTTCCGGCGCTTTCGCGCTTTTCTCGAGTGAACTGGCAGTCTGGATGGATGGGGCGGACTTTGCCCTGGGGGTCATCCAGGAGGCGACAAAAGGCTTGGAGGGTGAGCCCTTTTTGCCAGCCTCGGCGGGGTTGTAGACTTCCTGGCTTTCATCCTCGTAGTTGAAGTGCTTGTCGGCAAAGTCGCCGAAGTGGCTGGACTTACGGCCATAGGTGTTGGGATAGCCGGGGGTGGCCCATGACGACACGGCCTGAGCGCGGCCACTGAGATTCTCAACCAGTTGGCTGGGCACCTCCTCAAGAAAGCGCGAGGGAACGCTCATCTCCGGAGCATCGTTGCCGTAGCGCCGCCTGTAGTGGGCGCGCGACAGGATGAGCGTGTTCATGGCGCGGGTCATGCCTACGTAGCAAAGGCGGCGCTCTTCCTCAAGCTCCTCGGGGTTGTTGAGTGTGCGCGAGTGGGGAAACAAACCCTCTTCCAGACCGGCCAGAAAGACCAGTGGAAATTCCAGGCCCTTGGCGGCGTGCAAGGTCATGAGCGTGACGTGGGAGTCGGGGTCGAACTGGTCGGTATCGGAAGACAGGGCGGCGTGGTCAAGGAAATCGGCCAGGGTCTCGCCGCGGACTTCGGCGTCATGGGCGGCATTGACCAGTTCCTTGAGGTTTTCAATGCGGCTGAAGGACTCCGGCGAGCCTTCGGTCTCAAGAGCCTTGATGTAGCCGGTGCGGTCGATCAGAGATTTAATGAGCTCCGGCAGGGTGGCGGCGTCGCCGGGCGAGCGGAAGGCAATTCCCTGCCCTTTTTCATCCTCCGCGACTTCTTCTGCGTCCGATTCAAAATCGGGGTCGGGTTGAGTCGGCTTCCGAGAGCCAGGAATCGGGGCCTGAGGCACCCGATCCTTTTTCGGCATTACCAGAAAAGGCCGCTTGGGCGCGTCGGCAAAGGGCGAAAAGCTGGATGCGTCGAGCAGCGGAATCTGGTCTTCGCTGCCGCCGAAGTTGAAGCTGGTTGCCGACTCGGCACTGGCTGCGTCGGGGTTTTCTGCCTCGTCTGTGCCGGCGCCGAACGCAAAGCCGGTGTCGCCGTCCTCGTCCTGCTCCGCGCTGGCCGCCACATCGGCTGAGAGTTTGCCGGCAAAGTCGGGGTCCATCATTGCCTGTGCATCCAGAATGAGTTGGCGGAAGGAGTCGATGGCCTGGAGGGCGCGGTTGGGAATGAGCCGGTTGGCGATGGCGGCGGAGAGTGCTTCCCAGGTGGACTGGCCGGTTTCAAGCGCCAGCCGCTCCAATGTTTCCATGGTGGTTTTGCCGATGCCGCGCACCGGGGTGTTAATCACCCGCTGCAGGGCCATGGAGTCGTGGGGATTGCGGATGAGCCGCAGATAGCCGAGCAGGTCCTTGATCTCCGCGCGCTCGTAAAAGCTAAAGCCGCCCACCATGGTGTAGGAAATGTTGTAACGACGCAGGGCCTCTTCCACCAGGCGCGACTGGGCGTTGGTGCGGTACAAAACCGCGCAGTGCGCTTCGCTTCCCGACGCGTCTGCCTCCGCTTCACGCAGGAATTTCTGAATGCGGTCGGCGATGAACAGCGCCTCGTTTTCGCCGTCGGGAGCTTCGTAGTAGCCAATCAGCGAGCCGCCCTGGCGGTCGGTCCACAGCTTCTTGCCCTTGCGCTGAAGGTTGTTGGCCACGACAGCGCCGGCTGCTTCCAAAATCACCTGCGTCGAGCGGTAGTTCTGTTCCAGGCGCACGATGCGGGCGTTGGGAAAATCCTTCTCAAACTCCAGAATGTTGCGGATGTCCGCGCCCCGCCAAGAGTAGATGCTCTGGTCCTCGTCGCCAACAGCGCACACATTTTTGGCTTCTCCGGCCAACAGCTTCATCAGCTCGTACTGCGGGCGGTTGGTGTCCTGGTACTCGTCCACCAGCAGGTAACGATAGCGGCGCTGATAGCGCTCCCGCACTTCGCCCGACACTTTGAGCAGGCGTACGGCCTCCAGCAGCAGATCGTCGAAGTCCAGTGCGTTGTTTTTGCGCAGCTCGGCCTTGTAGCCCTGGTAGATATGGGCGATGCGCTCGCTGTTGGGGTCTTTCGAGCCCAGGTAATACTCTTGCGGATCGACCATGTGGTTCTTGGCCCAGGAGATTTTTCCCAGCACGGCCCGCGGCGTCAACTGCTTGGTATCCAGGCCCATGCGCTTCATGATCTGCTTCACAATGGCTTGCTGGTCGTTCTCGTCGTAGATGGCAAAGGAGCGGGTCAGCCCCTCGCCGCCCACCTTCAGGGCCTCAATGTCGCGGCGCAACATGCGCACGCACATGGAGTGGAAGGTGGCGATGAGCGGCTTGGCCAGCGAGGAGTGATCGAGCAGGCGATCGACGCGCTCGCCCATCTCCTTGGCGGCCTTGTTGGTGAAGGTGACGGCCAGGATGGAGTCCGGAGCGACGCCTTTTTCCTGGATAAGCCAGGCAATGCGGCTGGTAATGACGCGGGTTTTTCCGGAACCAGCTCCGGCCAGGATCAGCAGGGGACCTTCGGTTGTCTCAACGGCTGCGCGCTGTTCGGGATTCAGGTTGTCAATAAGCGGCTGCAAGGCAAACGTCCGGGGGAAGGGTCCTTGATTCAGTGTACCGTTTGGGAGAGGGGCTGGGTTGGCGGAACGGGCACGGAAGGAGCCAGAATGAGGGAGATGAAAATTGTACAATTTGTCTATTTTGTACAAATTGTACAATTTTGATAGACTATTGCTATGCCTACTGTCTCCGCAACACACGCCAAACAGAACTTTGCCGCCATGGTGGATGCAGCGCAACGCGAGCCGGTAAGGATTCAGCGCCATGAGCGGGAGGTTGCGGTGCTGGTGTCAGCGGAAGAATATGAAAAGATCCGCCAGATGCGAGTTCAGGAGTTGCTGCGCTTTACTGAGGAAACCAGCCGGTATGCCGAGTCTCAGGGGATGACAGACGGGCTGCTTGAGCAACTGCTGGCTAACAAGGGATGAGGCAGCGGATCGTTGTTGATACGAACGTCTATGTGAGCAGGCTGATTCGTGCACAATCCACGCCGGGCCGAGCAGTAGGGAGGGCCTGGAGTGAGGCGATCACACTGGTGTCAACCGCCACTTTGGAGGAGTTGCGAAGGGTACTTCGACACCCGAAGCTGGCCCGCTACATCCAGCCTGGAAAGATTGATCCGTATCTTGTCCAGATCGCAGAAATTTCCCTGCATATTTCCAACCCACCTTCCATTCGCGCCTGCCGGGACCCCAGGGACGACAAGTTTCTGGAAGTAGCTGTGCATGGCCGCGCCGATGGGATTGTGACCGGCAACCGCGACTTGCTGGAACTCGCCCCCTTCCGGGGAATTGCAATTCTCACCCCGGCGGCATACCTGGAACTGAAATAGGCCCGCAGCCGTCACGTTATCCTTGAATCATCATGACAGTGCAAAGGAAGATTTCACGCCGCGTGGCCGTGTACTGTGGATCGGCCGATGGAAACAATCCTGCATTTCGCGCCGAAGCTACGGCGCTGGGTACGGCGATTGCCGATGCGGGGCTTGGACTGGTGTATGGCGGAGCCTGCGTAGGGCTGATGGGCGCGGTGGCCGATGCGGCCCTGGCCGGGGGCGCCGAAGTGATTGGCGTGCTGCCCGACGTGCTGGCAGGCAAGGAGATTGCCCACGACGGGCTGACCCAGCTCGAACTGGTTTCCACCATGCATGAGCGCAAGGCGCGCATGGCCGAGCTAGCCGATGCGTTTCTCGTCCTGCCGGGCGGCTACGGAACTCTGGAAGAACTGCTGGAGGCGGTGACCTGGGCGCAGTTGCGGCTACACGCCAAGCCCTGCATCCTCATCAATACAGCCGGCTACTGGGATGGGCTGCTGGCTTTTCTGGACACTGCGGTTGAGGCGGGATTTTTGAAAGCAAAGAACCGGAAGTTACTGCGCGTGGCCGGAAATGCCAGCGAAGCGCTCATGCAGGCGGCTGAAAGCATCGCCTGAGTTATCAGCATCCAAGCACATAGTTATCACATATGTTATTAGTGCAGTAATTAAGACCTTCCTGCTTCCGATCCTTGTCCGCCATGGGGAGATTCTGCCGCCATTACACCTTAGTTAGCTGTTTCTTTCAGGTAAATATCCACATAGTCCAGGTAATTCTTTGCATATTCCAGGATCAGGGCGCGATCCTTGTCGCCGAGTTCGCGGCGGAGTTTTGCGGGAACGCCGGCCCACAGAGTGCGCGGCGGAACGATTGTCTGCTCGGGGACAACTGAGCCTGCGGCGATGATGGAGCCCTCGCCGATGCGACAGTTATTCAGTACCCTGGCGCCCATGCCGATGACCACGGTGTCCTCAACCACGCAGCCGTGGACGGTTGCATTGTGGCCGATGGTTACCCAGTCACCCACGATCACCGGATAAAGATTGCGCTGGCCGTGGAGCACGGCGCAGTCCTGGACGTTCGAGTTGGCGCCGACGCGGATCGAGTGGACATCGCCGCGGAGTACGGCGTTCATCCACACCGAGGAGTGCTCGCCGAGAGCGACATCGCCGATGAGCTGGGCGGAAACATCGACGTAGCAACTGGCGGGAACCTGGGGCACGCGGCCTTGGTAGCTGCGGATCATGGGTTTGCAACCTCCCGAGGGACGCGGGGAACCCCTCACAGTGAGTGTAAAAGAAAATGCTCCACGCGCGTCCGAAGAGGATTTTGAAAGGATTTATCCAGAAATAGCACACAAATTGGTGCACAATCCCCGGAACAGAAAGAGCGCCGGTACCATAATTCGCCTGTTTCGAGTATCCTAGAGAAGCCCGTTGGCAGGTTTGGAGGTGGGATTTTTTGGCAGAGGTTCGCGTACAAGAAGGCGAGCCGCTAGAAAATGCTCTTCGCCGGTTCAAGCGGAAGGTACAGCAGGAAGACATCATCAAGGAAGTCAAACGTCACTCCTACTACCTGAAGCCCGGTGAGAAGAAACGCGTCAAGGCAGCTTTGGCGCGCAAGCGGAATCGCAAGAAGGCTCGCAAAGAGCAGGACTAGTTTTAAAAACAAAATCGCGACACGCGCCGCTCCGATAGCTCCTGCATAGAATAAGTGGGAGTTACCAGACAACCCAAGCAAGACCTGGGCGGCCTGTCGCGATTTTTTATTTGGTTTCATCGCTAAGTGTGAGGATTCTGTGGTAGCTTTATCCGTATCTTTCCGGCGTACCTGAAAGACACCGTAATAGCCGCTGAGTTTAGAGCGGCCGGGCCCTTGTTGTGGTTTCACGAACAAAGATAGGGAAGCGGGACCGGCAAGTTTTCTGAGTCATGGCCGATTTCAAGAAGTTACCCTTCTTTGGGAAGCCGGCCATGGAATTTACTGACAGAATCCTGAAGTGCATCGACTGTGGCGCCGAGTTCGTATTCACTGCCGGCGAACAGCTTTTCTTCTACGATAAACAATTCAAGAACGATCCCAAGCACTGCAAGCAGTGCAAGGCGAAGCGCAGCAGCGGGGGCGCCCGGGTTCGTCCCGAAACCCGGACAGCCTGTTCGGCGTGCGGTGCGGAAACCACGGTTCCGTTCAAGCCGACCCAGGGCAGGCCGGTTTTGTGCCGCTCCTGTTTCCAGAAGCAGCCCAAGCCACAACCGGCTTTCCCATCCAAGCCGGCTGAGGACGCCCGGCCCGAGCCGGAAACGCCTACAGAGCAGAACTGAAGAGTAAGTCTCCTGGGAATTTCACGGGGAAACCGGCCTCTCGCACCAGGGTGGCTAACTGCGCCCAATGGCGCTGGCTGTGAAACAGCGCGTGCGCCATCAGCTTGCGCCGTGAAGCCGTTCGCGCATGAGCCGGCAGCCAATCGTACTCCAGCGCCTTGATTGCGTCCCAGTCCTGGGCGGGGTCATTCAGGAGCGCACTGAAGATTTGGACTGCCTGTTGATGAAGGCCATAGAGTGCGTCCAGTGGACCGGCGGGCACATCTTCCCGGGGTAACTCCGGCAGCCCGGCAATGCGCTGGCTCCAGCGCAGATCCACCGCCCAGATGTGGCGCACAAACCCTTGCACGTTACTGGTTCCGCCGATGCTGCAGGGCAGCTCCAGCAGCGAAGGATTCGCTAGCAGGTGCTCATGCCAGAAATCGGAGGACTCCTTGCTCCAGACAAGCAACTCTTGCAGAGTGATGGCAGGTGTCATGGCTTCTTCCTCAGTGCGCGATGGCCGATGTCGCGGCGATAGTAGATTCCTTCAAATTCAATCTCCGCCATAGCTTTGTAGGCGAGCGCCAGGGCCTGTTCCAGCGAAGGCGCGGCAGCGGTGACGCCTAGAACGCGGCCTCCAGCCGTGAGAAGCTGGCCGCCCACGCGCGATGAACCGGAATGGAAGACCTGTACCCCCGGAATCTGGGCGGCAGCGCTCAGCCCGGAGATCGGGAATCCGGTCTTGTAGCTGCCCGGATAGCCGGCCGAACTGGCCACCACGCAGGCTGAGGCGCCGGGGGACCAACGCATTTCAATTTCACCCAGCCGTCCGTCAATGCAGGCTTCCAGCGCCTCCACCAGGTCGCTTTCAAGGCGCAGCAGAATGGCCTGCGTCTCCGGATCGCCGAAGCGGGCGTTGAACTCCAGCACCTGGGGGCCGCGCGCGGTCATCATCAGGCCGCAGTAGAGCACGCCGGTGAAGGGGGTGTCTTCCTGGGCCATGCCGCGCACCGTGGGCTCGGCGATGTGGCGCAGAATCCACTCTTTCATACCCTCATCCAGCATCGCATCGGTGGAATAAACGCCCATGCCGCCGGTGTTGGGGCCGGTGTCGCCTTCGCCGATGCATTTGTGGTCCTGGGCGGGAGCCAGCGGCGCCACATGTTTGCCGTCCGTCAGGCAGAGGAAGCTGATCTCATCGCCTTCGAGAAACTCCTCGATTACCACCTGCTGCTCAGCAGCACCCAGCATCGCGCCGGTGAACAGGCCCTGCGCTGCCTCGATAGCCGTTTGGCGCGAGTGGCAGATGATCACGCCTTTGCCGGCGGCCAGACCGTCGGCCTTGACCACCAGGGGGGCGTGAAACATTTCAATGGCTTCTTCAAACTCGGCCGCGGTGTTGCAGACGGCGTATTTGCCCGTGGGAATGTTGTGCCGCTGCAAAAAGCGCTTGGCAAAACTCTTACTGCTCTCCAGCATGGCCGCGGCGCGGGTCGGACCAAAGACGCGCAGGCCGTGCTCCTGCAAGGCATCCACAATGCCCAGAGAAAGCGGCAGCTCGGGGCCCACGACGATCAGGCCGGGCTGCTCGTCCACCGCCAGACGGACCATCGCGTCCAGATCCTTCAGGTCCACAGGAACACAGCGGGCCACCTGGGCAATGCCGCCATTGCCCGGTGCGCACACCACTTCCGTGACTCGCTTACTCCGCTTTACCGCCCAGGCCAGCGCATGCTCCCGGCCTCCCGAACCCAGAATCAAGACTTTCATTATTGTTCCCTGCTCTTCCTTTTCCTGCCATATTCCCGAAAGGTAATCTGAGCAAACTGGGGTTGGGAAGTCAAACCGGGGGCAGGAGGGCCATGAGTCAAATGTCCTGTCCCCTATACTGATGCGTGGTGATCCGGGAAGCCGGACACAGGTGCTACGGGGGAAACGCGCGATGGTGCAGACTCGCATCAAGCCCTACTTCCAACAGGTTGCCGAGAAGGCACGCCGCGACGAACTGATGCGGGTCTACCGGCGCAACCAGGTCTTTGGTGTTTTGTTGGTGGCGGCGGCGATTCTGGTCTGGTGGCTCTTCCACATTGACCCGAAGTGGATCTTTCCGTCCGGATGGTGGCGGCCGTGAGCGTTGCGCGAACGGCGAACGGCGGCTGTGCCGCGGCAGATGCTCTGACTGCCGGAACTGCGCCGGGCAGCTCTTTGGATGAGAGCCCGGCTCCGCTGGCCGTTCTGCTCCTCGGCCCTACGGGGAGCGGCAAGACGGCGCTTTCTCTGGCACTGGGCGAGCGGTTCGGCGGCGAGATTGTCAGTTGCGACTCGGTGGCCGTTTACCGCGGCATGGACCTGGGCACCGCCAAACCAACAGCAGAAGAACGGACGCGTCTGCCGCATCACCTCATCGACGTGGCCGACCCGGACCAGCCGTTTACCGCGGGCGAATATAGCCGTCAGGCGCGGACGGCGCTGTGGGAGATTGCAGCCCGAGGACGGCTACCGATTGTGACCGGGGGTACGGGGCTTTATCTGCGGGCGCTGACCGAAGGGCTGTTTGCCGGGCCGGAGCGGCAAGCGGAATTGCGGGCGCGGCTGGAGCGGAGCCGCAAGAGGCTTGGGGAGGGCTGGCTGCACCGTGTTCTGTGCAGACTGGACCCAGCCTCAGCCGCGCGTATCCACGCCAACGATGCACCCAAGCTGATTCGGGCCATCGAGGTCTGCCTGGCGGCGCGGAAACCTCTGTCGCAGGTTCTGGAGAATCAGGCCCTGGCCCGCGACCCGCTCACAGGCTTCCGGCTGCTGCGCATTGGGCTGAATCCGCCGCGGCAAGCGTTGTATGACCGGCTAAACCGGCGGGCAGCCGCCATGTTTGCCGCGGGCCTGGTCGAGGAGACGCGCGGACTGCTGGAGCAGTACGGTCCGGTCAAGGCGCTGGACTCGCTCGGCTACCGCCAGGCACTTCGCGTGCTGCGGGAGTCTTTGGATATTGACGAGGCGATTCAAGCCGCTCAACAGGGGCACCGCAACTACGCCAAGCGGCAACTGACATGGTTCCGGCGCGAGCCGGAGGTGCACTGGATCGAAGACTTCGGCGATGGGCCGGAGACAGTGCGCGCAGCCATCTATCTGGTGCAGGCCAGACTTCTCTGAATTCGGGTGAAACATGGCGTCCATATAAACTAAGCATTGGTAGGGCGGCGCAGCCAGAAGCGAGCGTCCCGGAACGGAGTTTCCCTTGGCAGAGACAATTTACGACGTGGCGATCATCGGCGGAGGGCCGGCAGGGTATACGGCGGCCATTCGCGGCGCGGAGTACGGGCTGAAAGTCGCCCTGATCGAGAAGACTGACAAACTGGGCGGCACCTGCCTGCACGTGGGCTGCATTCCCACCAAGGCTCTCCTATTCAACGCCGAAATCTGGGACCACCTGAAACATGCGGCAGAATTTGGGATTGGGGGCATGGGTACGCCGACGCTGGACTGGGCCGCGGTGCTCAAGCGCAAGGACGGCATCATCGCCAAGCACGTGAAGGGCCTGGAATTCCTGATGAAGAAGCACAAGATCGCCGTGATTGCGGGCTATGGGCGGCTGACCGGGCCTGCAGCGAACGGAGTGCATACGGTTGAAGTCACCAGCGGTGAAGCAGTGTCGCAGGTGCAGGCGAAGAACGTGATCCTGGGCACGGGGTCCGAGGCCAAAATGCTGCCGGGGCTGACGGCGGACAACAGCATCCTGACCAACATCGAGATTCTGTCCATGGAGCAGGCGCCGAAGTCGCTGATTGTGATTGGAGCGGGCGCGGTGGGCATGGAGTTTGCCTCCATCTTCCGCAGCTTCGGGACGGAAGTCACGATTGTCGAGTTCCTGCCGCGCGTGGTTCCGGTGGAGGACGAGGAGATTTCAAAGGAGCTGACGCGGCTCTACAAGAAGCGCGGAATCGACGTGAATACCGGGGCACGGGTTGAGAAGGTAGAGAAGACCGAGAGCGGCGTGAAGGTGACCTTTACCGACGCCAACGGCAAGACCCAGGTGAAGGAAGCCGAGAAGGTTCTTGTGGCGGTCGGACGCGCGGGCCGGACGGAGAACATCGGCATTGAGAAGACCAAAGCCGAGCTGGAGCGCGGCCTGATCAAGGTGAACGAAGCGCAGGAAACGGCGGAGCCGGGCGTCTTTGCCATCGGCGACATTGTGGCCGGATTGCCGCAACTGGCGCACGTGGGCGCGATGGCCGGAATGGTGGCCGTGGCCAAGATTGCCGGCCGCACATTCCGCCCCATCCGCCGCGACCGCATTCCCGGCTGCACCTACACCGAGCCGCAGATAGGCTCGGTGGGACTGACCGAGGCACAGGCCAAGGAAAAGGGCTATACGGTGAAGGTGGGCAAGTTCCCGTTTGCGGGCAACTCGAAGGCCACCATTGTGGGCAGCCACGACGGCTTTGTGAAGATCGTCGCGGACGCGCAGTACGGCGAGATTCTGGGCGTGCACATCCTGGGTCCGGAGGCTACGGAGCTGATTGCGGAAGCGGTCGCCGTGCTGGAACTGGAAGGAACGGTCGAGGAGATGATGTTCGCCATCCACGCCCATCCGACGCTGGCCGAATCGCTGCTCGATGCCTACGGAGCCGTCGAGGGAATGGCGATCAACGCATAAACGGCGGAGCGCTTGAACAAGCGCTCCATCCCTGAATCCAGTTGAACTGAATGGTTACCATTGTTGTGACCTTGCCTGAATCCTTGAGCAGATGGCGCCTTGTCTGCGTCGATTGAGCTGTGCGGTAAGTTGTTGCCAGGAGAACAGATGAAGAGATTTCAGAGCGTGCTGATGCTGATAGCCGGGATGCTTTGCGGCATTGCGATTCAGAGGTATGTTCCGGTTCGGCCGGTTCATGCCGAGGACGAACTCAGCTCCGGAGCCACCTGCATAGCCGAAGTCCCCAAGTCGTGGGGTGAGTACAAAGGAGCATCCGAATATGGGCTGGCATTCGAGGATCAAAATGGCACGCTCCGTTTTCTGCTCCATCCGCCATGCGGCATGATGCACTCCTCCAATACCATCCCCAATCCAGCGATCGATCTGCGGCTGGACAGGAAATAGCGCGGTCCGGGTTACTTGCTGGAGTTCCGTCGTCCGCCTCTCCACCAGCGGCACTGGCCTGGCAATCAACTTCGCCGGCGGCTGTTGCCGATTCTTCCCGATGGGGAGCGCCGGCAGAGCTTTCGGGCTTCGCTTTCTATCAATTCCGAAACGGCTCGAACGGGTACTTCAGGCTGCCCAGGGGTGGGGGGGGCTGTTGATTATTTGATTACCCCTACCCCCTCCCCCCCTATGTTTTTAGTCATGTTCTCCAGTTTCAACGAGATACGAAGGGGGTACCGCTGCAAAAATTAGATTCTAAAGGAGTTATCTATCAAAAATTAGATAACAAAGGAGTTATGGACGCTTTTGGGGCGTTTCTGGAGGTTATCATACCTCAATATGGGATTTTTACCGTTTGCTCCGGGTTGAGAAGGCCTTCAGGGGCATGTCCTTCAGGTCCGGAAAAGGCGGCTGAGATCCAGGGGTCTGAAGGCCCCTGCTCCTTCCGGAAATCGATCCCTGGGCCTCAAAAAAATCACTCTGAAACGATTGTGCGCCCGGAGAGGGTAATTATCTGCAAGACAGGGAACAGGAAACATAAAGACTCGCGGGGTGGGGTTCGTGGTATCCCACCCATTTCACGATGAAACTGTGAAATGGACAGGGCACCCGGCCGCTTCGGGTCCGGTGAAATCCAGGTATATTTTGGCTTTACACTTGGTCCAATTCCGCAAACAGGTCCGCAAGCACAAGGCGGATGGGAGTTTCGGGAATCGTAAGTTCACCGGAGCGGGCGAGTTCCAGGCCGAATGCCGTGCCGCGATAGCCCACGCGCGCCGTGGGGTCGATGATCCAAACATGCTCAATTCCAAAGGCGTTATACTCAGTGGCCTTGGCAGCAGTACGGCGCAATGTGTCTTCCGGCGACTGAATCTCAATCACCAGCAGAGGTGGATGCGTCAGGATGTGCTCACGTGGTGCGCCAGGGCGAAGAATTGTAATGTCTGGCACGCGAAAATGGTCGCGCTGCGTCTGTACCCGCTGCTCAGGAAGACAAATAACTCCCCACTCTGAACGGTGGTTATTGAAGAATGTCGCCAAAATTCCCTGCAGGAAGGCATGCTCGAACTCGCCCAAGTCGCGCTCCTCGATGACTCCGTTCACATACTCGCAGTCATGCTCGAAGACCGTCGCAAGATATTCCTCGACGGAGACGGGATGGTCGAAAGCGGGCTGCGTTGCCATGGAAACAGTATCCTCCGATTTGGGCGATATTTCCAGAGTTCCGTCGACTGCTCCTCCACCAGCGCCTAAGTACCACAGTTGTATTTGGCTTCGGAGACAGCGGCCCGGGCCCATCTAAAGGCCGCGTTATTTGGCCCATTTTCAGGGGGTTGAAACCCCCTGCTCCCTCCGTCGGAGCTATCTACAACTGTAATATCAGCCTTGGCAGTACACTACGTCGGCGGCACTGAGCCCCGATCGTATTTGCCGCGGGTCCGGACGCTGGTGACTTTTGCCGATTCTTCGTTATCGCCGGAGAACAGGATGCACGGCACTTTCCGGTTGGCGGTGAAGTCGCAGATTTTGCGCTCATTTCCTCGCAGCCATAAGCTGGATAACGGGCACTGCCTCTGCCGGCAAGTCCGGAGCGGGAAATCCGGACACGCCTATAATGAAAGAAAGACCATTATCCACGCTTCCGGGCGCGCGCGGCTCTTGTGAGTCTGCGCAGCGTGCCGGTCGAAGGAGGATTCTTTTGGCGCAGTCTCCCGACGACTCGAATCAACTGCAGCCGTCCCACAGCATTCCCCGTACCCTGCAAACGAAGCCTGTGACGATACCCGTGCAGGCAGCCAGCGGCGTGATCAGCGATATTGGCGATAATGCCGTAACCGGGCGGGCTGAGTACATTCGCCAGAACACCGACGAAGAGATGATCTGGCAGGAGACGCCGTCGCTGGTGTTGCTGCTGCCTCGCTTTGTGAAGTACGCCATCCTGATGGCGATCGTAATCATTGCCTGCTCGATGGGGCGGAATTACGTGGGGCACAATCCCTGGGCGCGGGCGGGTTTGGAAAGCATTGGCATCCACTCCTCAGCCGTCAGCCGGACAAGCGAACCGGGGCGCAGGACGGGACACAAGCCCAGAGGCGGACGCCGCGCGCTGGATCAGCCTTCCGATGCGGCCTCTACCGACTCAACTTCAGCCGCGGCGCCGGACGCGGACCAGCCGCCAAGCGAGACGCCATACAGCGGGCGCAGCAACGACCTGGACCACATCCTGATCCTGGTCCAGGTTGGCTTTGCGGGGTTACTGACGCTGCTGTTTCTGGCTTACCTGCTGAAGCTGATGACCACCAAATACCGCGCGTCCAGTCAGCGGTTGATCGTGGAGGAGGGCTCGCTGCATTCAGTAAACCGTCCCTACGAACTGCACCAGTTGGGCGATGCGGTGATTGTGAAGCCGCTGCTGCTGCGCATGTTTGGGATTTCGAATCTGGAGATTACCAAGCCGAGCGTCGTGTTATACGGGCTGCGCAACGCCGACTATGTTCGTGACATTCTGCGCCAGGGCGGACAGTTGGAGGCGCAGCGAGTGGACAAGATTCGCTTCAGATAAAAGAGCGGGCAGCGTGCTGCCTCTTCATTCACTTCATAAAAAGCCCGGCAATTGAATGTGCTTCTGCACACTCGATTGCCGGGCTTATTCTTCTCAGGGGTACGAACGCTAGTGTGGTGAGTCTAATGTTCGCGTCAAAAATAAACGAGAAGCAACCGCAGATTCTTCGCTTACCACCCCCAAACTGAAGAACGTTTGGGGCCCCGTGCGCTCAGAATGACAGCGGCGATTTTGCTAAGAACTTTAGAATCAGTACACTATAGTTCCATGGACTGCCCGTCTACGAGCGCCTTGGCCTTGGCGAGGAAGTCGGCCAGGGGAATGGAGCCCTGGTCGCCCTTGCCGCGGGTGCGGACGCTGACCGCGTTGGCGCCCTCTTCCTTGTCGCCGAAGACAAGGATGTACGGCGTCTTCTGGTTGGCAAAGTCGCGAATTTTGGCGTTCATCTTCTCGTTGCGATCATCGACTTCCACGCGGAGGCCCGCATCCTTCAGCGCTTTCTCGACCTTTTCCGCATAGGCCTTGTGCCGTTCGCTGATGGGCACCAGACCCACCTGCACCGGCGCGAGCCAGAGCGGGAAGGCGCCGGCGTAGTGCTCGATGAGCACGCCAAAGAAGCGCTCGACCGAGCCGAACAGCGCGCGGTGAACCATGACGGGCTGATGGCGCTCGCCGTCCTCGCCCACGTATTCCAGCTCAAAGCGAGCGGGCAGGTTGAAGTCAAACTGCACCGTGGATAACTGCCAGAGGCGGTCCAGCGCATCGACGATTTTGATGTCGATCTTGGGACCGTAGAAGGCGGCTTCGCCGGGGATGGTCTTGTACTTGATTCCCTTGCGGTCCAAGGCGCTTTGCAGAGAGCTTACGGCCAGGTTCCAGTTCTCGTCGGAGCCGGCGTAGTGGGCGCGGTCGTTGGGGTCCCAGGTGGAAAGCTCGACCTTAAACTCCTTGAAGCCGAACGTCTTGAGAACCGCTTCGGCAAAGTCGATGCAGGCTACCACTTCGTCCTCAATCTGGCCCGGCGTGCAGAAGATGTGGGCATCGTCCTGGGTAAAGCCGCGCACGCGCAGCAGGCCGTGCATGGTTCCAGAGCGCTCGTAGCGGTAGACGTTGCCTAACTCGGCATAACGCGCGGGTAAGTCGCGGTAGCTCTTGGGCGAGTTTTTGTAAATCAGGATATGAAACGGACAGTTCATCGGCTTCATGCGATAGTCCGCATCGTCCAATTTCATGGGGGTGAACATGTTCTGGGAGTAAAAACCCTCATGGCCGGAGGTCTGCCACAGGTTTACGCGGGCCACGTGGGGCGTGTAAACCAGCAAGTAACCGCGGCGCAAACACTCCGAGCGCATCCAGTCTTCCATGACCTTGCGGATCATGGCGCCCTTGGGATGCCAGAAGATCAGTCCCGGTCCGGCCAGCTCCTGAATGCTAAACAGGTCAAGTTGCTTGCCGAGCAGACGATGGTCGCGCTTGGCTGCTTCTTCAAGCCGCGCGAAGTGGGCGTCCAGCTCCTTTTGCGAGAAGAATGCGGTGCCGTAAATGCGCTGAAGCTGGGGATTCTTTTCGTCGCCGAGCCAGTAGGCGCCGGCCAGCGAGAGCACTTTGAAGGCCTTGACGCGGCCAGTGGAGGGCACGTGCGGCCCGCGGCAGAAGTCCACAAAATCCCCGTTGCGATAAAAGCTGACCTGATCGCCGGGCGCGGTGAATTTGGTAACGAAGTGCGTCTTCATGAAGTCGCCGTCGCGCTCGAAATCCGCCAGAGCCTGTTCGCGGGGCGCGGAGTCGCGGTGGAAGGGCTCGTTGCGCGCCACGACCTCGGCCATTTTGGCCTGGATCGCCGCCAGATCTTCCGGGGTGAAGGGCTTTTCGCGGTAGAAGTCGTAAAAGAAACCGGAGTCGGTGGCGGGGCCGTGGCCGAGCTTTGTCTCCGGGAAGAGCTCCAGCACCGCGGTAGCCAGCACATGGGCGGCGGAGTGGCGCACCACCTTCAGCGCATCGGGGTCTTTCTCAGTGACCAGCTCCAGGCGCGTGTCCGCAGTGAGCGGCGTGGAAAGGTCCACCAGGCGCGTTGCGGCGGCGTCATCGGCAGCGTACATCTCGGCCTCGGCCGAGGATTCTTCGTCGTCCTCATGACCGCAGCAGGAGCTCTGCCTGGGCTGCGGGATGGAGAGTGGCTTCAGCCGCGCGACCACGGAGGCCGCGGCCAGGCGCGGCGAAATGGAGTTGGCAATATCAAGGGGCGTTGTGCCCACGGGCACTTCACGAATGGACCCGTCGGGCAAGTGTACGGCAATGGTTTGCGTGCTCATTTTGGTTTGGATTCCAATGGGGCCGCGCCTTGAGAAAACACGGCCAACTCTTTGAGGATAGAAGGAAAACGGGCGCAAAGTCGAGCGGCAGGCGCAGTTCCTGGCAGAATGAGCACTGCACCGGGCGCTGTTTATCCCTCGAATTAGGCATGAATCACTGCCCCGAAAGACCGCTCAACTTGCCACGATGGGGAATGTACAGGCATGGAACCGGTCCGCTAACGTCGCATTCGTGGCTGGGAAAAGCCTGGCCGGTTTGAGGTAAAAAGATGCAGGTACTTTGCAAGAGCACAGAGGGAAACTCCGAGGCCCAGTGCTGCATATGCGGCCAGGGATTTGTCATGTTCTGGGAGCGTCAGTCGCCCGCAGAGCGCGCAGACACGCTGCGCGAGATGCAAAAGACGCTACGCAACCATCACCGCAACCACCCAGGGCAGCAGGCGCATCCCACAGGCGGTTTTCTGGTTCCGGAGTGGGACGGCCCCCTGGCTTTTTCCGGCGCTGCGATTCTGGGGCACGCGCCGTCCTGGGCTCTTTAAAACGCTCTGTTTCAGGGGGTGTAGCACATTTGGCATTGCGCAAGGGCGCGGTTACTTTGGGAATCGCATCCTGGGCGCAGACAGGAACGATCGGCTCATGGGCTTGCAGTTTAAGCCGACAAAAACAAGAGATGAGCTTTGGTGGAGGAATTGGTTGTAGCTTCTGGAACTCTCATCGTAGCCTTTCAGCACGAGCCTGAACGCACACAATACGGCGTTATTTCGATGCTGGTCAGCGATTATGCCCTTTGAGGTCATCGCGGCCAGCATCACCTTTTTGGGCGGCTGATTTATTTCGTACAGCTTCTTTCTTTCTGCCATACCTGGTCCAGGATCTGTTTTTTGCCAACACGCGCCCGTTGCCGCGCGGCTGATGGCGCCCCACTGAACCTAGGTCAGCGTTGCGAGGTGTTTACCCCCACGCTGCCCACCGTGAAGTCGGCTCAACGTTTCCGCAGCCCGAGGATGCTCAGGAAGAAACTGCTGCAAATGATCTGCACGCCCAGTGTAAGAGAGAATACGGCTGGCATGACGATGCGCAGCATATGGTCGGAGTCCAGTGGGCCAAAGCTCATTTTCGCCCAGCCTGACACCGCAAAGATTGAGCCACCAATTCCAATCGTCAGCAACAACGCGCCGACAGCCAGGCCGGTTTCCAGCGTGATGTAGCGGAAAGCTAAATTGAAGCGCGGATTTTCAGGCAGCAAACCCTCGGAGATTGCGAAGACTTTGGTAAACACGGCAAAGGCAACAAGCTGAAAGCCTAATAGCACGAACACAAAGGCGTATAAGAGCGTATGGACGTCGAACCCCACGCCATGGACCATGCGCGGCCCAGGCAGAAGCCACGCGCCTCCGGCCACACCCAGCAGCATGAGGAAAATACCTGGATACAGGAAGAGCCAGCGCGGGCTATGCATCAGCATGAAGCGCAGATGCCGCCATCCGTCGCGGTAGGGGAGCAGATGCGGCGGACGGGAGCGGCCATCGGGACTGAGGATAGTAGGCACTTCTGTTATCTTCATTCCCTTCAGTTTGGCCTTGATCACCATCTCGGACGCGAATTCCATTCCGGTGGTTCTCAAATCCATCTGCAGGAATGCCGCTTTCGAGAATCCCCGGATACCGCAATGGAAATCCCCTGCCTCCGCGTGGAATAGGATTTTTCCGATAGACGAGAGAATGGGATTTCCAATGTAGCGGTTCTTCCACGGCATGGCCCCAGGCTTGATGCCGCCTTTAAACCTGTTCCCCATGACAACGTCATAGCCTTCGCGCAGCTTCAGGACAAAGCTATCCAGGTGTTCGAAGTCATAACTGTCATCTGAGTCGCCCATGATGCAATAGATGCCTCTCGCGTTAGTGATCGCCGCTTGCAGCGCAGCACCATAACCGCGAATAGGAACGGCAATCACCCGCGCACCGAGGCTTGTGGCAATCTGCTGAGAACCATCGGTTGAACCGTTGTCGCCGATAACAATCTCACCGCTCACCCCGGACCGGTCTAGATAGCTCTGAGCTTTCCGGATGCAGGTTGCAAGGGTTTCTGCTTCGTTCAAGCACGGCATGATGATGCTCAGTTCAATGTTCACTTCAGCCATCCGAATCTCCTTTGGCTCAGAACATGCAGTAGAAACGCTGCAAATTAGCAGGCGCAGTGCTTAAGATTGGTATAGCACAGCCTTGACGGAATCCGGTTACTTGCACCAAGGATTACTTCACCTCGCACCTCGTTGGCCACATGCTATTGGTTCGATCGTCAGTTCCAATCCCGGGGTGCGTATTCCAGCGGATGTCGGGTAACCCCTCCCAAATATTGGCCCGTATTTCCTCTTTGATTCAACATTCTGAAACCTCGGAGCGTCATAATCACTAATATCTATAAGCGCGTAAGCGGGGCGAAAACATCCCGAGGTGTGAACCCAATGGGTGAAATACAAACCGGCTTTTCAGCCTCTCTTTCAATAAAGGTGACTCCGGTTTAGGCGCGGGCTGCCAAGTATTATGGATCATCCTCCGCAAGAGCTCATCCTTACCACTTATCCGCAACGGCAAGATAACTGCCGTAGGCGCTGATAATTGGGAAGTGTTGTCCTAAATATCGCGTCACCCTTCCACTTCCGCAGATGCGAATATTAGAGAAACCGGCGTCTTCAAGCTTGCGGCGTATGCCGGCGCAAGTATGTTGCGAGATATGGGCCGGTTCGGTGAAGATGCTCCGTCCTTTGAGCCGATTGTATAGGTAGTGAGGATTCGGTGACGTCAGCAGCAGACGGCCCCGTAGACGCAAAACGCGAAACATCTCGCACAGCGCAGGGAATACAGATACGCCGGGAATATGTTCAATGATCTCGCCGGCGACGATTGCGTCGAAACTGTTGCTTGGCGAATCGATATTATCGGCAAATCCACAAATGGTCGATCGATAGACGCTTGGATCAAGTTGCTGAAGCCGCTCCGAAACACAGTCAAGCCCAACAATTTGGGCGCTTGGCATCATGGATTTGACGATCTGTCCACCCCGGCCGGCGTTGCAGCCGATATCCAATACATCACGAGTGTGGGATGGAAAATGCTTCACGAACTGGGCATATCTCTCCGATGTGAAATCATCCCATATGTTATCCAGATAACCGCGATTGAGGTCCACAATTTCTGCATCTTTGAAGCTCATGCTTGGCGCCCTCCAATTCTGAGTAGGCTGAAACTGGAATCTCCATTTTGAGCAAGAAACCGGCTTTGGCTGGTGGAGATTTTAAACAACTTACATGAAGTTGCTTAGGAGAACTGGTTTTCGTAAATCCCGCGCCCATCGGCGTAAATTACTAGACCGATCATAGCTGCAAGGAAGAATCCGGCTTGGAACGTTTGGAATGCACGAGATACATCAGACCAGCAACCGCATAGTGCTATCCGTCCAGGTCGTGATGCCCCGGTTCTGCAACTTGAGGCACAAGCCTCTCGCGGTCATGGATAGTGCGGCGCCGGCCTTCAATGAACCCTGCAGCCGCAAAAATGCATATAAACGGCATGAACGGCAGCCGATAACGCACTTCTACCTCCGGACCCACCATCGCGACT
>JARLGF010000017.1 GCA_031296165.1 Occallatibacter sp. | reverse complement strand
GGTATTTTGCAGGCCGCCGGACGCATTGCTCCCGGTGTGGATCTCAAGGCCCGCGCCCGCTTTGCTTTCGGCATTTCCTACGGTTTCTGAAGCTTTGCCTGACCACCGGAGCTGGAGACGGCTCCGGGAACATAACCCCAACCGTTCGAGTTGAATCGCGAGGTTTTACTTGTCAGAACCAACGCATGGGTACTATTCTTCAGATATGCCTCGATGTCGCTAACGCCGACCTGGTGCCAGCCGCGAAGCAGATGTGCGCCCCATACGCGTACAGTCTTTTACGCATAACAGCTTGACTGTTACCCCAAACAATTTGAAGAGAACCATCTGGGAGCATATCCCGGAGGAGGAGATAATCATGGCGCGCATTGCCGCGAATGTGACTGAAATTATTGGCAAGACCCCGTTGGTGCGGTTGAACCGCATAGCGGCAGGCCTGCCCGCTACTGTTCTTGTTAAGCTGGAAAGCCAGAACCCGGTTTCCAGCGTAAAAGACCGCATCGGCCTGGCGCTGATTGAGGCCGCAGAAAAGGCCGGCAAGATCAAGCCCGGCGAGACCGTGCTTATTGAGCCCACCAGCGGCAACACCGGCATTGCGCTGGCCTTTGTGGCCGCCGTCAAGGGCTACAAGCTGATCCTCACGCTGCCGGAGACCATGAGCCTGGAGCGCCGCGTGCTGCTGCTGGCCTTCGGCGCCGAGATCGTGCTGACGCCCGGCCCCAACGGCATGAAGGGCGCCATCGCCAAGGCCAACGAGATTCTGGCCAAGACGCCGAACGGCTACATCCTGCAGCAGTTCGACAATCCGGCCAACCCGGCCATCCACAAGGCCACCACTGGCCCGGAGATCTGGAACGACACCGACGGCAAGGTGGACATTCTCATTTCCGGCACTGGAACAGGTGGAACGATTACCGGCATATCCCAGTACATCAAGCCTCTGAAGCCTTCGTTCAAGGCCATTGCGGTCGAGCCCACCGACAGCCCTGTGCTCTCTGGCGGCAAGCCTGGACCGCACAAGATTCAGGGTATCGGCCCAGGATTCGTTCCCGGCGTTCTGGACACCAAACTGGTCGACGAGATTATCCTGATCACCAACGACGAAGCCATCGACACAGCGCGCGAACTGCCGCTGAAGGAAGGGCTCTTTGTGGGCATCTCCTCGGGCGCGGCAGTGGCCGCGGCGCTCAAGGTGGCCGCACGGCCGGAAAATAAGGGCAAGGTGATTGTTGCTATTCTGCCCGATTTCGGCGAGCGCTATCTGTCCAGCGTGCTCTTCGAGTCGTTGCGCCAGAAGGCACTGGCCCTGCCCACCGAAGCGATTGCGGTATAAGCAACTCGCTGGCCGGCGGAGTGATCTCATTCCGCCGGCTGAGCGTATTCTTGTGTTTCACACACCATGTCCCTGTTTGCCCGCATCCGCGAAGACATCGACTCCGTACTGGAGCGCGACCCGGCTGCGCGCTCCCGGCTGGAGGTTTTGTTGTGCTACCCGGGGCTCTGGGCGGTCTGGATTCACCGCGTTTCTCACACACTGTGGCGCGCGCGCCTGCGTCTGGCAGCACGGATTCTCTCCCAGGTGGGCCGCTTCTTCACCGGCGTGGATATTCACCCCGGCGCGCTGCTGGGCAGGCGGCTGTTTATCGATCATGCGACGGGCGTGGTGATCGGCGAGACCGCCATCGTGGGCAGCGACGTCACGCTCTACCAGGGCGTCACCCTCGGCGGAACGGGCAAAGGCCACGGCAAGCGCCACCCCACGGTCTGCGACGGCGTCTTCATCGGCAACAACGCCAACGTGCTGGGCAACATCACGGTCGGCGAGAACTCGCGCGTGGGCGCTGGCTCCGTAGTACTCTCCGATGTGCCGCCCAACTCCACCGTCGTGGGCGTTCCGGCGCACATTGTTTATCGCAACGGCGAGCGCGTGCTCATCACCGATCCCCACGACATCAAGGACCCGCTTTCCGACGCGCTGATCGCGCTCTCGGCCCGTGTAGAGGAGATGGAAGAGCGGCTGGGCGGCCAGGCGCAGCCCGCCGAACAGTTCACCGCCGAAGCCGCCGAGCGCGAAGCCTATCGCGTGAAACTGGAGCGCATGCGGCAGTTTGTCTCCATGGGCGAGGGGATCTAAAAGCAGGAAACAGGGAATAGAAATCCCCCTCTACCGTGCAAAAGCCCGCAAGTATCAACCGGGGAAAACCAGCCTTGTGTCAGGGCACGGCGGGGCACCATTTAGGTCCCGTGCAGCAAATAGCTCCGAAAGCACGAGTCTTCAGCCCCTGCGGGAAACCGCTCAAATACTGCGAACACCTTCCCGGATTTAAAAAATGCTTGACAATAATATCCCATAGCACTATACATTGCTATACGAGGTATTGAGCTATGGAGAACAAGAGAACGCTGCCAGGAGACGGCGAACAGCCCGATCGCTGGGAGGCGCAACTGCGCAAAGGAGCCCTGGAGATGGCCGCTCTGGCCTGCCTCTGGCAGGGACGCCTGTACGGCCTTGAAATCATTCGCTTTCTTGAAAACCATTCCCAGCTGGTTCTTGCCGAGGGCACCATTTATCCCATTCTGAACCGGCTCAAGGCGGAAGATTTGCTCACCTCCGAGTGGGTTGAAGCTGAGGCTGGACACCCGCGCAAGTACTATTCCCTGACGGATGCAGGCCGCCAGCGCCTTCGCCTGATGGCAGAGGCATGGACCAGCTTTTCTAAAGGTCTGAGCCACCTTATTGAACCTGTACTGGAACCGAAGGAGATACCGCAATGACCGCAGAAACGCAGATGGAAAGTTATCTGACCGAACTCCGCTTGCATCTTGGTTCTCTCACCATCGCCGAGCGGGAAGAAATTGTGCGCGAAATCGTCGCCCATGTCCGCGATTCCGCTGAGGAATCCGGTGCTTCCGTTGAGACTGTCCTTGTCCGGTTGGGACCGGCCAAGGATCTGGCCGCTCAGTATCGCGATGGACTGCTCATTCGCCGGGCAAGCCGAAGCAATTCACCGCTTGTGCTGCTCCGCGGTGCGCTGCGGCTGGCCACCAAAGGCGTCTTCGGCATCCTGGTCTTCTTCGTCGGATTGTTTGGTTACGCGATGGGCGGCGGCTTGGTCTTAACCGCCTTGGTCAAACCCATTCTGCCAGCAAATACAGGTGTTTGGTTCGACGGCAGCGGACACTTCAAGAGCTCGGGAGTGCTGTTCCCGCCTCCCGGATCGTCTGCGCACGAAGTTCTTGGCATGTGGTTTATTCCGATTGCGCTCACCGTGGGCAGCCTGTTGCTCTTGTTCACAAATTGGGCGATTCGCACTGCGCTGCGCCTTTCACAGCGCTGGCAGTCGAGGCTCTAGCTCGGCTTGGAAGTTCTTCTCGAAAACAGAAGGCAGCCCGGCACGGGAAAACCAGCCTCAGTGAATCCACCCGCAGATCTGAACTGGAGGCAGTCGCAGACCTTCCAGGTGCTACATTGGTCTCGGTCTTATTTTTTGTCGGAGTCTTACTCCTTGCTGGGTTTTCGTTCGCTGATCGTGGCCGTTCTCGCGCTTTCTTCTGCTGCCCATGCCGCATCCCGCGTTCAGGCCGCGCCAGTTCCCAAGGAGATGCGTTCCAGCGCCTTTACCATGACCGTGAACGGCCGGCCGGTGGACGTGGCTCACGCAGCGGCGAGCCTGGAGTTCGCCAGCTTCGACATTACCGGTCCCGTCGACATTGCCATCACCGCCGCCGAGCCGGGCTTTTGGGAGAAAGGCGTCGATATTGAGCCCTGGCGTCTTGGTTTGCGTCCCACGCGCACCGGCCAGACCATCCGTTTCCGGCTCGCAGGGCCGGCCAAGCTTTCCATCTCGCGGCCCCGCGACTTCCTGAACCATG
>JARLGF010000129.1 GCA_031296165.1 Occallatibacter sp. | reverse complement strand
TAGCTGAGAAAGCGTCCCCTGACCGCGGTCGTGGGCATCCAACAGCTTCCGCCGTAAATCATCCGAATATGCTCGCGCCATGAGCTTGTGACGCGGAAAGTCGCCTAATTAACTCTACACTATCTGTCAAGATGCTCTAAGTGTCGGCATGGTGGCCTCTGCAATGCCAGTTTCTCAGGATGGGCCACCGCCGCCACCGCCGCCACCGCGCCATCACCACCATCATCACCGCCAGCCACCGCCACCGCCGCCGCCACCACCACCACAGCCACAGCCACCGCTGCCACCACCACCACCGATGTAGGGACCGGCTCGCTCGCTACCCGTGATCGGATCCTGAAACTGGAGTGTATGGGAATACAGTTTTTCGCATCGCAGAATCTGCAACTTACAGACGATACCGGCACTGTAAGTTGCAGATTTTACGCAAAATGATTTTGTGCCCGGCCAACTTGCAAGATTCTTCCCTTACCTGGGGCGCAATGTGCGCCTTTGAGGAAGTCCTCCGCCACTGACAGGGACAGGCTGGTCAATTCCAGCGTCTAATTTAACTGAGGCTTCTTCCGAATAGACCCTCACTCCCCATCCGGCGGCACCTGTTCCAGCAGCCGCTTCCAGGTCTTCTGGTTCTTGCGGAAGGCTTTCTTCAGGTCGTCCAGAATGCGCTCGAAGTCGGCGTTAGTGCGGAAGTTGTTCCAGGCCGGGTTCTTCTGGAACCAGGGATAGTTTTCATTCCCTAAATAAATGGCGCGGCGGAGCCAGTGGAGAGCCTCGCTGGAGTCGCCCTCAACGGCAAAGTAAGTAGCCAGGCGATACGCCATCTCGCTATCGGCTTCGGCTGCGGCCAGGGTCTCGTCCTTCAAAAGCGCTGCCGCCCGCTCCCGCTGTCCTGCCTGCACGTAACACAGCGCCAAAGTGGGCACGGCAATGCGCAGAGAATCGTCGTCGCGGACCACCCCCTCCAGAATCTCAATGGCGGCGCTCAGATTGCCCAGGCGCATCTGCTGGTACCCGGCAGAGGTGCGCAGAAGCGGATGGCGCGGCTCCAGGGCCAGGCCTTTTTCCAGTTCGTCGCCAGCCAGCTCAATCTGATTTTCATAGTGGTAAACGCGCGCCCGGTGGTTGTAAAGAATCGCCGCGTTCGCGGGGTTGAGCTTAAGCGCGCGGCTGAATTCCTCCAGCGCTTCCTCGTACATACCGTCGCCGCGCAGGGCCAGGCCGGCAACCATGTGCACGTTCCAGTCGTTGGCAGAGCTGGCCAGCAGATTGGCAATGCCATGCCGGGCCGACTCCTTTTCACCGCGCGAAAGCAACATATAAATGCGGTAGAGATTGGCCTCCGTCGAAGCCGGGTCCAGCCGCAGCGCTTCGTCAAAGGCGCGGCGCGCGTGCATCACATGAATCTGCCCGCCAAAACCGTGCCGCACATATTGCAGGTCGGCAATGCCCAGTCCGCTCCATCCGGCGGCAAACTCCGGATCCTTGGTGGTGACGCCGGTCAGCAGCGCATGGGCGCGATCCAGGTCGCCGCGCGACCCCGTCCGCACCATGAACGAACTCAGCAAAGCGCGGCCTTGCAGGTAGTCTTCGCTCACCGGGCCGGGCAGAGAAGATTCACTTTGTGCGGGACGGGCTCCAGGCCGCGCGGCGTCAACCTGGCCAGCTTCAATTCTGTCCGTCGCAGAGAGCCCGTGCAGCGCCGCAAAAACTTCATTGGAAATTTCCGACTGCACGGCGATCAGATCCAGCGAAGCCACCCGAATTGCCCCCCCGGAGCGCACACTTTGCGCGGCCACGTCCAGCAGTTGCCAGTTCAGGTCAAAGCCATTTTCTGAGCGCAGAAAGTTCCCCGCCAGCACAAACGAAACCAGCAGCCGCTTGCCCACCGACAGCGGATCCATTTGCGCAATCGGCAGAGTCATCAGCGTGCTGGATGGCCGCACCACCAGCGCCGGAATCCGCGCCAGTCTGGCGGCAATCGCGTCGGCCAGCGCAAAGCCGTAAAGCGGAGCCACCTCCGTTGCCCCCAGGTTGGTAAACGGCAGCACCACCAGCGAGTTTTGCGGCTCCTTGTTTTCCGCCGACTCGCGAAATCGCTCCGCCAGCATGGAGAGAAAGCCCGTGTTCCGCTTCTCGGCTTCAATGCCCGTGGTCGGCAGGTTGGCCGCCGCCTCGCCCGGAATCGAGCCGGTTTCAATCCGCAGCGCCTTCATAATGGTCTTCAGCGCCTCGCGCACATCCGCCGCCGAGGCATAGCGCGAAGCAGGATTCTTCTCCAGGCAGGTGGCAATCACACTCTTCAGCTCCGGAGAAATATCCGGAACAATTTTGCTCAGGTCCTCCGGATTCAAAAACTGGATCGACCGGATCGCCTGAAAATCCTCGGCGTCCGCGCGGGCAAACGGGTGGCGTCCGCTCACCAGCTCATACAGAATCACGCCCAGCGCCCAAATGTCCGACTGCACGCTGGACTGGCCCGTCACAAACTGCTCCGGAGCCATATAGCGGATCGTGCCCCCGCGCGCCGTATAAGTCGCAGCCATCGACGCGTCCTTCGCCAGGTTGGGCTTGGACGGGTCAAACGCCGCATCCTCGGGGCTGAGCCGCCGCGCCAGGCCAAAGTCCAGAATCTTCGCCAGCCCGCCGTCCGTCAGCATCACGTTCTGCGGCTTCAGATCGCGATGAAAAATCCCCAGCGCGTGCGCGGCCTGCAGTCCATCCGCCACCTGTATGCCGACCGAGAGCACCAGTTGCAGGCTCGCCGGACCGCGGGCAATCAGTTGGTCCAGCGACTGGCCCGGCACGTACTGCATCACAATGTAGCCCTCGTCCCCGCTCTCGCCCACTTCATAAATGCCGCAGACGTTGGGATGCTCGATCGCCGACGCCAGCCGCGCCTCCCTCAGCACCGTCGAGCGCATCTGCTCCGGCGTCAGCAGCCCGGTGCGCAGCATCTTCAGCACCACCGGCCTTTGCAGCAGCGTGTCCGTGGCCAGATACACCACGCCGCTGCCTCCGGCCCCCAGCTTGCGGATAATCTCGTAATGTTCGATGGTTCTTCGCTTCATATCTACCTTCCAGTGTACCGGCCAAAGTGTAAGGAATGTCTCAATGCCGGTTAAAAGCCGTCAGACGCCCGGATGCCGCCGGGGAAGCTGGCCAATACTATAGCCCACAGAGCGGCACGCAGGCTGGCCCCGGTGCGCCCCGCATGATGCGCGCTGTACGAATCTGTTAACGTCGTACTGAGCATGAACAGCTTGCGCAGAGTGGCAGCAGGAATGGGTTGGGGCCCGATGACGGCCTTTGCGGTTTGCGCGCTGGCCCTGACCATGTCGCCGGCCTTCGCCCAGCAGGACTCGGCGCAGCAAGCCCCGGCATCCCCAGCCCCGGCGCAGAGCACGACCCAGCAGCCTGCAAGCGACTCCCAGCAGCAGCCCGGCTCGGGTGCCCAGGTGCGTACCGGCACCAGCAGCGGCATTGAGGCCGATACCCGGTTTGAAAATCTCCTCGCCGACCACCAGTTTCTCCGCCTTGAAGCGATGCTGGGCGAGATGACGCCAGCGCAGGCGCAGTTTTATCGCGGCATTCTCGCCAACCGCTCCAACGACCTCAAGACCTCCATTGACCTGCTCGCGCCGCTCGTCGATCAGGTCACCGCCAGCGGCGACAAAACCCATGAAAAGCTCCTCCGCAAGGCCCTCGCTGAGGACTACCTCCGCCAGGGCGACTGGGCCCAGGCCGCCAAGGCCTACCAGGCGCTCGAAACCCGCCTGCAGGGCACTTTAACCAGCGACGAGCAGGACGAAATCGAGATGCCGGTCAAGATGCTGCCTCTGGCCGTGGCCAACCCGCCCATGACCGTCGATCCCTGCGAGCCCTTTGTGCTCCAGGTGGCCAAGGACCCGCTCGGCCTCATCGACCTGCCCGTCTACGTCGACGCTCGGCCCCACAGTTGGATGCTCGACCCCACCGCGCCCTTCAACCTGATTTCGCACTCGCTGGCCCACGAGGCCGGCCTCCGGCTCTCGGAAGCCTCGGTAACTATTCACACCCTCACCGGCAAGCCCATCGTCGTGCACATGACGGTCATTCCCCGCTTCACCATCGGCGGACGCCTCACTCTGCGCAACATGACGGCCTACGTCTACGAAGACGCGGACTACTACTTCCCCAGAACGCGCTACCAGGTCCAGGGCGTGCTGGGCTATGCCGCGCTCTCGGCCCTGGGCAGCGTCACCATCACCGCCGACGACACCGTAGAGGTGCATCCGGCCAAAGAAATCGACCCCGCGCAGCAGGACGGCAAACCCAGCGCCGGCTCGCGCTTCTTCCTCGATGGCGATCAGGTGATCGTGGCCTTGGGCAGTGCCGATGCGCCCCCCGATGCATCCAAAGACGGGTCCACGCCTGCGGCAGCGGCCAGCGGCGAAGAGCGCATGTTCGTGGTAGACGCGGGCGGCCAGCAGACCTACCTCACCTCGCGCTACTACGACGAGCACACCGGCGATTTTGCCGGCAAGGAAATGTCGCTCTACCGCCTGCCCGGCCCCACGCCCATGCCGGCCGTACCCGCCTACGTGGCAGACACCTTCCGCCTCACCGCCGGCGCAACCACCGTGCCCGTGCACTATATCGAAGTGTTCACGCAGCCGCTCGGCTCAGCGGCCCTGGACGATGTATATGGAGTCCTGGGCGTGGACGCCCTCGACCAATTGAAGGCCTATACCTTCGATTACCGCACCATGCGCTTCAGCGTCCGGCCGTATTGATGCGCAGATTCGCCGCCAGGAACTTGGCTGGAAAATTGCAGTTTCCGGATGGGCGATCAACCGCCGGAACCCAGCTAGTGATCCGCAAAAAACTGACACATGCCTGCTTTCGGGAAGTAATCGCGAAGAAAATGTGGCGTGAAGCTGCGAGCGGCGCGTTCAGTAGGTCACCCAGTGGACCACTTTGGCACATTCCCTATATCAGGCTCTTGCGCCGTCGGATCTTAGATTCCTCTTGATCTCGCGCCAAAGAATCCGTAGTCTTATTACGGAATGAGATTGGAATACCAAACCGCGCTCGGACATCTTTATCGGGCTGACTGCCTGGAGTTCCTCGCTACGATTCCAGCACAGAGTGTGGCAACTTTCTTTGCAGACCCTCCATTCAATCTGAAAAAGGACTATGGATCGAAGGGGTCTGATAACATCCCGGACGATCAATATTTGAGATGGTGCGAGAGTTGGTTAACGGAAGGAATGCGGGTGCTGGCCCCTGGAGGAGCCTTGTTCCTCTACAACCTTCCGAAATGGCTTATGCCGCTCGGTACTTTCCTGGGCTCTTCGAAGGAGATGACTTTCAAGCATTGGATCGCGATTGACAAGGCTCATAGTTTGCCCATTCCGAACCGCTTATCTACTAGCCACTATGGCATGTTGTACTTCATCAAAGGCGACAAGCCACGCGTATTCAATCGCGATGACGTTCGAATCCCAGTTCAAGTGTGCAGACACTGCGGACGCGATATAAAGGACTACGGTGGCCACAAGAAATTCCTGAATCCAAGGGGCCTTAATCTCAGCGATGTCTGGGACGACATTCCGCCGGTGAGGCACAAGCGCTACAAGAGTCGCCAAGCAAACCAGCTTGCCCCTGTGATTTTAGAGCGAGTCATTCTGTTGACGACCAATCCCGGAGACATGGTGTGCGACCCTTTTGCAGGCGCTGGCACAACTGCCTATGTTGCTGAAAAGCTCGGGAGGCAATGGATCACAGCAGAATTGAACGACACCGACCCCGCGCGCTCACGACTACTCGAAGTGGCAAATGGTACAGATCCTAGCTGGCGGTCATCGAAGAAGCGCATCATGCACTCGGCTTCGCACGTTTGCGAGCCTGCGGGGTCTTTATTTTCCGACTCGCAAGTCTGAATGCATTTCCGTCTTCGCCTCTCGGGATAAAATCGCGCTCATCGACGCTCTCGATGAGCGCATCTTGCTCGACCTCAATGACTGCTAACAAACCCCTTTTCAGAGATCGACCGAAAGCGCTCCAAAAGTAAAAATATGGCTGCAATTCTCTGATATTGCCTACTCGATCAGTCAGGTGGACCTTCAGTTTGTTAGAGGGCACGATAACCACGGCGGCGTCTATCAACTCGCCCATAAGTGCGAGGCAAACCTTGTTGAGTGATCGATGAGATGAGGAAATATTCCCGGTTTCCCATTCGATGACTGTCCGGAATCCCTCTGCGCTGCGCAGCCAGAAATCGAAGTCTCCAACACCTTCATGCAACGGATCTTGAATAGCCTCGGAACGCCGCTCAGGATAGCGGAAGACTTGCGCCAATGTCTTGTCGGCCCGGATCTTTTGGAAGTAGGGTGTCAGGCTTAACGGTTCCTCTGAATTCCAACCCGCATCTTTTAGACGATTGCGAAAAAGCAACTTCAGCGGCACCACGCCATTTCTTAAGGTGAGATCCTTGCGGCCGCCCCAGACCAGAGTCTTCCCGTCTTGGTCAGCGTATGTCGCGCCCTTCTTGATGCGTACAATTCGGGGAATAACCAGGCCCTTCTTCGAGCCGGCTGGCCAAGACATACCATTTACGGCTCTCTCAATTACTTCGTGAGCCTTCTTCCAGCCCACTGACTTAGAAATGCCGCCCGCATCGATCAAAATGAACGTATTATTTAGCTTCACTGCCTGCCCTCAAAGCTGAATAGCTCCGCAACAGACACTTCAAGCGCATCCGCCAGTTCATCTAGGTTCTCGAAGGATGGGGAACTCTTCCCCCGCTCGATAAGGCTGAGAAAGTCAACAGAGATTCCAGCCCTTTCCGCAAGCTGCTCCTGAGTGAGGCCACGCTCACTGCGCATCAGGCGCACCCGCTGACCGAATTTCTCCCTAAGCTGGGATACTTCCTTCTGACCCCGCACATGGCGATTCTGCCGGAATCACATTACGGGTACAACCGAATGTCATTACGGGTTAACCGTTCGCCGGATGTCCCACCCAAGACCATCCCACATTCCGAGCGTGCCAACCTCTCGGTGACGCGGTTCAAGCGCCTGATCGTCAGCCATGGCTTGCAAGACTGGCTTCATATCCGAATCGAGCGTTGCGCGGTACTGGCCTTTTGCCTCTCGTTTGTAGTCGCGCTTGAACTGCGCGGTAAGCTCAATCCTTCGCATGTAAATCGTCCATCAGCGCCTCGACGCTATCAAAGCTCTTGAGGTGGCCTGCACGGGCCTCACGCATGGCGGCAATGGTTGTTTCGTTTGGCGTCAAAAGCTCGAAGGGGAGAGCCTTGTCGCGTGCTACGCGCGTCAGCATGAGGCGAACCGCATCGGAAACGGTCAAGCCTATTGCCTGGAGAACCACTGTAGCTTCCTCT
>JARLGF010000128.1 GCA_031296165.1 Occallatibacter sp. | reverse complement strand
TAGCTGAGAAAGCGTCCCCTGACCGCGGTCGTGGGCATCCAACAGCTTCCGCCGTAAATCATCCGAATATGCTCGCGCCATGAGCTTGTGACGCGGAAAGTCGCCTAATTAACTCTACACTATCTGTCAAGATGCTCTAGTTGAAGAAGTGAAGCTGGGCAGAGGATAGATAGAGCTGGATACAGTAAATGAATCGGAGTTAATCTACCGATATTGTCCTTCTTTTCCGTTCGCGGCGCTTGTGCACCATATAAGTATGTTTGCATGCATTGCATATCCAGGGAAAGTAGCCCAATAAGGGATAGACATACATTTGCATAAAGCCAACACGCGCCACCCGTCGAATCGATCCGTAACCGCATCCAGGACACAACATTTTGCGTGTTCCTTCAATGACATGCGATGAATGTGCGGTGTGTAAGGACGACATGTTCATCTACCCCCCGGCATAGGCCTTAAGTAATTGATTCTATGAAACAAACTTCATGTGCCCGACTTTGGTGTGTAATTTAACTATGTCTACAGACACCTAAGGCGAACTGGAAGTTGCAGTCAATTACTCTATCGGACAAAAATGCTATTGCCGAGTAAATAATGGTACTTAAAATTGGACACTGTAGTAACTCCTAAGCAAGTGCGAAAGCGAGTTACTGCCTAGATTACGATTCCGTTGAGCCTCGCCAAGCTCTGCTTCGCCAGATCGGCCACCGCTCGAGCGAGAGTTACCGAGGCGTTCAGCGACTCAGGCCGCTCCAGACGCACTCCCAGTTTGGCGGCATATCCGCGAAACAGATGATCCACGTCGTAGAGAATTTCAACGTGGTCGCAGAGAAAACCGATGGGCTGGAGGATGAGGGTTTTGACACCCTCGGCGGCTATAGAGTCGAGCGCGCTTTCAACGCTGGGGCCTATCCAGGGGCCGCCGCTCGCGCCCTGGCTCTGGAAGGCGAACCACCATTGGGGAATCGCGGGAACCAGCTCCGCCACCATCGCTGCGGTGCGCTTGGCTTCCCCGGCATACGGGTCTGCGCCTTCACCGGGCCATAAGCGCGGCTGGTCTTCACCTGCGCTGGGAGCCTGAATGGTGCGGCACGGGACGCTGTGCGCCGTGAACAGCACCGGCACCGGCGCTCCAACCTCCGCACTCAGGCTGCTCAACGCCGGACGGAGGCGCTCGGCAAAGGCTTCCGCTAGCAGTGGATGCTGCGCCCATGCGGCCGTGAAGTCGATGCGTAGGCCGGATGCTTCCGCCTCCACGGCGCGGCGATAAAGGCCGGTGCTGGTGCGCGAGTTCTGCGGCGCCATACAGATGACCGCAGCCTCTTCCACGCCATCGGCGCGCATCTGGTGCACGACGTCAGGAATGTAGGGGCGCCAGTTACGCATACCTACGTAGACTGGGACCGGCGCTCCTGTTGCAGCCAGTTCAGCCTCCACCAGTCGGGCCTGCTCCATGGTGATCTCCGTGAGCGGACTGCGGCCTATGAGGGAGTAGCGGTGCTGAATCTCTTCGACTACCGCCTGCGGGAGCAGCCTGCCGCTGACTACGTTGCGCAGGTACTCGGGAATCTGCTCGACAGTCTCCGGGGTTCCATGAGCGAGCAATAGGACGGCTTGTTTAGCCACGCGCAGCTTCCTTCTGGTGGAACTCGCGGACCATGCGGACGACGGCCTGCACATTCTCAACCGGCGTAGTGGGCACAATGCCGTGGCCAAGGTTGAAGATGTGACCGGGGTGGCCATTGGCAGCGCGCAATATCTCCTTGACGCGCAGTTCCAGTACTTCCAACGGAGCAAAGAGCGTGATGGGATCGAGGTTGCCTTGCACCGCGTGGCCGTGGCCGACAGCGCGCCAGCCTTCGTCTAGGGGTTGACGCCAGTCGAGTCCGATCACGTCGGCGCCGGTTGCCGCCATATCGCTCAACAGGCCTGCGGTTTCTACGCCAAAATAAATGACAGGTACCCCCATCTGCTGCACCGAACGAACCAGGCACTTGGAGGCTTCAAAGGCGTACTCGCGATAATCGGTGAGGCCCAGCGAACCCACCCAGCTATCAAAGATCTGGATGACGTCAGCGCCGGCCTGCACCTGCAATCGGCAGTACTCCTCCAGAACTTTAACCAGCTTGTCGAGCAGCAGACGCCACGAAAGCGGGTCGCGATACATCATCTGCTTTGTGTAGATGTAATTTTTCGAGCCACCCCCCTCGATCATGTAGCTGGCCAGGGTATAGGGCGCGCCGCAAAAGCCGATGATGCCGAGGCGGTCACGGAAGTGGCCGGCTACCTTCTCGATGGCGCGAGCCACATAGGCCAGATCGGCCGTACGGTCGGTACGCAGGGCAGCAACATCCTCGGCGGTGCGCACCGGATGATGCACTACGGGGCCTTCGCCGGCTTGAAACTCGAAAGGTAGGCCCATGGGTTCCAGGGGCAGCAGCAGGTCGGCAAAGATGATGGCCGCGTCCACACCCAGCTTTTCAGCGGCGGTGATGGTGACTTCGGCGGCCAGCTCGGGTTGCTTGCAGATCTCCACCAGCGTGTGGTGCTTGCGGACGTCGCGGTACTCCTGCATGTAGCGGCCGGCCTGACGCAGAAACCAGACGGGAGTGCGATCGACGGGGCGGCGCAAACAAGCGCGGACAAAGCGGCTGCCATCGAGAATGGTGTCGATCGCGGCAGGGGGTTGGTTGGCTGAATCCATATAGTGTCCATATTAACGGGCGGGCTTCATCTCCTGCGCTTTCTGCCCGTCCGTCATCGCTCCGAGTACCGCATCTTCGCCTCAAGTCCCATCTTCGCGGGTGCAATTGAACTCTGGCGCGGGTAAACTGGAAGCATGGCGGATATCAAGCGCAGAAAAACGGGAACGGTCAGGATTGGGCAGGTTCGCGTAGGCTGGGAAGTTCCGGTCGTCGTGCAGTCGATGACGAACACCGACACGGCCGACATTGCAGGCACCATTGAGCAGGTTGCGGCTCTGGCGTTAGCGGGCTCTGAGATTGTCCGCGTCACAGTGAACAACGAAGCGGCCGCGGCGGCTGTTCCGCACATCGTCGAGGGTCTTGAGACGCGCGGCATCCACGTACCGATCGTGGGCGATTTCCATTACAACGGACACCTGCTGCTCAAGCAGTACCCAGCCACTGCAAAGGCACTGGCCAAGTACCGGATCAATCCCGGCAACGTCTCCGTGGGCCGCAAGAACGACGATAATTTCCGCATCATGATCGAGTGCGCGGTCGAAAATCAGAAGCCGGTGCGCATCGGCGTGAACTGGGGCTCTCTGGACCAGTCTCTGCTGACGCGGATGATGGACGAAAACAGCCGCCATGCCACCCCCTTGCCCGCCCGCGAGGTGATGATGGAAGCCATGGTGGTAAGCGCGCTGGAGTCTGCCGCCGCCGCCGAGCACTACGGGCTGCGCCCCGACCAGATCATTCTCTCCGCCAAGGTTTCCGGCGTACGCGACCTGATCGACGTCTATACCAATCTGGCAGCCCGGTGCGAGTATCCGCTGCACCTGGGGCTGACCGAGGCCGGCATGGGCGCCAAGGGGCTGATCGCTTCCACCGCGGGGCTTGCTCCGCTGCTGCTGGCCGGCATTGGCGACACTATTCGCGTGAGCCTGACGCCGAAGCCGGGCGGCGACCGGACTGAAGAAGTATTAGCCGCTCAACAGGTTCTGCAGTCGCTCTCCATCCGCAGCTTCATGCCGCAGGTGACCAGTTGCCCTGGCTGCGGCCGCACCACCAGCACCTATTTCCAGGAGCTGGCCGAGCAGATTCAGAGCTACCTGCGGACCTCGATGCCGGTGTGGCGCAAGAAGTACCCCGGCGTGGAAGAGCTGAAGCTGGCGGTAATGGGCTGCGTCGTCAACGGTCCAGGCGAATCCAAGCACGCCAACCTCGGCATTAGCCTTCCCGGCACTTTCGAGGAGCCCAAGGCGCCGGTCTACGTGGACGGCAAGCTCTTCAAGACACTGCACGGCGATACCATCGTGGCAGAGTTCAAGGAGATTCTGGACCACTACGTCGAGAGCCACTACGGGCAGGGCGCAAGGAGCGGTGAGCTGGTAGGAACTCGGTAACCTGAATCCTGGCGGAAGCCGCGCGGAAGGTTCCGTGGCTTCCGCTTCCCTTTCCGCCGCATTCGCGCTAGGCTGTCTGCATTCTTCCGGAGACCTTTCGCGATGCGCCTGCGCTGCTTGCATTGCCTCGTTCTTTTATTCGCCATCGCGCCCCTGACAGCGCTGGCCGGATCGCCAAAGTCCTGCGTCACTGCGGATGAAGCTTCGAAATTCTTAAACAAGAACATTTGCGTTACCGCGCATATCTATGATGTGGTTGCGCTTCCAGACGGGACACGCTTCCTGGACGTGTGCACGCCGCAGACCCCTGACGAGGGGTGCCGGTTCACCATCGTGAGCCTCTGGGAGGATCGCGAGGATGTGGGCGAGCTACGCAAGTACCGCGATATGAACGTGCAAATCCGCGGGATTGTACGGCCCATGCACGGGCGGGCGGGGATGGTGCTGAGCAATGCAAGGCAGTTCAACGGCGGCCCGCCAAAATTCAAACCCAACCCCTTGCTGGCCCGCGGATTCAATGCGCAACAGGAGCGGCCGCCAATCTATGACCCCAATCTGCGCTCGCAAGGTTCTGGACGCGCATTTATGAACAGACGGGATCAGGAGACCCGGCCGGTTAAGTAGGGCACAGCGGGTTTTCCTGGTTCAATCTGCCCGGGACGCGTCAGGTCCATACCATATACCGGCACTCCCCCCTCCCCCTATGTATTTAATCAAGTTCTCCATTTTCAACGAGATACCAAGGGGCAATCGCTGCAAGAATTAGATTCTAAAGGGGTTATATGTCAAAAATTAGATAACAAAGGAGTTACGGGCTGTTTTGGGGGCTTCTTCAGGTTTATGCACCGCATATTGAGATTTTTACGTTTTGCATCGTGTTGAAAACTCCTTCTGGTGCGCTCTGCTCTAGCCCAGGAAAAGCTGTGAAGGCTCAGGGCTAAAGGCCGCAGTTCATGTGAAAAGACACTATGGATTGATTGTGCGCCTGGGAAGGGTAATTATCTGCAAACACCTTTCGGGGCGGCAGATGCGCTGCGCGTCTTTGGTTCGTGGCGTTTCAGGCTGAATGGGCATCGGGGAGAGACCACGAACCAAAAACGAGCAGCGTGTCTGCCCCACCGCGGATTTGCAGATAATTACCCCATCCAGGCGCACAATTGTTCCATGGTGTCTTTTTGAGCCAGCGCAGCAAGAGGCAGTTGGCCCACTCACCGGTCCACCCACCTGTCCATACCAAAAAGGCGAATCTGTGCCCCATCGCGGCTTTATCGCGATGAGTGGGTCTCCGGGCCGCAAAGGAACACCATCAAAGGAGTTTTCAACCCGATGCAGAAACGTAAAAATCTCGCATTACGGTACAGTATCCTCGAAAACCTCCAAAAAAGCACCCATAACTCCTTTTTTATCTAATTTTTGGCATATACCCCCTTTAGAATCTAATTTTTGCGGCGATACAAAACAGTATCTTATTGAAACTAGATAACTTAGCTAACTACATAGGGGGGGAGGGGGGGGTAAATAGTACCGATATATGGTACAGGCCCGGTGCCCCATCTACGCGCATTTTGCGCTACGGAAAGCACGTGAATCGGCTTGAATTCGCCCCGTGCGCCCCGCCTCTTCCCATGCTCTGATATGGAGTGCCCCTGTCAACCTCTGCACATCTTCGGGGTTGGTTTTGCTTTTGTCGTTGTTTTTGCCGTTGATCGAGGACAGGGCCAGCAGCAGTCGGGGCAGGTTTGAGCGACGATTGATCAGTCTGATATTCG
>JARLGF010000127.1 GCA_031296165.1 Occallatibacter sp. | reverse complement strand
TCGACTCCATCTGGTGTTAATTTGCCCACACACTGCCCCCGAAATGGCAGTTTTCGGCATCACAAAATTGGATTATGTCTCCCAAATCAGTTTCGCAACCCGCGATCTATCGGTAAGAAATCCAAATGCGATTGCCCTGCCGGTCCACCCACCTGTCCATACCAAAAAGGCGAATCTGTGCCCCATCGCGGCTTTATCGCGATGAGTGGGTCTCCGGGCCGCAAAGGAACGCCATCAAAGGAGTTTTCAACCCGATGCAGAAACGTAAAAATCTCGCATTACAGTACATTATCCTCGAAAACCTCCAAAAAGCACCCATAACTCCTTTGTTATCTAATTTTTGGCATATAAACCCTTTAGAATCGAATATTTACGGCGACACCCCCTACGTAACTCGTTGAAACTGGAGAACATGACTAACTACATAGGGGGAGGGGGGTATGGTGCCAGTATGTGGTACGGAATCGATTCAACTGTACCGGTTGGCAGGGTGGTCCAGCGGCATGGACCAGGCACCCGGAGTTGTACTGCCGTATTCCAGTTTAGATTTGCGCCTTTCGCTCATCCGGCCGACAATGGAGTGCCATGGAATGGCTGACACAGTTGCGGATTTCCTGCCTGGAGCGGACGCTCGACGGTCTGGACTGGATGGTGCGCAGAAGTAAAAGGGAAGCAACCCTCCCTGTCCATCTGGACACCGGAATCAAAGGCGAAAATGCGGCCTACTTTTACCTTCGCCGCAAAGGCTATATTGTGGTTGCGCGCCGCTGGTCGTCGGGTAAACATCCTGGCGATATTGATCTGATCGCCTGGCAAGGGCCAATGCTGTGCTTTGTCGAAGTAAAGACCCGCACCGCGCACGACTCCACAGCCGCCGAAATCGCCGTCGATACCCACAAGCGCGACGTCCTCCGTCGCCTCGCGCGCCAGTACGTGCGCCAATTACCCCAGGAGACAGCCCCGCCGGTGCGCTTCGATGTGCTCAGCGTATACCTGGTGCCCGGGGAAAAAAAGGAATTTGTGCACTTCAAAGGCTCCTTTGGCTGGAGCGAACAGCGATATGGAGATCGTTGGGACTAGCTGGCAGTGTCTGGCGGCATTCTGGATAGGTCGCAATCCTAACCCTGCGCATCCTGCCACTCCTCGTGCCACGCCATCTGGATAGCCTCAAGCCGCGGCTCGCTGGATTTTGCCGGGTCGTCTGCGAAGCCTTCCAGTTCTGTCACGTAGCGGTGCAGATCGGTGAAGCGCACCGTCAACGGATCCAGGTCCGGGAATTTCTCAGTCAACTGAATGCCGATCTCCTCGGCGTCGGTCCACAGAATCTCGCGGGGCATGGCGCAGGTCTCCTTACTTCTCTTCGGCCAGGGCCAGCGGCTTGCCCTCGGTAACGTAGTTGCGGTTCCACTTGGGAATCTCCACCAAGTACTCGCCAGGGCGCGTGATCACGGCCTGGCAGCCCAGGCGCGAGTTCAACTGCTGGTCGGCAGCCATGTCCATGCGGTCGAGTTCATCGTCGTCGGCCTCGCTGATGCCGGCCTGGTCCTTGATCCAGAGATGGCAGGTAGTGCAGGCGCAAACGCCGCCGCACGCGTGGTCCAGAAAGACATCGTGATTCTCTGCCACGTCAAGAAACGACATTGGCTTGCCGTGGTGCTGGTAAGGCATGGTGCCGAACTCGAACTCCACCGTCCTGCCCTCGGGCATGAAAGTGACGCGCACCAGCTTCTCCGCCGGAATATTCTTCTGATTTTCTTCGCTCATACAATCTCTTTCCCTTACGCGAAATCGCTGACTTGCTAACTCCGCTTCACTTGAACTCCGCGGTCGCCATGGGATGAGGCGCGGTAACCTCATCGCCCAACTCTTTACCTGCTGTCTCCATGGTCTTGCCCCGTATGGCCCCGGCAACCGCTGCATCCATCATCAGCTCTGCAAAGCGCCGCGTGGCCTGGTCCAGCGCCAGCGTCGCATTACGGATGGCGCCCACATCCTCACCCAGCTTGACTGCAGACAGTTGGTCGCGTGCCGAACCGATGGCCCCCTGTTCCTCGCCGGTCAACAGCTTCCACGTGGGGTTTTCCGGGGCACGTTCGACAGCCGAGAGAATCGTCTCCGCCTCGTTGCGCGCTTCAATCAGCAACCGCCGGGCAAAGTCCTCCTCGGCGTGGTCGAAGGAGTCCAGAATCATGCTCTCCACCTGCTCGTCCGTCAATCCGTAGGTAGGCTTCACCTCAATCTTGGCCGCTTTCCCGCTGCGCTGTTCGCGCGCCGACACTTTCAGAATGCCGTCAGCGTCGATGAGGAACTTGACCTCGATGCGGGGCAGTCCGGCACTCATGGGCGGAATTCCCTTGAGGTCGAAGCGAGCCAGAGAACGACAGTCGGCAGCCAGTTCGCGCTCGCCCTGGAGCACATGGATGGCCACGTTGGTCTGCCCGTCGACTCCTGTTGTGAAGTGCTCAGTGGCCGAGGCAGGAATGGTTGAGTTACGCTGAATGATGCGCGCCACGGTGCCGCCCAGGGCCTCAATGCCCAGCGAAAGCGGCGTCACGTCCAGCAGCAGCATTTCACCTGTAGCCTTTGAAGCGCCGGCCAGGATGTCAGCCTGCACGGCGGCGCCTAGTGCGACCACTTCGTCGGGGTTTAGCTCGATGTGCGGCTTTTTGCCGCGCGCGCCCAGATGGAAGAGTTCGTCCACCAACTGGCGCACGGCGGGAATCCGCGTTGACCCGCCGACCAGAACCACTTCGTCGATCTGCTCTGGCGTCAGGCCGGCGTCGGCCAGGGCCTGCTTGCAGGGGCTCACCGTCCGCTCCAGCACCGGCTCGATCAGCAACTCGAAGACCGAGCGCGGAATCTCGCGTTGATAGCGGTCGCCATTAGGCAGTTCGATGTCGAAGTGTGCCGCGGCTTCCGTGGAGAGGCTGATCTTGGCGTCGATGGCGGCTTTGCGCAAGGCCTGTACCGCACCGGGATGTCCGCGCAAATCTACCCCGTGTTCGGAGTGAATCTCGTCCAGCGCAATGGTCAGCAGCAGGTTATCGATGTCGTCGCCGCCCAGGTGCGTGTCGCCGTTGGTGGATTGCACCTCGAAGATTCCGTCTCTCAGCTTGAGGATGGAAATGTCGAAGGTGCCGCCGCCCATGTCATACACGGCAATGGTGCCCACATTGGCGCGGTCCAGGCCGTAGGCCAGCGCGGCCGCGGTGGGCTCGTTCACCAAGCGCAGAACCTCAAGGCCGGCCATGCGACCCGCATCCTTTGTGGCCTGCCGCTGCGCATCGTTGAAGTAAGCCGGTACGGTAATGACTGCCTGTGTGACCGGTGCGCCGAAAAACCGCTCGGCGTTGCGCTTGAGCTGGCGCAGAATGTAAGCCGAAATCTCCGACGGCGTAAACTTCAGTTCGCCCAGACTGATGCGCGGCACTTCACCGGCTTCCATGTCGCCAGCCAGGCGAAAGGGAAACATCTTCAGTTCGTCGTGAATCTCTTCAAGGCCGCGCCCCATCAGCCGCTTCACGGAGTAGATGACCCGCTCCGGCGTCTCAATCAGCGACTTGCGTGCACTGTTCCCCACGGTAACCGTGGGCCTGCCGCCGCCGGCAGGAATCGGGTCCAGCGCCACTACGGACGGCACCAGGTTTGAGCCATCCACGCCGGGAATCACAACCGGTGCGTCGCCCTGCATATAAGCGACCAGGGAATTGGTGGTTCCCAGGTCGATTCCAACTACGCGTCCTTCCGCCATGTCTTTTAATTAAGCTCCCAGGGTTTCTGTAACGTCGCGGACCAGATTGCTGAGGTAGCGGCGCCGGTGGAGCAGATCCACCATGGCCTTCTCCGCCTTCTTGCGAGCGGCAGCGTCTCCCTCGTCCCACTTGTTCCACTCGGTGTGCAGGTCGTGGTCCACCTCTTCCAGCAGAACATCGAATTTTCTCTTGGCCTGCTCCAGCCCGGCCTGTAATTCCGGGTCCGCTTCGCCCGTTTTGCGGGCCATGCGCATCTCTTCCAACTGCATGTTCAGCTCAAAAACTTCTTCCAGCAGATCGGCCGGTGCGCGGCCTGGATCCTTGCCGTTGGTCCCGGCGAATTCATCGCCAATCTCCGCTCCTTCCAGCTTGAGCAGGTACTCGGTGCGGTGCAGGGGTTCCTTGAGCGTACGATATGCGTCGTTGAGCAGCGCTGTGTCCGCCAGGCTCCACTGCCGCTCGTTTTCTTCAGCGCGGGCAAAGCGATCCGGATGAACCTTCCGGCTCAGGCGATGAAATTCGTGCTCCAGGGCAGTGAGGTCCAGGTTGAGCCGAGGCTCCAGCCCAAAGACAGAAAAATAATCGCCGCCCGGAGGCGGCTGAATCTTGCTGCAATGCGGACAGAACAGCGTGGAATCGTTGTGGCCGATGGAGCAGGACCAACAGGCAATTGGAACCGCGGAATCCATAACTTTCAACATGACTAAACCCTTACGACGATAGCTACTATGAGAACGACGAACCGCAGCCGCAGGAGTGCGTAGAGTTCGGATTGATGAAGTTGAATCCCTGCCGCATCAGCGTTTCTTCGTAATCCAGAGTCATGCCATGCAGATAAAGGAACGACTTTGGATCGACAAAAACACGCACGCCGTCAAATTCATAAATGCGGTCGCGCTCGCGGGGCTGCGTATCGAACTTGATGGAATAGGAAAGACCGGAACAGCCGCCTCCCAGCACGCCCAGCCGCAGTCCGCCCTCTTCGGGCGAGATGCCTTCCTTGGCCATAGCTGCGCGGATGCGCTTGATGGCCTTCTCCGTCACCTGCAAGCCGTGCCCGGGTGGGGCGCCCCCTGGGCCCGGCACAGCAGGCTTCTGCTGTGCCGCAAACGCGCCCTGCGCGGGCTTCGATTCAATTGTCACCATGTTTGACCTACTTGCCTTTTCCAATTCATCTGCTTAGCAAGCCAAAGCTTTAGCCTTGGCCTGCAAGCCATGCCTTGCAAAACCAAACCTTACTGCGCTACCACCGCGACCGCTGCATCTACCGTCTCCGCAGCACTGTTCTTTTTCTTCCAGTCGCCAATGGCCGCGCGAATCGCATCCTCGGCCAGCACCGAGCAGTGAATCTTCACTGGCGGCAACGACAGTTCCTTCACAATGTCGGTGTTCTTGATGCCCAGTGCGTCGTCCACGGTGCGGCCCTTGATCCACTCTGTGGCCAGTGAAGAGCTGGCAATCGCCGAACCGCAGCCAAAGGTCTTGAACTTGGCTTCTTCAATTACCTGCGTCTCGGGGTTTACGCGGATCTGCAGCCGCATCACATCGCCGCACTCCGGCGCGCCCACCAGACCCGTGCCTACTTCAGTCGAGCTCTTGTCCAGTTGGCCCACATTGCGGGGGTTGTTGTAGTGGTCGATTACCTTATCGCTATATGCCATTTGCTCAATCCTCCTGCGGGGGGAAGCCGCTGTTTAGTTGTTTGATTCGGCAGGCACGCCCGCCGATGCTTCTTGTCTGTCCTGCGCTCAATGCGCCGCCCATTGAATCTTGGTCAAGTCGATACCTTCTTTCACCATTTCGTAGAGCGGCGAAAGCTCGCGCAGATGCTTCACGATGTCAATCACCTTGGCTGCCACATAGTCCACTTCGGCCTGGGTATTGAAGCGGCCCAATCCAAAGCGGATCGAGCTGTGCGCCACATCGTCGCCCAGTCCCAGCGCCTTGAGCACATAGGACGGCTCAAGCGTGGCTGAGGTGCAGGCCGAACCGCTGGAAACCGCCACATCGTTGATGCCCATCAGCAGCGATTCGCCTTCGACATACACAAAGCTCACGTTCAGGTTGCCGGGCAATCTATGTTCCATCGAACCGTTCACATGGATGTAGTCCAGTTCCGACTCCAGCTTTGCCTTCAGGCGGTCGCGCAGACCCGCCAGATACACGGCTTCGGTGGCCATTTCCGCATTGGCAATCTCGCAGGCCTTGCCCAGGCCCACAATGCCGGGCACGTTCAGCGTGCCGGACCTCATGCCGCGCTCGTGGCCGCCGCCATCGATCTGTGCGGCAATCTGCACCCGCGGGTTGCGTCGACGGACATAAAGCGCGCCCACGCCCTTGGGACCGTAAATCTTATGCCCGGAGATTGAGGCCACATCAACGTTATCGGCGATCACGTTGAAAGGAACCTTACCAACCGACTGCACCGCGTCCGTGTGGAAGATCACGCCCTTTTCGTGACAGAGCTTGCCGATTTCTGCAATGGGCTGCAGTACGCCGATCTCGTTATTAGCGGCCATGATGCTGACCAGGATGGTCTTGTCGTCGATGGCGTGGCGCAGATCGTCCAGGTCGATCAGTCCGTCGGCCTTGACCGGCAGATACGTAACTCGATAGCCGTTCTTCTCCAGGTGCTTGCACGAATCCAGCACCGCCTTGTGCTCGGTGACCTGGGTAATGATATGGTTGCCGCGCTCGCGGTACATCTCCGCAATGCCCTTGATGGCCAGGTTGTCGCTCTCCGTGGCCCCGGAGGTGAAGATGATTTCCTTGGCGGTGGTTCCGATCAGCTTGGCAATCTGCTCGCGCGCTGTCTCCACGGCCTGCTCTGCCTCCCATCCAAAGGAGTGGTTGCGGCTGGCCGCGTTGCCGAATTTGGTCGTGAAATAAGGCATCATCGCTTCCAGTACCCGCGGATCGAGCGGGCTGGTCGCGTGATTATCCATATAAATCGGTAAATGAACGCCTTCCGGCACTTCCACCTGGCTTGCAATAGTGCTCATGCTGATCTCCATCCTTATCCGTGCTCTTCTCCGCTTGTCGCGAAGGGGGAAAAATCGTTACAACGTCAATGCGACCAAAGCCTGCGCCTCGCGCGCCCGTCCCGGGGGCGGTTCGCTCTCCGCCAGATCCTGAATGCTGATGCTCTTCAGCACCCCTGCAATGGTTTCGTTCACCCGCGCCAGCGGCTCCTTGATGGTGCAACTGGGCGTCAGCTCGCAGGATTTTGTGCCCTTGGTGCACGAGGTGATAAAAAACGGCCCGTCGATGGCGTGAATCACCTCGTAGGCCGATATCTGGCGCGCATCCCTCGCCAGTGCATAACCGCCGTTCATGCCGGCGTGCGAACGCAACAGGCCGCTCTTGGTCAGCAGTTGCAGAATCTTGGCCAGCAGTTGCGCCGGAATCACGTAAGCGTCGGCTACATCCTTGGCGCTCAGGGCAGGAGTCTCCGGATGCTCGGCTAGGTACTTGAGCGCCATCAACCCGTAATCCGCTTTTTTGGTCAGCTTGAGCATTCAATATCCGACTTCTTCGGTCCGCGTTCAGTATACGACCGTTTCTGTCGGGATTTCAAGCCGATTTAATTTTGTTCCTGGCATCCTGAGGGAAATATTTGCGGCATGTACACAAAATTCCGCAAATATCCGTTTGAAATATTTGCAACGACAGCTACAATCTGGCGGAAAGAGTACTTATTCCAACCGATTACCACGAGCGATGGCAACCGCCTGCAGACACCCCAGGGTTCGAATCGTTTCCCGGCACGAAGACACCGAATATGTCGAGTGCCTGGAATGTGGCGAGGTCTTTGACTCCGAAGAGTTCCGGGACATGGAGATTGAAGAAGTCGCTGAAACAGAAAACGCCGCGGAGGATAACTAGTGTCCTGAGTCATTAATTAATTCAACAAATAGCAGCAAGCGTCGTCTAACATGGCAGGAGCGAAGTCATGAGACGCGGACGCCGATTGCCGGAGTTAAGCCTGAGTGAGGAGCAGCGTTCGACGTTGCAAGGTTGGA
>JARLGF010000126.1 GCA_031296165.1 Occallatibacter sp. | reverse complement strand
TCGACTCCATCTGGTGTTAATTTGCCCACACACTGCCCCCGAAATGGCAGTTTTCGGCATCACAAAATTGGATTATGTCTCCCAAATCAGTTTCGCAACCCGCGATCTATCGGTAAGAAATCCAAATGCGATTGCCCTGGGCAGGAGTGTTACCGCTTTGATTCTCATATAGTGAGACAAATATCCCTTATCGGGAATGGAAAGTGAGCACATCCGCCCGTTGCAATGGCCGGCCACGTCAAGGTCGAATTTGCCCCGCGGAATATCGTCCAGATTCTGCTCCGCGCAGAGCAACCGTTCGCCTTCTGCCAGCCCGGCCACGATCTCTCCCTGGGGAGAAACAACCAGGCTTCCGCACGCCACCACAACGCCGCCCGCCCATCCCATCCAGAAATCTTATGCCAAAGTCTTCCGCCGCATTTAAACTCCAATCGTCCCCCAACCCTCTCTCTCGGAAGGCGCAAAAAAATCATGTCCGCACCGCATAGCCACAGACCGTACACGTTTCGTACAAGTCTCTTCTCAGCCGCCGTCCTCTGCGCCAGCCTGCTTCCCCTCCCTGCCGCCCCTGCCCAATCCGTCCCGCCCGCGCTCATCTCACCCGCCGCGCAGCCGCCTCAAACCGGCCCCCACGGCGAAAAGCTTGTCGGCATGCCCCGGTTTCACGCTCCCGCGCCCTACAACTTCAGTGAGCACACCGGCTACAAGCAGATCTTCGACGGCAGCACCTTCTCCGGATGGGATGTCGACCCCACCATCTGGCGCATAGATAACGGCCTCATGATTGGTGAAACCTTCGACGGCAAGCCCAAGGGCAACAACTACATCGTCTATCGCGGCGACTCTGCCCGCGACTTCGACCTCAAGCTTGAAATGAAGATTGAAAAAGGTGGAGGCGGAGGCATTCAGTACCGCAGCGCCACCGGCCAGCCATGGACCCGCCCCCAGCCCGCCGGCCAGCCGCCTTACGACCTCCGCTTCATGATGACTGGCCCCCAGGCCGACTTTTGGTTCCCCGTCAGCGCCAGTGCCGCCTCGTACACCGGCCAGTGGTACTCGGAAAACACCATGCAGGGCATCCTCGCCTATCGCGGACAGGTCACGCAGGCTCTGCCCGGCCAGCCCAATCGACTCATAGCTACCATCGGCAATATCCAGGCCCTCGGCGGCTATGTCAAGGTGAACGAGTGGAACGAATATGAAGTCATCGCCCGCGGCGGCGTCATGATGCACATCGTCAACGGCCAGCTCATGGCCGTCTTCATCGATGACACTCCGGAATCCATCAACAACCAGCCCGGCCTCATCGGCTTTGAAATCGAGAGTCAGCCTTGTAAAATCTCCGTACGTAACATCTGGCTCCGCAAGTTCGACTAGACGGCTACTTCCCCTATGCCCACCAGTCTGCGTTCAACCAAGTTGATGCTGCTCCTTGCTCTCTGTGCGGCCGGCCTCGCGCGCGCCCAGGTGAACACAGGTGAGCTGCGGCTGACTGTAGTGGACCCGGCCGGCATGGACCTCAAAGCCTCGGTCACTGTCTCCTGCCCGGCCAATCGTTACCGCAATGCGTTGACCACAAGCAGCCATGGCGCAGTCGAGCTGCATCTCCTGCCCTACGGCTTCTATCTGGTCCAGGCAGCCAGGCACGGTTTCGCTCCGGCCCAGCTCGTTGTGGAAGTCCGTTCCGCCATCCCCATCGAGCGCGTCCTTCGCCTTGCCGTCGCCCCCGTGAATGCGTCCATTGAGGTAAGCGCCGCCACGCCGATCATCGATCCTCATCGCCCTTCCTCGGTCATGCAGATCGGCGCGCAGCAAATCGAGGAGCGCGTCGCCTCGCTGCCCGGCCGCTCCCTGCAGGATCTGGTCAACTCCCAGCCCGGCTGGCTTTATGAGGGCAACGCCGTCCTCCATCCCCGCGGCTCCGAATATCAAACCCAGTTTGTCATCGACGGCATTCCTCTCACCGACAATCGCTCCCCCGGCTTCGGCCCGGAAATCGAAGCCGACGATATCGAGTCCGTGAGCGTCTATACCGCCGGCATTCCCGCCGAATACAGCCGCAAAATGGGCGGCATCGTCGAGCTGAACACGCGCCGCGAAACCAGCTCTGGCCTACACGGCAAGCTCGTCCTCTCCGGCGGCAGTTTTGACACCGCAACCTCCTACGCCCAGCTTCAGAATGCATGGGGCAGAAACGCCCTCGGCGTCAGCGCCGCGGCTGGCATGTCCGCGCATTATCTCAACCCGGTCGTCCCGCAGAACTACACCAACCGCGGAACCACGGGCGACTTCTCCGCCCATTACGAACGCGACCTGACGGAAAGCGATCGCATCGGCCTCAGCATTCGCCACGAGCTTTCCCGCTTCGAGATTCCCAATGAGCTGGTCCAGCAGCAGGCCGGGCAGTTGCAGACCGGCAACAACTTTGAAACCATCGGCACGGTCCGCTACCAGCACTCCTTCACGCCCGATAGCCTCGGCACGTTCATGGGCATGGTGCGCGACAACTCCAGCAGCCTCCACTCAAACTCGAATTCAACCCCCATCGTCGCCACCCAGTTCAACGCCTTCCGCGAAGGCTATTTCAAGGCTGCTTACTCGCTCCATCTTCCCCATCAGGAGCTCAAGGCCGGCCTCGACTCCGACGCCACTTTCCTTCAGGAAAACTTTAGCTTCACCATTACCGACCCCTCGCAATTCGATCCCGGAACGCCCCTCTCCGCGCCGCCCTTTTACGCCTCCCGCCCTGACCTTGAGCAGTCCGCCTTTGCTGAGGACCTGATCCGTCTGGGCGGCTGGACCGTCAGCGCCGGCCTGCGCTGGGACCACTATCAGCTTCTCCTCAACCGCAATGCCGTCAGCCCGCGCCTCTCCATCGGCCGTTCTCTGCCCCGGCTCAACATGGTGCTCCACGCCTCCCTCGATCGCGTCTTTCAAACCCCTTCCTCGGCAAACATCCTCATTACCAGCTCGCCCTGGATCAACCAGCTCGCCCCTTCCGAGCTTCACCTGCCCGTTCAGCCGTCCACCGGCACCTACTACGAAGGCGGACTCACCCAGGCCTTCACTCGCCGTCTCGCCGTCGACGTCAATGTCTACCGCCGCGACCTCAGAAACTACGCCGACGACGACCAGTTGCTCAACACCGGCGTCAGTTACCCCATTGCGTTTGACAAGGCCGTCATCTACGGCGCCGAAGCCAGGCTTTCCCTCCTGCGCATAGGAAAACTCTCCGGCTACGCCAGCTATTCCTACATGGTCGGCAACGCATGGTTCCCGGTAACTGGAGGCCTGTTCCTCGGCAGTGACGCCGCCGACGCTCTCAGTCAAACCAGCGGGCACTTCCCCGATTCGCAGGACCAGCGCAACACCCTGCGCACCCGCTTTGAATTGAAGCTGTCGCCGCGCATCTGGTTTGCCTCCGGAGCAGCCTACGGATCGGGCCTGCCCTTCGCCTACACCGGCTCGGCCGACGATGCTCTCGCCCAGTACGGCCCCGCCGTCATCGCCCGCATCAACTTCGACCGCGGCCGCATTCTGCCCCTGCTCGCCGCCAGCGCCTCCTTCGGCGCGGACCTCTACCAAAGCGAACGCATCCACATGCGCATCCAGGCAGACGGCGACAACCTGAACAATCGCCTCAATGTGATCGATTTCGGCGGTCTCTTTTCCGGCAATGCCATCGCCCCCCCACGCAGCTTTGCTCTCCGCCTCACCACAACCTTCTAGTGTCCTGAGTCTGAATTACACAACACAAAACTGGCTGTCATTCTGAGCGAACGGGGCCCCGAACGTCTTTCAGTTCGGGGGTGGTGAACGAAGAATCTGCTTTTGTTCTTTCGCGCATTGTACGAAGAATTTCAGAGACACCACTTTAGCCCACATTTGGTGCTAAGGTTGGCCCGCCAGCCCCTCACTGCCGCTCCGCAGATGCGCGATGGTTCGCTCCAGCTCCGGGTTGGGTCTCAGGCGGTCGGCTTCTTCCAGGTGATTGAGCGCGTCGGGCAGGCGGTCGGGGATGCTGGAGAGCGCCATGCCGAGGTTGAGCTGCGCACCGGCAAAATCTGGGCTCAGCCTGACTGCGGCTTCGAATTGTGCAATGGCGTCGGGCAGGTGGCCGGTCTGGGCCAGCGCAATGCCCAGGTCGTTGTGCGCATGGGCGTCGTTGGGGTTGGTGCGCAAAAAGGATTCCAGTTCGACGGTAGCGCCGGAAAAGTCGCCGGTGTTCAGCAGCGCCAAGGCCAGATTGCGGCGGGCTTCGTCGAACGCCGGGTACAGCCGCAAAGCAGTCCTGAATTCGGCGATGGCGTCGGCATAATCTCCGGCCTGAGCCAGGGCGCCCCCCAGATCGTTGTGGGGGTTGGGCGCATACGGAGCCATGTGGACTAAGAGCTGGAATTGTGCAATGGCGTCGGGCAGGCGGCCGGACTGGGCCAGCGCAATGCCCAGGTCGTTTTGTGCATCGGTGGCGTCCGGGTTGATGCGCACCGCAGTCTCGAGGTACGGAATAGCTTCGGAGAGGCGTCCCGGCGAGCTCATAAGGTAATTGCCCAGGTTGTGATTGGCTACCCAATTCTCGTCTGTAACTTCCAGCGCATGACGGAACAACGTCTCGCTGTTCCGCCAATACCCGATCTGGATCCAGGACAGTACGGCACAAGCCACGCAGGCCGTCGCGGCCAGGGGAACTGCAAGCATCTTGGAGTGCAGCCTTTCCAGGATCTCCGCCACACCCCACACCACCATGATCAGAAGACCCACCATCGGGATGTACATGTAGTGAGCTTGGTAGGCCTGGAGGCCCGACGCCACCAGCCCGATGACCGGAACCAGCGTAACCACGAACCAGCCCCAACCCGTCAGCAGATACGGCGCGCGTCGGCGCAGCACGATAACACCGGCCGTGATGGAGGCCAACAGAATCCCCGCGCCGAGAATCTGGAGAATGGGGAATTCACGCGGAAAAGGATAGTAAACCGTCAGCCCCGACGGCCAGAATGTTTTAAGGAAATAGATGGCGTAGGAACGCGCCGCGTTTTCCAGCCGGGCTGCGAGCGGCACCACTTTCACCGCGCCAGCGTGTTTCTGCACCAGGTAGGTGATGGCGGCGTCTGCGACTGAAAGTCCCAGCAGCGGAAGTTTTTCCCAAATGGCCTTGCGCCAGGTCTGCCTGAAACGCGCCAGAGGCCAGTAATCCAACAGCAACAGGACAAAAGGTACTGTGACCAGCATCGGCTTGGCCATCAACCCCAGGCACAAGCTCAAAGCTACCGCCAGATAGCGGCCCACGCTTCGACGCTCGCTGTATCGAACATAGGCCCATAAAGTGAGAAACCAAAAGCAGGCGCTCAATACGTCTTTGCGCTCAGCTATCCAGGCCACGGACTCCACATGCAGCGGATGCAATGCAAATAATGACGCCACTAACGCGCTGCGCCAGCGCGTGCCCGTTGCCCGCTGCAGGAATATGAACAACAGGATGGCTGCCAGCGCGTGCAGCAGAACGTTGTGCAGGTGGTGCCAGCCGCTGTCCGCGCCAAAGAACTGGTAGTCCAGCATGTGGGAGACCCAGGTCAGTGGGAGCCAGTTGAAATCGTCGCTTGCGGTGAGCGCCCATGTCAGCCCCCCCCGCGGTCAGTCCCTGCTGGACGTGCACGTTTTCGGTGGTGTATTCGGGGTCGTCGAGGTTGACGAAATCGAAGTGGCGGACCTGTGCATAGACCGCGAATGTGGCCAGGAACAGTGCCAGATAAATGAGCAAATCGAGGTTGCTAGCACGTGGCTTTTGCGGTTGCACGCGCGGCTTGCGCTGAGACTTCATTTAAACAATTATCTCCTGCACGCAGTTCAGAGGCATGTCCACCAGTGTCGTTACTCACCTGCGGCTGCGGTCCGCGTGGCCGTCCTGAAGCGTTCCCACTCTGTGCGCCCCAGTTCGTTCATGTGCACATGCGATTCCACGAGTCCCGGCATCGGGATGGCATCGCCAAAATCGCGCACGTCAAAATTGCGCGCGGCCGCAGCGTCCCACTCGTGCAGCGCGGCGATCCGTCCGCCCTCCACCAATACCGTCGCGGGCGCGATTCCGGCCGCTGACATAACCCAGGATTTCCATTAATTATGGTTTCGCGTACGCCGCAATTGTACATGCCTGCGCCGCTCTTGAGTGGCTCCAGGCAGCGCGAGGGGCCGAAACGTGAATCCATCCTCACGCCTCTCAACGCAACATACAAGGGGCACGGCGATAATCCAGCCTGTTTTTGCGCGGAAAACACGCCAAAAACTGCCAATCCATCCGAAATGACGCGCTGGCGAGCAGGTTTCACTGCCTCTGCAGCGCCGCATTTCGTCGATTTTCGCCGCCGGATGCCCACTCAGACTGAAACACCACGAACCAAAGACGCGCAGCGTGTCTGCCGCACCCCCAGCTGTTTGCAGATAATTACCCCACCCAGGCGCACAATTGTTCCATAGTGTCATTCGCAGCCCAGGTATCTAATTCCGGATGGAACTGGTTTCTTCCGCCCCGGAACGCAAAAAACGGAGGGAGCAGGGGTCTTCAGGCCCCTGAAAATCAGCCCTATAAAATGTGGCTTCAGCCACGGAGGGATGTTTTTCGGGCTTTTGACTTGGAAACTAGCCCTTTTCCGCAGCCCGTTCCAGCCCCAGGAGGAACGCCATCAAAGGAGTTTTCAACCCGATGCAAAGCGTAAAAATCTCAACATGCGGTACGAAAACCTCAAAAAACCCCCCAAAACCGCCCGTAACTCCTTTGTTATCTAATTTTTGATATATAACCCCTTTAGAATCTAATTTTTACGGCGATACCACCATCGTATCTCGTTGAAACTGGAGAACATGACTAACTACATAGGGGGAGGGGGGTGGGGGTGATCAAATAATAACCAGACCGCACGGTCAAGTACGGCCTGGTTCCCTGCCCCTCAAACGGTCGCCCTAAGCTCCACGGACTTGGTCGTGATCGTCAACCTCGCCGGCGTCAGGTCCGTCCCGCCCTGCCCCGCCGTCGCCTCGATCTCAATTGTTCCGGCTTTCTTGGTCGACTGCAGAATCGCCTGCGCCAAACCGTTGAACAGCGACCGCCTGGGCGCCTTGTCGCTCTCCTGGCAGTTGGGATCGCCGTTGCCTACGCCGATCAGCGCCCCGGCCCCGGTAACCTTGAAGTCGATCCGGCTGTCCGCCGTAGGAACCGCGCGGCCTTCCTTGTCCAGCGCCTCCACCTTCAGTATCGCCAGATCCTCGCCGTCGGCGTCGATCTCGGTGCGGTCCGCCGTGAGCCGTATGGAAACCCCTGGCCCGGTCGTTTCGCGCTTTTCTGTCAGAACAATTTTTCCGCCCTTCCAGCCCCGCGCCTCAATCGATCCTGGCTCGTACCGCGCCTTCCACTCCACATGGCCCAAGTGCGGAACCGCCTGCTTGCCCAGGCTCTTTCCGTTCACAAACAGTTCGACTTCGTCCATGTTCGAGTACACCCATACCGGAATCTCCCTGCCTTCTTCGCCCTCGAAGTTCCAGTGCGGAAACAGGTGCAGAACCGGCTCCTTGCCCCACCACGCCTTGTAGTAATAGAACATGTCCTTGGGAAATCCACACATGTCCACAATGCCAAACTGCGAGTTGATGGAGGGCCAACCGTATGGCGTGGGTTCGCCGCGATAATCGAACCCCGTCCACGCAAAACCCCCTGCCACCCATTCGCGCGTGCCGTAGAACTTCCACCACTCCTCGGCTGTCTCGCCCCACGGAACCACGCCGTCGTACTCGTTGATCGTGTTGCGCAACGGATCGGTGGTGTAGGCGCCGCGCGTCGCAATGGCGCTGGAAGTTTCCGACCCATAGAGTGGACGCGTCGGGTTTGCCTTATGGTAACCATCGGGAAACTTCAGGTTGTAGTTGAAGCCGATGATGTCGAACGCATCGGAGACGCCCTTCTTGTTGTCTCCGTTGACTGCGGCGGAAACTACGCGCGTGGGATCCAGTTCGTGCACTCTCCGCACCATGGTTGCACCGACCTTGGCGCCTTCTTCGGCCATCTGATTCTGCATTTGGCCTTCCTCGTTGCCGATGGACCAGAGAATGATGGAGGGTGAGTTGCGATAGCGCTTGACCATAGCCTCCAGTTGCGCCAGGCCTTCCGGGCTGGAACTCATCTGGCGCGTCTCGCACATCATCATCATGCCCATGCGGTCGCAGGCTTCCACCCACTCCGGCGTCGGCATATTATGCGAAGTCCGCACCGCGTTGCCGCCCATCTCGCGCAGCACACCGAGACGGAACCATTGCAGGCGGTCTGGAACGGCAGCGCCCACGCCCGCATGGTCCTGGTGGTTGCAGGTGCCCTGAATCTTGATGGACTTGCCGTTGAGGAAGAGTCCCTTGGCGGCATCGAAGCGCACCGTGCGCACACCAAAACTTACGCGCTCAGCGTCTCGCGTCTTGCCCTCCGCTTCCACAGTCACAATGGCCGAGTAGAGATTCGGCGCATCCACGGACCACAGCGCCGGATTGTTCAGCTTCGCCGTCGCACTGTAGCTTGCTGTCCCATCCACGGCAATCGTTTGCTGCGCAGCTTCTGCAGTAGCTACAGTCTTGCCCTCGGCGTCGAGAATCTTCCAGCTCACCTTTGCGTTCTCAGCCTGCTTTCCTTCGTTGACAACCACCGTGCCCAGGGTCAATGTTGCAGAGCTTCCACTGACCTCCGAGCGCACCGTACTGTCCCACTTGCCCAGGTGCAGCGCATCGGTCTTGGTCAGCCACGCATGACGGTAGATGCCTGCGCCCTCGTAAAACCAGCCGTCGCCGAAGCTCGCGTCTACGCGCGCCACAATGTAGTTCTTCTGCCCCACGGCCAGAAAATCCGTCAGGTCGAAGCGGAAAGGTGCATAGCCGTTGTCGTTGCGCCCAATGAAACAGCCGTTCACAAAAATGAGGACACTGCGGAAGGCGCCGTCAAACTCAACCGAAATACGTCGGCCCGCGTCGCTGGCCGGAATCTCGAATTCGCGGCGATACCACCCCACGCTGGTCTCCGGGTAGCGTCGTCCCAGAGGCTTGAAGCCATGGGAAGCCAGTTCCGGATCGCGCACAAACGGCAACTCAACCGCCCAGTCGTGAGGCAGGTTGAGTGCTCGCCACTTGCTGTCGTCAAACTTTGCCTTGGCAAAGAGAAATTCACCAGTCTTCGCAAAGTCCCCCTGGTTATTTCCGAACCCAAGGTCGCGGGCCGGGTCTGAGCCATGGCCAAGCATGAACTTCCAGCCGAAGTCCATCAACAGTTGCTCCCGTGGCGCCACGGCCGCCAACGCCTCGGCTGAAGCGGCGTCCCCATAGCCGGCCAACAGCGCAGACGTTTGCCCCCAAGCCGAGTGAGCCATCAAAAATGATGACGCGGAGAGCGTTATTCCAGTACGAAGCAGATCGCGACGCGAGAGAACAGGCATGAAAGCCTCTTTCAGATAAAGTCTAACCGTAGATACAGTCAAAAGCCTGTACGACGGGCAAAGCGAAACTATAATTCAGACGGCGTGGTAATGTAAACGATTTCATCCTCTCTCTACACAAGCGTTCCACGCCAGGAACAAGCCCTGTACTGCCCATAAACCCACCTGCATCCAAGAGCACGCAAATATGTTAAATTCAATAAGTCAGACCACGCTGCGGAGAGATGGCCGAGTGGTTTAAGGCGCACGCTTGGAAAGCGTGTGTACTCGAAAGGGTACCCAGGGTTCGAATCCCTGTCTCTCCGCCATCTATATTTAGAATCAATGACTTACAAGATAAAAACCGGCAATACAGTTGAATTTCCCCGCAATTTTGTAGGACTCCCGATCGCATAGGAACTGGAGAGCGCTCTCCCGCGGGAGCCATATGCGCCGTTTAATCGGCACTTCTCTGTTGGCCATTTCAGCAGTTCCCTTTCTAAATGGAGTGGGACTGGAGAAATTTGACTCTTCGGCGATTGCATGATCCGGCCTGGATCTGGCAGCGGCTATTTCGAAGAGGCTGTTGCGCATTCCAGGTTCTTCCGACGATAACTGGCGGGAAAAGCCCAAGCAGCCTGCAGGCTGCCTGAGGAATTGGTAGATTGAAGAATTGGCATGCTGGTTATGCGGACTTTGCCGGCATGCCGAGCGACTGCTCGCGCCAGTCCATCGGGATAGCGGCGAACAGATCGTTGAGCGAGAGGGGCAGCGACTCGGACCGGGTCATCAGGTATTCGATTGACTTCGGGCTCAGTTAAACCAACTTCATCTGCATACGGATAAAGCGGGGTGACACGCCGTCGATGGCGGCCAGTTGCGCGATATTCGTAGCTTTGCCTGTGGTGATCTGTTCGTACCATTGACGTGCGCGAGCGATGGTTTTGAGGATAGCTTGGCGGCTGGCGTCGGTCGTGATGCTGGTGTTGCCGACGATCAAACGTAGAGCGCGGCCCTGCTGAACGTGGCGAAACGGGCATTCAACCGAAGCGAATGGCGGGAAGCCTATTCCAGGCAGATCACTTCCGAGAATCTCGTTGACCAGCGCTGGCATGCATAGACGCACCTCAACGTGAGTCTGCTGGATGATAACGCGATCGATGACCGACTTCAAAAAATGCGTGCGGTCAGCAGCGATACGCATGCGCCAACTCTGCGCCGTCACAGCATCCTGTGTGATGATGCGGTCGAAGAAACCTTCTGGTGCCGCGGTTGTTTCGTCACGAAGCGCGGCGAGTAAATCGGCGGGCGTTGCAGCCCATTAAGGCTGCTGTCGACGACAGCATTTTCCACGTCGGGCGCTGGAATACGGGCCGGGGCGTTGCTCTTTCGGCCTTCTTGATGACGGCCTGCGAAGTATAGTAGCAATAATGGCGTCCGTTCTTGTTGCATGTGTCGGCGTGTAGAGCGTACCCCTGGCGTCGAATAGAATGCCAATGAAAAAGACTCTCCTTGGTGGCGCGCGCTTTGCGGTGGTTGCCTCGGATGTTGGCGTCGAGCTGCGCCTGCACCTTGTCCCAGGCTGCTCGGTCGATGATGGCCGGATTCTCACATGGAATAGGATTCTTTCTTGTGTTTGATCAGACCAAGGTAGTGTGGATTACGCAGCACCGTGTAGAGCGGTCCGCGGAAGAAATGATTTCCTGCGCGGCTGCGGATGTCGTTTTCGCGCAACCAGTCCTGCAGGCTATGTGCACTGCCGAGGCGCAGAAACTCATTGAAGATGGTGCGCACCGTAACGGCTTCCGGTTCGTTGACGATGAGTTTCCGTTCCAGGGCCGTGTATCCGAGCGGTACGGTGCCCCTCATCCACACCCCCTTCTTCTTTGACGCGGCGATCTTGTCGCGTATACGCTCGCCTGTGACCTCGCGCTCAAATTGCGCGAATGAGAGCAGGACGTTGAACGTGAGTCGGCCCATCGAGGTCGTGGTATTGAACTGCTGCGTGACCGAAACGAAGCTGACACCGAACTTATCGAATTGCTCGACGAGTTTGGCGAAGTCTGCCAGCAAGCGGGTCAGCCGGTCAACCTTGTAAACAACCACGACCGATACCTTACCGGCGTGAATGTCGGCCATTAGAGCATCTTGACAGATAGTGTAGAGTTAATTAGGCGACTTTCCGCGTCACAAGCTCATGGCGCGAGCATATTCGGATGATTTACGGCGGAAGCTGTTGGATGCCCACGACCGCGGTCAGGGGACGCTTTCTCAGCTA
>JARLGF010000125.1 GCA_031296165.1 Occallatibacter sp. | reverse complement strand
TCGACTCCATCTGGTGTTAATTTGCCCACACACTGCCCCCGAAATGGCAGTTTTCGGCATCACAAAATTGGATTATGTCTCCCAAATCAGTTTCGCAACCCGCGATCTATCGGTAAGAAATCCAAATGCGATTGCCCTGGTTGCGGCAGCAAGCGGCGGAACAGGCCCGGCAAAATGCCGCGGCGGAAAGCTCTGCCGCGCCTGCTTCCGGCGTGCGCTTTGGGTTTCAGTTGCGGGCGGTGACGGATGCGGACGTTGCGACGTATGGACTGGCGAAGGCCCAAGGGATTGTGGTGGTAGACGTGGCCAAGGACAGCCTGGCCGAGAAGATGGGCATTCAACCAGGGGATGTGATTCTGGAGGTGAACAACTCCGAGATTGGCGATCTCGATCTGTTCACCCAGTATCTGCACGGCGGCTCGGTGAAGAAGTTCCACATCTGGCGCAAAGGGCAGGGATTGGACGTGGCGGTGCCGCAGAGCTTGTAAAACGAGACTGATTTTTAATTTTTACAGGCCGGAACCGCATGGTTCCGGCCCTTCTGTTTATGTGTTGAAGTTGGCCACTGAACTTTTATGGCCTCACTCTCGTAAATCTTTGCATCCCATTCTCCGCATTTCCGCGGATAAGAGAGCAGCAGCAAAAATATGGGCCACGACTGGCAGCCGGACTTTGAACAACTCGTGGACGAGCACCAGTCGATGGTGTTTTCGCTGGCGTGGCGGATGACGGGCGACCGCGGGCTGGCCGAAGAGATTGCGCAGGATGTGTTCATGGAACTGGACCGGAACCTGGGCAAAATCGAATCGCCGCTGCACGCCTGCAACTGGCTGCGGCGCGTGGCGATGAGCCGGTCAACGGATGCGCTGCGGCGGCGCAAAGTGCGCAGGATGGACCTGTGGGTGGAGATGGACGAGAATTACGGCGCGCGAATGGAAGAGCGTACTTCTCCGCTGGTAGCGCGGCTGGAGCAACTGCTGGCCACACTGCCAGAGCCGCAGCGTGCGGTGCTGGTGCTTCGCTACCAGGAGGATTTGACTCCGGTGGAGATTGCGGCCACGCTAGAAGCGCCGCTGGCGACGGTGAAGAGCCATCTGCAGCGGGGGTTGAAGTTGCTGCGGGCCAAGGCGGAGGACAGCTTGAGGGAGTACGTGAGGGTCAAGGAGCACATGGGTGGACATTGAGCCGATGGATAACTTTGAAAGCAAATTGCGCCAGGCGCTGGAGAGACGGACGGCGCCGCCCAGCCTGAAGCGCAAGGTACTGGAGCAGCGAAGCCGGCTGCGCACACAGCGGTTGCGAGCTCGTACTGAGATGTGGCAGCGGCTGGCGGCATCCATGGCGCTGGCGGCGGCGCTGGGCGGCGGGTTTGCCTGGCGTAACCGGGAAGAACGGCTCAAGGGAGAAGCAGCTCGCGCCCAGGTGCTGACTGCGCTGCGCATTACCGCACGTGCACTGAACCAGATGAACGAGGTACTGGCGAGCCACGACGGCGCGGGCCAGGAATAAGGAGAGATTTCATGCAGAACCGGATTGTACTTTTCATTTTGGGAGCAGCCTTGCTGGAAGCTCCGGCGCTGGCACAAACTTCGCCGCTGCCGCTGCCACCGCCGGTGGAGAAGGAACTGGCCGCACACGCCTCGAACGTGACCGAAGTGACGCTGGGCAAGAACATGCTGGGTTTTGCCACCAAAGTGATGAACGGCAAAGACAGGGACGAAGCCGGGGCGCGGCGCCTGATTGAAGGTCTGGACGGCATCTACGTGCGCTCGTACGAATTCGACAAAGAAGGCCAATACACGGCGGACGAGGTGGAGCAACTGCGCAAGTACTTCGAGACCAGCGAGTGGTCGCCGATGGTGCGCGAGCGCGAGCGCAAGAGCGGCGAGACTACGGACGTGATGGTGAAGCTGGTGAACGGCGAATCGCGCGGGATGTTTATTTTGACCGCCGAGCCGAAGGAGTTGACCGTGGTACTGATTCTTGGGCCCATCCGCATGGATCAACTGGGCGAGTTGAGGGGCCTTGGCGGACTGGGCGCGCTGCGCGGCGTAGTCAGAGATGCGAACGGCAAGAATAAAGAGAAAAACATGGAAAAGGCCAAGGAAAAAGCAACGGAAAAAGCCAGGGAAAGAGCTACGGAAAGGGAGAATAAGGCCAAGGAAAAGACCGGAGACGATCAATAGGGCATTTGCCGGGGCAAGTTAATTACAAGCAGGAATCAAGTTCTTCACCGGAATCAAACTGTCCATATGCGGCGCAGGAAGGTCTGCCTACACTGAAACGTAGTATGGCCAGTCTTCCACCTGCGGTGACATCAAGCTATCGCGGACGTCTTGCGCCCTCACCCACAGGGTATTTGCATGTGGGCCACGCGCGCACGTTCTGGACGGCGTGGCAGCGGGCGCGCGAGGCGGGCGGCACGCTGGTGATGCGCATGGAAGACCTGGACCCGGACCGCAGCCGCTCCGAGTACGCCGAAGCGGCGCTCGATGATCTGAAATGGCTGGGAATTCGCTGGCAGGAGGGTTCGGACAAGGGAGGGCCGTATGCGCCGTACGTGCAAAGCAAGCGGCGCGGCCTCTACCTGACGGCATGGCGCAGACTGCTGCGGCGCGGCTTTCTCTATCCCTGCAAATGCACGCGCAGGGATCTTGAGAGCGCGCTGGGCGCGCCGCACGAGAGAGCTTCCGCGGTCCAGTCCGGTTCCCTTTCCGGGGGGAAACTCGATCTGGACGACGAGCCCATCTATCCAGGCACCTGCCGGCTGTGGCCGGGTTACATGCCGCAACTGCCTGGGCCTACTTCGAGCGAGATTGAAACGCCGGGGGACACCAACTGGCGCTTCCGCGTGCGCGACGGCACTGTGGTGGAGTTCGAGGACCGGAACCTGGGCAAACAGCGGTTTGTGGCCGGTGTGGACTTTGGAGATTTTGTGGTGTGGCGGCGGGACGGGGTGCCGAGCTACCAGCTTGCCTGCGTGGCCGATGACGCGGCAATGGGTATTACCGAAGTGGTACGCGGTGCCGATCTGCTGAAGTCTACTGCGCGGCAGATCCTGCTGAACCGCGCGCTGGGTTACGACAATCCTTCCTGGTACCACTGCCGCCTAGTGGTGGACCACAATGGGCGAAGACTGGCCAAGCGGCACGATGCACTGAGCCTGCGGGCTCTGCGCCAGCGCGGGCTGACACCTATGAATATTCTGTCGGCGGAGTTGCCGGTGGAGGCGTAACGAGTTTTTAGCTACTAGAGCATCTTGCCTAATTCTGTAGAGCGGCAAAGGGCAATCTGAACCATGCTTTGGCGTCGTCAGGAGTGATGGCAGGCAGCAGTCCTGTGATCGCTTGGTCCAGCGCTTCTCTGGTTCTCGCCTTGGCTGCACGGAG
>JARLGF010000124.1 GCA_031296165.1 Occallatibacter sp. | reverse complement strand
TCCGTGCAGCCAAGGCGAGAACCAGAGAAGCGCTGGACCAAGCGATCACAGGACTGCTGCCTGCCATCACTCCTGACGACGCCAAAGCATGGTTCAGATTGCCCTTTGCCGCTCTACAGAATTAGGCAAGATGCTCTAGGAGCGAGTAGCAGGATAGATAATGGGTAAGAAACCAATGGCATCTGATCAGCACGACCTTGAAGATTTCATCCGCCGCCTGCCCAAGGCCGAGCTGCATCTGCACCTGGAAGGCACCATTCTGCCCTCCACGCTGGTGGAGTTGAGCGCCCGTCACGATGCGCGGCCCATCACGCTGCCTGAGGCTGAGGCGCTCTATCGCTTTACCGACTTCACCGGCTTTCTTGAGGCCTTCAAGGCCGTCTGTCAGCAGCTCATCGGCCCTGAGGACTACGAACTGGCCGCTTGGCGCATGATGCAGCATCTCGCCGCGCAAGGCGTGGTTCATGCCGAGGTCTTTGTTTCCGTGGGCGTGGTTTACCACTGGACCACGAGCAGCGAACAGGAGCCTTTCGAGCCCATCTTCGCCAGCCTGGAGCGTGCCCGGGAGCGCGCCGTACGCGAGCTGGGTCTCTCAATCTACTGGATCTTCGACGCCGTGCGCCACTTCACCGTCGAAGAGGCAGAGCGCGTCTTCCGCAAGGCCGCCGAAATGCAGCCCCACTATCCATCCATCATCGGTATCGGCCTGGGCGGCGACGAGCGCCGTGCCGGTTCCGAGCCTTTTCGCGCCCTCTATGCCGAGGCCGCATGCGCCGGTCTGCGCCTCACCAACCACGCCGGGGAAACCACTGGCCCCGAGGCCATCCGCGAAGCGCTCGCCATCGGCTCGGAGCGCATCGGGCACGCCCTCTCCGCAGTCAAGGATTTTTACCTGGTCGAGGAGCTGAAAGAGCGCGGCATACCGCTGGAGCTGAATCCCACCTCGAACGTCCGCACCGGCGTTTGCCACTCGTTTGCCCAGCATCCGCTGCGGCACTACTTCGATGCCGGCCTGCTGGTTACGCTCAACTCCGACGACCCAGCCTTCTTTGGCTCCGACCTGGCAAACGAGTTCCTGCTGGCCCACACCCAGCAGAACTTTACCCGCGAGGAACTGCGCCGTCTGGCTGCCAACTCCATCAACGCCAGCTTCCTTCCCGCTTTGAACAAGGCCGAGTGGCTCTTCCAGATCGACTCTATCAAGTAAACAATATGCGGCGGCTCCCAGCCGTTGCAGCCGCCCGGTCGTGTCAAAACTGCGTTATCATGGGGTTGCAGGAGGCCGCAAAACATGTCCATTGAACCCGAATCCATCACGCCCGAGGAAGAATCGAAAGAATCCCACACCCTGCGGGTCATCGGCTGGTTTTCGGTTGGCATGGCCGTGGCTGCGCTCGGCATCTACGTGGGCGCCGAGTTGCGCAACCGCTACAAGTTCAAGCGCCGCACCCCTTACGATTTCTACGCGAACGCCGGTAAGCGCCAGGCCAGCGAATTCGGCGTAGGCGTCTAACAGAAAAAGTTTAGATTAATTTTCGTCTCCGGCGCCTGCCTCTGCCGCGGCGGCAACGTGTGCCTTTGCTCCAGCCCCGGTGCTCACTCCCCGCAGCGGTAGCAGTTGCGCCTGCGGCGGATGGTGCATGGTCACGATAATCGCTCCAGCCGCCTTCTTGCCCGCGCACTGGTAGGAGTGCGGCGTGCTGGCGTCAAAATACACTGTGTCTCCCGCCTCCAGTGTGCATGCCTGATCGCCGTGGTGAACCTCAAGCTCACCCTCCAGCACATACAGAAACTCGAACCCGGCATGCATGTGTGCCTTTGGAGCCTGGTCCTTTTCCAGCGGGATAAATTCGGCAAAGTAAGGGTCCATGTGCCGGTCCGGCACCTTGTAGCCCAGGCTCTCAAAGTAATAACTCGGCGGCTCCACGCCGGTTTGCGGCATCCGCACCCGTTCCGACCGCCGGTGAATCCGGAACAGCGCGTTCGGTTCGGTCTCAAAAAAATACGACAGGTCCTTTGAGAACACCATCGCAATCCGCGCCAGGTTGCGCAGGGTCGGCACCACCCGCCCCGTTTCCAGTTGCGACAGAAAACTTGCCGACAGGCCCGTGTGCTTGCCCAGGTCCACCAGCCCCATCGATTTCTTCAGCCGCAGCCGCCTGATCCGCTCACCAATGTGCTTTTCCTCGATGAACCGCTCGGCGGTCTCCGGATCGATCTGGGTCTTCAGCGTCTCGTCATTCTTCAGCACCGCAAACTCGCCCATCCACCCCTCCGGCTTGCACAGAAATAGGATGCGCCCCGGGATTGAATATTGTCCAGATCAAAAAATATTCCCATCCGGCTAAACCAACATGCCGTGATTGTTCGCATCGTGTTCATCGGGAGGAAAATAAATTCACCCTGTCAATACGAGATCTCCATAGCCCAATGTCCTCCTCTCCCGCTCTCCTGACGGGTTCGGCGCCGTTGCCCTCGCATCCATGAGACAGCCCCACAGAAATCCACCCGCCCCGCGTTATCCTAAAGAGTCGGGTCGGAAAAGCATCTTGCCGGCCACCAAGGAACCCCATGTCCGAAGAAATCGTTCCAGCCGTCACGCCAGAAGCCGCTCCAGCCACGCCTCCCGTAGCCACCATCGCCACCCTCGGCCAGCATGAAGGCCAGTCCGTCACCCTCCGCGGATGGCTCTATAACCTCCGCGAGAGCGGCAAGCTGCTCTTCCCCATCTTTCGCGACGGCACCGGCACCATCCAGGGCGTAGCCCACGTCAAGAGTGTCCCGCCAGAGGTTTTTGAAGCCCTCAAGGGCCTCACCCAGGAGTCCAGCGTCATCGTCACCGGCAAAGTCCGCGCCGACAAGCGCGCTCCCGGCGGCTTTGAGCTCGACGTCGAAGGCCTTGAAGTTGTCCAGCGCGTTCCCGAGTCCGATCCCTACCCCATCACTCTCAAGGAACACGGCGTTGACTTCCTCATGGAACACCGTCATCTCTGGGTCCGCTCGCCCCGCCAGTCCGCCATCCTCCGCATCCGTGCTGAAATCATGCGTGCCGCGGCGGAGTATTTTGACACCAACGGCTTCATCCGCACCGATCCGCCCATTCTCACGCCGGCGGCCTGCGAAGGCACCTCCACGCTGTTTCCCGTGGATTACTTCGGCGACCCAGCCTACCTCACGCAGAGCGGCCAGCTTTACATCGAGTCCACAGCCCTCGCTCTGGGCAAGGTCTACAGCTTTGGCCCCACCTTCCGCGCGGAGAAATCCAAAACCCGCCGCCACCTCACCGAGTTCTGGATGATCGAGCCCGAAGTAGCCTTCTGCGACCTGGATGGCCTGCTCGTTCTGGCCGAAAACTTCCTCAGTCACATTGTTCAGTCCGTCCTCAGGAACCGGGCCTCGGAACTGGAAGTCATTGGCCGCGACCGCGCCAAGCTGGAAGCCATCTGTCCTCCCTTCCCGCGCCTCAGCTACGACGATGCGGCGGCCATGCTCAACGCCGCGTATAAAACCGGCCAGCTTGAAGCGCCCTTCGAGTACGGCAACGACTTCGGCTCTCCCGACGAAACCTGGCTCAGCTCGCAGTTCGATCGCCCGGTCATGGTCCACCGCTATCCCGCCGACGTAAAGGCCTTTTACATGGAGCCCGACCCCGTCGACGCCCGCTTCGCCCTCTGCGTCGACGTGCTTGCGCCGGAGGGGTACGGAGAAATCATCGGCGGCTCGCAGCGTGTGTCGAGTTATGAGTTATTGAGCAGCCGCATCGACCAGCACAAACTGCCCCGGGAAGCCTTCGAGTGGTATCTCGACCTTCGCCGCTATGGCAGTGTGCCGCACAGCGGTTTCGGCATGGGCATCGAGCGCGCCGTAGCCTGGATTTGCGGCCTCGACCATGTGCGCGAAACCATTCCCTTCGCCCGCACCCTGCACCGCATCTACCCGTAGTCTTAGTTTTGTGGCTCGTCTGACTCCTCGGGCATCTGCTGCTTATGGTGATGGTGGAATAATCTGCCAATACCCCGACCGGTGCCCTTGGCAATCTTTCCTGTGCCCTTGGCGGCGCCAACGCCCACGTCCTTCCCGGCGACGACCGCGCCCTTGCCTACATTGCCGGCGGCGTTAAGTGGGTGCAGGGTGACCAGATCCACCGCACCTTTCCCCACACCTTTGGCCGCCGCTCCGGTGCCTTTGGCGGTTCCCTTGCCGATGTCTCCCGCGCCACTGCCGACGTCGCCGCCCGGACTGCGCTGCTGAGGCTGCTGAACGGCAGGTTGAGGTGTCTGAGCAACAGGCTGAGGTTGCTGCTGGGTAGCAGGCTGAGGTGTCTGGGCGGAAGGCTGGGACGTGTCGCTCGGTTGCGGCGGGGGCTGCTGGCTGTTCTGGCTGGCAGCGTTTTGGCCACAGAGGGTAAGAGCCAGTGCGAGGGGCGCAATGAATGACATGGGAAGTACAGTTCTCATGGGGTAGACCTCCCGGTTTATCCGATGCTGCTTGGATGCGACTGCTAGATGCGGAGATTCGACGCGTCTGCGGAGGTTCCGCTTGCTAAGACGCAAAAAATAGGTCAAGGCCAAATGCGTTTTCCGCAGCCTGTTCACCAACAAAGGATTTCTCCTTCCTCCATATCGCCTGTTAAGTCGCTCGATCGGAGCCCTTGTTTCGGAAAATACATGTTCAAACAAATATTTCTTCCCCTAACGGAATCTTTCCTCCGATAGCCTGAATCAAACAGGCGCAAACAAATCTTCCCGCAGAATCCCCAAGGAGCGAACGTCTATGACCCTATCCGCTTTGGAAGTCAATCGGTTGAAGCAAGCACCCGCCGTCGATGGAGTGTTGCCTGCCATCCACCACCGCTGGAGCCCGCGCGCGTTTTCCAGCCGCGAAGTCAGCCCCGCCACTTTGGCCAAGGTTTTTGAAGCCGCCCGCTGGGCCGCATCTTCTTACAACGAGCAGCCCTGGCGCTACCTCGTAGGCATCCGCAACTCTGAAACCTACAAAAAAATCTTCAAAACCCTCATCGGTTTTAACCAGGGTTGGGCAGGCAGTGCGCCTGTGCTGATTCTGGGCGCGGCCAGCACCAAATTCAGCCACAACGGCACGGCGAACGGCAGCGCTCTCTACGACCTTGGCGCCGCCAGTTCCTACCTCACGCTTCAGGCCGCAGAACTCGGCCTCGCTACCCACCAGATGGCCGGTTACGACCAGGCCGCTGCACGCGCTGCCTTCGGCATCCCCGAGGATTACGCTCTCGGCGCCGTCATTGCTCTCGGTTACCAGGGCGAACCCGCAGATTTGGGTCATGAGCAAATGGTGGCGCTAGAGGTTGCTCCACGCGAGCGTAAGCCGTTCAAAGATTTTATCTTTTCAGCATGGGACAAAGCAGCAGACCTGGCCTGATTTTGCCAGTCATCAAGGGATGCGATTCCCGCAGCCATGACTCCAGCCTCCGCGATACAGTGGAGGCTGGAGGTTTTTCACTTGACTGACAGCCGTTCCCGCCGCAGCCGTACGCCGTCACGCAGGTTGAGCCACAAGCCTGCCCCGGCAAGGCGTAAACGGCTGAGCTGGAAGGCCCGTCTCTCTGCGGCTGCCATCGCCCTTGTTCTGGGTCTGTTAGCCTGGGCAGTGATTGCCCGTCAACTAGCCTCTTCCAGCAACACGCAGCTCACCCGTTTTGACGCCCTCATCGTGCTGGGCTCTCCTGCAGACTCCGATGGCAACCCAACTCCCAAGCAGTTGGCCCGCGTCCTTGAAGCGGTCAACGAGTACAAGCGCGGCGTGGCTCCCCGGCTCATTCTCACCGGCGGAGCGGTCCGCAACCGCTTTGTTGAAGCCAGCGTCATGCAGCGCACCGCCCAGGCGCAGGGAGTCCCTGAGTCCGCCATCTTTGTGGAACCGGAGGCCAGGGACACCATCCAGAACGCCTGCTTTGCTGACCGGATCATGAAGGCCCACAACTGGCATTCTGCTGAGGTCGTTTCCAGCGCTGTCCACCTGCCGCGCGCCAGCCTTATCTTCGGCCGCCTGCCGCTGCTGTGGCGTACCCATGCCGCTATGCCGCTTGAGCCCCCATCGGCCGTCTATGCCGTCGCCGGCTCCCTGAAGGAGACTCTGAGCACCGTGCGCTACCTGGTGTGGTCCCGCCAGATCGAGCGCTGCGAACCCTAGAGCGGTTCTCCAATAGATATGCCCTTGCCAGGATCGTGGAAGGTGGCTTTTTCTTGATGAAAAATCCACTTGGCAGCATAGGTTTCGATGTACGGGAATTGGAGAACCGCTGTAACCCCGGAAAAATGCAGCCGGTTCTCGTTGTCCCCCATGGGCATGGTCCTGTAAGCTGGTTGGTGATGCGTCTCCCAGTTAGAATATCCGCCTCTCTCGTTGCTGTTGCCGCCTTGGCTCTGTGTGTTGGAATTCACGCCCAGACCCAGAGCCCTGTCACATCGTCTCCCGGCAATACCGCCTACCTGGTCATTGATCCGCTGGCCAATGTGCACTACGACAACCGCTATGACGTTTCGCTAGGCATGGCCTACCGGCACATCAAGGCCGGTCCCAACGTGCTGCAGGGAGCCAATCTCGGCGGACTGGACCTCACCGGTTCGTATTGGTTCAGCAAGCATTGGGGTGTGCAAGGCACAGGCCGCTACTACGTGGGCACCAGTGGCGTTGGCCAGGTGGTTCCCAACACCATCAAGGGTCCCTTCGTGAGCGAGCAGATTTTTGCCGCCGGACCGGAATGGCTGGGACCGCACAACAAGCACGGCGCAATGCTCGCCCATGTGCTGGTGGGCGGGGCGCACTTTAATTCGCATACGTACCCGGAAACGTCGGAGCAGGTCAACTTCTATAACGACCAGGTCGCTCCCGCGGTCATCGTCGGCGGCCATTTTGACCTGAACCGCTCCGCGCGCTGGGTCTTCCGCATCACGCCCGACGCGGTGATTACCCGCTACGGCACCAACTACGGATCGAAGATCACCCAGACCGATGTGAATTTCGCCATCTCCGTCGGTGTCGAGTATAGGTTCAAGAAAAAGCGGTAGAACGGCGTTCACTCAGGCCGCGGACGAGTGGCCGGCAACATGCTGCGTGCTCTCTGCGCCATGGACGCCGGCCTCTCGCGCTCTTGCACATGCGCTTGTGAAGATGCGGCTGCAGCCCGGCTTCAGAGCTTCGTTCCATGCAGGCAAGCCGCAGCGCAGACAAAAAAATAGCACCCGCCGCACCAATCTCGCTCTCATCTCTTCTCGTTTCAAGGTATAGCTTGCGCCAGGTTCATCTGTGTGTGGTATTCTCCACCGTTCAGAGACGCTTGAGGCAAAGTGTCACTTGAGAAAATGCCGTCCCGGATAGCGGCACTCCCCGGTTCGTGGAGATACGGGACAAGACAAAAAATAAGAGGTGGGGTTATGGCTATGACGGATATGAGAGACACACTTGGCGTTTTGCTCGCCGGAGGAGCCGGAGAACGGCTCTTTCCACTCACCCGCGACCGGGCCAAACCGGCCGTGCCTTTTGGCGGGCATTACCGCATCATCGACATTACCCTCTCCAACTGCATCAACTCCGGCCTGCGCCGGGTTTACGTCCTTACCCAGTACAAGGCGCTCTCGCTCAACCGGCATATCCGCGAAGGCTGGTCGGGCATTGTGGCTCAGGAACTGGGCGAGTTTTTTGAGCTGATGCCCCCCATGCAGCGCACCGGCTCCAACTGGTACATGGGCACTGCCGATGCCGTCTATCAGAACATCTACTCCATCGGCAGCGAGCAGCCCAAGTACATCATCGTCCTCGGCGGCGACCACATCTACAAGATGGACTACAGCCGCATGTTGGCGCATCACAAAGAGTGCCACGCCGAGATCACCCTGGCCACGCTGCCCATTCCGCCCGAGGATGTTTCGCGCTTTGGCGTGGTAGAAGTTGGCCAGACCGGCGAGGTCCTCGGTTTCAAGGAGAAGCCGGCCTCCACCAGCTTCCGGTCCCCCTTCAATCCCAACGCTGTTGACGCCTCCATGGGCATTTACATCTTCAATACCGAAACGCTGTTGAAGGCGCTCATCGCCGACTCCGAGGACCCCGACTCCAAGCACGACTTCGGCCACGACATCCTGCCCGGCATGTTGGGTAAGAAAAAAATGATGGCCTACAGCTTTGTGGACGAGAACAAACAGCAGGCGCTCTACTGGCGCGACGTCGGCACGCTCGACGCCTACTACGACGCCAATATGGATCTCTGCTCGGTTTCGCCCATCTTCAACCTCTACGACAAAAGCTGGCCCATCCGCACCCGCGTGCGTCAGTATCCGCCGGCCAAGTTCGTCTTTGGTGAGCCGGGCCGCTCCGGCATGGCGGTCAACTCGGTCATCACCGCCGGCGTCATCATCTCCGGCGCCGTCGTGGCCAACTCCGTGGTGTCGCAGGATGTGCGCGTCAACTCCTACTCCGACGTGGACGCCAGCATCATCTTTTCCCACGTGAACATCGGCCGCCACTGCCGCATCCGCCGCGCCATCATCGACCGCGATGTGCATATTCCCGAGGGCACGGTCATTGGCTACGATCCGGTTGAGGACAAGCGCCGCTACTTCGTCACGCCTTCCGGGCTGACCATTGTCACGCGCGATGCCTCGTTGTTTGAGAATCCCGTCGATCCGGAATTCCAGCAGCGGTACTAGGAGTTTGGTTCCAGGCGGAGAGGTATGTCACTCTAAAAAGCTGACCGGCTTGAATCCCATGTCTCAATTTTGAGGAGGCATGGGATTCCGCTCTATAAGACCGGCACATCTTTCTTGTGCATCTGTTGCCAGCAGTTCATGACGCGCAAGCCGTCGGAACCTTCAATCGGCAGCAGGTTGACCGCTCCAATGCACAGGTTGGCCAGACCAAACAGCGGCAGCCAATGCCAGAACACAAGCAACGCCAGATTCGTCAGCGGACCCGCCAGCGAGACAAGCATGTTCTTGCCCGGAGTGCTTTGGTGCCGCACCGTGTACATCCCCTTCCATCCCATGCCAATTTTCTTGACCTCGATGCCCAGGGCCAGCGCGGCAACAACATGAGCGGCCTCGTGAACCGCCATGGCCAGCAGGCCAAGACCCATGCCGCGAAGTATGGGGAAGAACCAGTGCAGATTCAGATAGGACATCCTCTACCTCCTCAGGGGAGCTTCTGGAGGTATGACTGGAAAACCGGAAGCAGCCAGCCTCAGGATAACTTTCGTTCCTGCGCCGGGTGCGGCGTGGGCTCTCTCCCGCAAGAGAGCTGCGGGGAGCAAATGTGCGCCGCCAGGTTTCATTTGCCCTTGTACTCCTGAAACAACTCCGGAAACTGCTGCCTCAGCGCGGCAATCTTGGGCCGGTCGCAGACCAGGATGTAAGGATTGTCCGGATTGTGCAGCGCGTAGTCCTGATGGTACGACTCGGCATCGTAAAAGCCCTGCAACGGCGTCACCTGCGTCACAATCGGCCGCCCAAATACATGCGCGCCCTCAAGCTGCGCAATATAAGCCTTGCCGATCCTCCGCTGCTCGTCGCTGGTATAGAAAATCGCCGATCGGTACGACGTTCCCACATCCGGTCCCTGCCGGTTAAGCTCGGTCGGATCGTGCACCACGGAGAAATAGATCCGCAGCAGTTGTCCGTAGGTGATCCGCGATGGATCGTAGACCACACGTACCGATTCCGCGTGCCCCGTCGTCTCCGTGGTCACCTGGTCGTACGTCGCGGTCGCCGCCGAGCCGCCCGCGTAGCCCGCCGTGGTGCCAACCACCCCTTTTACCCGCTCAAAGACGGATTGCACGCCCCAGAAGCATCCCCCGGCAAACACGGCAGTCTGTTTTCCTGGCTTTCCAGCCAGCGCGGCATCCTGAGCGGCGGCAGGAATGCGGGTTCTGTCCGCCGCGCGGCATCCAGCGCACACGGCAAGGACGATGAGAAGGGAAAGGACGGCGCGGCGCAAGGAAACCATACCAGGCATTCGATACTCCCGGGCTGAAAATCGGCCCTGTAATCCATAAGATGCGCCCCAGCGTAGAAGGGTCCGGCCTCGGCAGCGCGGGTGTCTGTTCACCTTCACGGAACTATCTGCGCAAATCCCGCGTATTAACAAAATATGCAATGCGTGGGTACATTAAGCTGGAGCGTGATGGGGCTGGCGTCGCTGGGAACCCCAGCCAGGCCGTCGCGGCTTACCATGGAGGCGCAGGAGTTTGGCGTCCCGCGGACGCCCGCTGCCGGCCGCGCTGAGCCCGGTAAGGCTGTAGTGCCAGATGCCCGCCAGGCACGCATGGAGGCAAACCCTCTGGAGATCGACTGGTCCCAAGTTGTCCGCCGCTGCATGAACGGGGATTCCGGTGCATGGGCCGAACTGGTCCGCACCCACCATCGCCGTGTCTACGGGCTTTGTTACCGCTTTACCGGCAACCCGGCAGACGCCGAAGATCTGACCCAGGACGTCTTCCTCAAGGTCTACTCCAACCTCTCCAGCTTTGACAGCGGGCGCGGCAGCCTCCAGGTGTGGATCGCCACCATGACCCGCAACCTGCTGGTCGATAACTTCCGCCGCACCCGCAACCAGCGCGCTACATCTTCTTTAGATGACGGCTGGGAGTCGGCCGAGGAATTGAAACCGGTTGACCGTCTCACCGCGCGCGACCCCTCGCCGCATGAGTCGGCGGCTCGCAAGGAACTGGCAAAGATGGTGCAGAATGCCCTGGCGCGCGTCTCCGTCGAGCTGCGCGAGGCCGTCATTCTCCGCGATCTTCAGGACCTTGATTACAAAGAGATTGCCCAGGTCCTGGACATTCCCGAAGGGACCGTGAAGTCCCGCATCAGCAGAGGCCGCGCGGAACTGGCGCGGCTGCTGGAACGTAATAAACGGGAGGTGATGTAATCATGGCAGAGCACACACACATTCCGAGCTCTCCGGCCTGCGGGCTGTGGGAGACACTTCTGGCCGATGCGCTGGACGGGCTGCTTAAGCCTGAGGATGAAGCCACATTCACCGCGCACATGGCCGTCTGCCCGGCCTGCTCGGCCATGTTTGAAGAGGCGCGCCGGGGCCGCGAGTGGCTGGAGTTCCTCTCCCCTGAGCCCGAGGTCCCGGCGGGCCTGCTTGACAGGATTCTGGCGCAAACCGGTCCTGGACAAGTGGCCGGCTACGGCCTGGTGGCGGAAAGCGGCAACGCTCTGCCCATGCTTCAGCCCTGGCAGCGTCCCGGCTTTGTTGGACAGGTTCGCCGTTTTGCCGAGCCACGCCTGCTCATGACCGCGGCCATGGCCTTCTTCTCCATCGCTCTCACGCTCAACCTGACCGGCGTCCACCTCGGCAGCCTGCGGCTCAGCAATCTGCGCCCCACTGCGGTGCGCTCGGTCATGGAACGGCGGCTTACCATGGCCTCCACCCCCATCGTTCGCTACTACGATCACCTGCGCTTTGTATATGAGGTCCAGTCCCGGATGCGGGAACTGGGCATCACCACGGAAAATCAGGGCCAGGGCGAAGACAATAGCCAGCAGAAGCCCAAAGACGCCGCGCCGGGCGAGTCCAAGCAGAATCCCGGCCACAAAGACGGCGGTTCGCGGATTGCTCCCCCTCGGCAGTCGGGCAACCCAACGCTCTCGCACGCTCACGCCGACTCCTCTGACTTTCTTGAAACTTCCCTGACGATTCAAAAGCACACCCGCGCATTCCGGCGGCTCCAAAATGGCACGACGGGAACAGTAGTACGGGAAAGGAGCAAAGTATGGACTGCGTAAATCACACTGGTGTCAACGCAACCGCCTATTGCCAGAACTGCGGCAAGGCGCTCTGTGCCGGCTGCGTGCGTAGCGCGGCTGCCGGGCAGATTCTCTGCGAACCCTGCTGGATAGCCTGGCAGAGCTTTCAACAGCCTTTTGTCGCTCCGCGCACCGGAGAGCCCAACCCTGCGGTAGCCGCGGTGCTGGGCCTGATTCCCGGCGTAGGCGCCATGTACAACGGCCAGTTCGTAAAGGGACTCATCCATGTGGTGATCTTTGCGGTGCTGGTCAGCGCCGCCCATATCTACGATCTCTTTGGTCTCCTCATCGCCGGCTGGATTTTCTACCAGGTGTTTGAGGCCTACCATACCGCCAAAGCGCTGCGCGACGGCCTGCCGCTGCCCGATCCGCTGGGGCTCAACGAGGCCGGCAACTGGCTGAACCTGGGCATGAAGCAGCAGTATCCTGGGCAGCCCGGCGCAGGACCGGCTCAACCCGCTTCCGGCACAAACCCCGAAGCCGGCCCCGAGACAAGCTATCAGCCCCCGCCTGCCGGTGGACCCTACCAGAGCCCGTATCAGGCTCCGTTCACGCCTCCGGCTCCCGGTTTCGGCGTTCCGCCCATTCCTCCTGTACCGCCGTGCCCGCCTTGTGGGTGGCAGCGCAGGGCGCCCGTTGGCGCTGTGATTCTCATCGCCCTGGGCATGTTGTTTCTTCTAGGCCAGTTGGATATTTTCGACGGCCGCATCTTTGAGTTTGCCTGGCCCGTGCTGCTCATCGGACTCGGTATCTGGTTGGTCGTTCGCCGTCTTGGCGATTCGCAAGGAGGTTCAAAATGAGCCGTTATATTCTGATTCGCCGCCTGCGCGGTCCCGCAATTCTACTGCTGATTGGCATTTTGGCCCTGCTCCATCAGGCTGGCGTCATCGACCACTTCTGGCATCTGTTCTGGCCGTTGCTGTTGATTATGATCGGCTTGTTCATGCTGGCCGAGCGGGCATCGATCACCGCCGAAGAAGGCTATCCGCCGGCCTGGCCGGGCGCCCCTTACTCCGGTGTCGCCGCCCCGCCCGCGCCCGGTGCGCCGCAATATCCGCAGCCGCCCACAACCGCCATCGTTCCCGCTCACGGCCAGGACTTCGGGAACAACAAGGAAGGAGGGCAGTCATGAGCAGCGTACCTCCCACCACGCCTCCCGGCGGCGCGCCGCCTCCGTATCCTCCGTACGATCCCAAGGCCCAGTGGCGGACTTACCGGGAGCAGCAGAGAGCCGCCTGGCGCGCTCAGCGCTACGCCTGGAAGGCAAGTTATGCCAACATCTACGGCCCGCGTGTTCCCTCCATCGTCGGCCCCGTAATCCTGATCGGCGTCGGCGTGGTTGCCCTGCTCGTGCTTTCCGGCCGCATCGCCGCTGGCGATTTCTGGGCCTGGTATGGCCGCTGGTGGCCGTTGCTGCTGATCGCCGCCGGTCTGGCCCTGCTCGGCGAGTGGGCGCTCGATCTCCGCCGCGCCACCCCCGTGCGCCGCGGAGGCAGCTTTGTCGGCATCCTCATCCTGCTCGCCTTCCTCGGCTTTGGCGCCGCCGGATGGCATCACATGGGTCCCTGGTTTTCCCAGTTCGACCATAACGGCGGCGACTTTTTTAACGTCTTCGGCCTCCCCGAGCACAACATGGACCAACAAGTCCTCAACACCCAGATTCCCGCCAACGCAGCCGTCGTCATTGAGAATCCCCGCGGCGATATCAGCGTCACCGCCGGCGATGCCTCCTCCATCCAGGTGCAGGCCCACGCCGTCGCCTTCGCCAATTCCGATGAAGAAGCGAACAAGATCTTTGCCTCCGAAGCCGCCCATGTCACCGTCAGCGGCAGCGCCGTGCTCGTCAAGTCGGACAGCAACAACAACGGACGCCTCAACCTCACCGTCACCGTTCCCAAGTCCGCCAGGGTCACGGTCAATGCCGGCCGGGGAGACGTAACCGCCGCCGGTCTGGGCTCTGGCATCAACATCAACGCCGAACACGGCGACGCACATCTCAGCGAAATTGCCGGCTCGGTCCAGGTTCACTTCACCAACGGCAAGCACGACTTCACCGCCCACCAGGTGGACGGCGACCTCACGCTTGACGGCGATTGCAACGACATCACTCTCTCTGAGATCAAAGGCCGAATCCAGCAGAACGGCGAAATCCTGGGCGATGTGCACATTGAGAACGTCGGCGGGGCAGTCTCCCTGCACACCACCGTCACTGACCTGGAACTGGTCGCGCTGCCCGGCGACCTCACCCTCGACTCCGACGATCTGCGCGTCACCGAGGCCCGCGGGCCGGTCCGCGTCACCACCCACTCCAAGGACATCGACCTCAGCCAGATCTATGGCGACACCCAGGTCGAGGACCGCGACGGACGCATCGCCATTGAGCCCGCCGGCAACTACAACATGGAAGCCAAAAACAGCAAAGGCGACGTGGAAATTACCTTGCCGCCCAATGCCTCAGCCAGCGTGGACGGCCGTACT
>JARLGF010000123.1 GCA_031296165.1 Occallatibacter sp. | reverse complement strand
TGTGGCCTCTGTTCTCGCCCAGGATTCAGTGTTTACCCTTGCCCGCCGCGGGCTCGGCGCACAACGGGTCGGCCAGACGCTTAAGGCCGATCTGGTTCTGACGGGAACCGTGCGCGCCTTGCCGGCGCATTACCGCCTGCGTGCTGAGATGATTCGGGTTGCCGATGAAACTCAGATCTGGGTTGAAGATCTGCTGGTGGAACAAAGCCGGACTGCCGGCCTGGAGTTGGAATTAGCCAAGAGCCTGGCTTTCCGTCTGAACACCGGCATCGCCGGCAACCGGGGTGGCGGCGATGCTCCATCCGGAGACCTGACCATCTCCGCGGCCGCTGCGCTCGACTCCGGAAACGAGAGCAGCTCCGAGCGACGGGAGGCGTATGAAATCTTCCAGCGCGCGCACCATGAATGGCAGACCCTGGAACGCCACCGGATGCAGGATGGACTGCAACATCTGCTTCGGGCCGTCGAACTCGATCCCTCGCTCATCGCTGCGCGGGTAGATCTTGTGAATCTGTGCGTCACCCAATCGTTCTTCGGTTTCATGGCGCCGGCCGTAGCCGCGGATATTGTGCGCCGTACGGCAGCAACGGCGTTCCCGGCCTCAGGGATGGCCGCATCGGACACCGGATGCTGGGGCGAAGAGCTGTTTCAGGATCTTCCCCCTCACGCCGATGCCATGCTGCCGGCGCTCGGCTGGGTCAGCTTCCATGTGGACCGCAATCTGCCGGCGGCCCTCCAGGCGTTTTCCCTTTCGGACCATCTGCCCCACGATACCTGGACCACCCGTGTGCGTGTCGCGCTGGCGCTCAGCCGACACCGCTTTGGCGACGCTATCGAGATGCTGCGCGCAGCCATTCAGCTTGACCCCTTTTCGCCGTGGCTGCATGCCCGCCTGGCTTGGGCACTCCATCTCAATGGACAGGCCGCCGAAAGCCTCGAGTGCATCCGCCACACCATCGCACAGTTCCCCGACCATGAAGGTGCAAATCTGTACGGGGCCATGCTGATGTCGTTCGGCGGGGAGGCGGAGCAGGGAATTGAGCTTGCCCGCGATCTCGCGCAGCGTCTCCCGTATTTTGACATGGCCACCGCCGTACACGCCTATGCGCTGGCCTGCGCGGGCCGCGCCGACGAGGCGCGCGTCATCCTGGAACGCTTGCAATGGCTCAGCAGGGAACGCTTCGTTCTCAGCTCGTTTACGCTCGCCGTCCATGTTGCCCTGGGAGATCACGATGCCGCGCTTGCGGAGTTGCGCACTGCGGAGGAGACACGCTGCCCCTGGTTTTTCCAGATGCTCGCCGATCCGCGCCTCGAACCCCTCTACGGGAGGCCGGAGTTCAAGCAAATGCACTCCATCCTGGACCGCATGGAAGACAGCGCAGCGCGCCAAGCGGAGACGGAAGAGTGAGCGGCGCATGTACCGGGGAAGTTCCTGGAGAGTTGAGCTTTGCCGTTTCCTGCCTGGCGAAAACGAGAACTGCGGCGCCCGGCGTAAGCATGCGCGTCTGCTTCGGACGGCGTACTTCCGCCTGTGATTTGTGTGCTGAATCACACTTTTTGCCGGGGGTTGCGGGTGTACACTGCCCTTCGTTGTCCTAAAGACAGAGCCATGCCCGTTGAAGAAGAAATCTGCATGTTGAGTTACACACGCGGCCCCAGCCGCCCACTGCTGGAATTGACCATCGGCGATCTGCTGCACCGGACCGCGGACCGTTTCCCTGACCGTCTGGCGGTGGCTTCGTGCCATCAATCCAGGCGTCTTACCTGGGCGGAGTTGAGCGATGAGGCTGACCGCGTGGCCCGCGGCCTTTGGTCGCTCGGCATCCGCAGGGGCGACCGCGTCGGCCTGTGGTCCACCAATTGCATCGAGTGGCTCATGATGCACATGGGCTGCGCCCGCGCCGGAGCGGCTCTGGTCAATGTCAACCCGGCTTACCGCTCCCACGAACTCCAGTACACCCTCAAGAAATCCCGCATGAAAGCGCTGTTCCTGTGGCACAAGGACAGGCATGCGGACTACGAGGAGATCTTGGGGCGGGCGCGCCATGGCCTCGATCTGGAACTGGAACACACCGTCTACTTCGACTCGCCCGAGTGGCCGGCGCTGCTTGATGCTCCCGGTCAGCTTCCCGCACATGTCGCCGTGGACGATGTGGCCAATATTCAGTACACCAGCGGCACCACCGGCCTGCCCAAGGGCGTCATGCTCACCCATCACAACATTGTGAACGACGGGCAGTTTCTGGCTCAGGGCTTCCACTACACGGAAGTCGACAAAATCGTGATGCCGATGCCCTTCTTTCACTGCTACGGATGCGTCATCGGCACCATGTCCGCGCTCAACTCCGGCGCGGCCCTCATTCTGCCCAACTGGACCTTCGAGGCGCGGACCACGCTCAAGGCTGTCCAGGAGGAGCAGGGAACTTCGCTTTATGGGGTTCCCACCATGTACGTGGCGGAGATGGCGCTGCCCGACTTCAAGAGCTTTAACCTGACCAGCCTGCGTACCGGCATGATGTCCGGCGCTCCCTGCCCCATCGAGCTGATGAATCGCGTCCTCGACGAGATGCACTGCAAGGAACTCATCATCGCCTACGGCCAGACGGAAACCTCGCCCGTGTGCACCTTGAGCGACGCCGGCGATTCCATCGAGGTGCGCGTCAATACCGTGGGCCGCGCCATGGCCCAGACTGAAATTCGGATCGTCTCCACCACCACCGGAGAAACCCTGCCCACCGGCGAACAGGGCGAAGTCTGCGCCCGCGGTTTTGTGGTGATGAAGGGCTACGACGGCGATCCGGAAGGCACGGCGAAGGTGATCCACGCCGACGGCTGGCTGCATACCGGCGACCTGGGCGTCATGCGCCCGGACGGTTGTATCCACCTCACCGGACGCTCCAGAGATGTCATTATTCGCGGCGGAGAAAATATCTATCCCCGCGAGGTCGAGGAGTTTCTCTACACCCACCCCAAGGTAGGCGAGGTCCAGATCGTGGGCATTCCCGACGCGCGGCTGGGCGAAGTAGTGGCCGCCTGGGTGCGGCTCGAGCCGGGCGCGGAAGCCACTGAAGCCGAAATTCGCGAGTGGTGCCAGGGCCAGATCGCCTACTACAAGATTCCCGCGCACATTCGTTTTGTAGACAGCTTCCCGACCACGCTCTCGGGCAAAATTCAGAAGTACAAAATTCGCGACTTTGAGATTGAAGTTCGCGGCCTGCAGCACGTAGCCAACGAGGCAACGGCGTAAGCGATGTTTTTCGGGATTCCCAGGCTCGCATCTGCGGCCTGGGCCACCCGGTTCATCTTCAGGAGCAGTAATTCCCCGGCGCCTTACTTCACCCGCGTTGCCGTAAACTCCACCGCCGGCCGGTCGCCCATCGCGCGGCTGAACTTGATGTTGTCCCCGTCAATCTTGCCCGTGTAGACAATCTTCATCTCGTTGCCGTTGAAGCTCATCACCTGGGCAAAGCTGATGTTGTCCCCATCGATCTTGCCTTCTGAGATTTCGCCTTCGCCGCGCGGGCTGGTCACTTTGCCGGTCAGTGTTGTGCCATCCACATGAAAATCGAAGGTCACGGTTTGCGTGCCCCTGGGCGTGGTAATGTCGGCGGTCCATTTGCCGCTGAAATCGGCGGCCAGCACGGCGGCGGAACCGAGGGTGAGAAACAGCACAGCCAGTAATGCTTTGCGAAACATGGGTCTCCTCCATAGAGTCCGGAAAATGCCGGCAGAGAATGCGAATCCCCGCCTGTGATGAGGGACGAAGGGCCATGTTGAAAAGTCTCAGGATACGGTATTTTCAGCGCGCCCGATGCTCATGCCCGCCAACTCGCCGTCGCGCATCGCAGCCTTCCGCTACGTCTGAGGATTGTCGCGGCGAATGGGCACGACCTGTTTGCCATAAAGTCCGCGCAGGGCGTTCCAGCGGATGATGGCGACCTCCTCGAGCATCTTCATCCCGTCTTTCAGGTAGCTCAAGCGGGACCGCTCGTCGTGGGCCCAGCTTACCGGCACTTCGATAATCCAGAAGCCGCGCTTCAGGGCAATGAAGAGAATTTCCGGGTCAAAGCCCCACCGCTCGATGGTCTGCAACTGGAAAACGGTCTGCGCCGCGGCCCGCGTAAAGGCCTTGAACCCGCACTGCGTATCGGCAAAATCCAGCCCCATCACCATGCGTGTCACGGCGTTGAAGCAGCGCCCGAAAAACTGCCGGTAGAGAGGTTGCCTATGCGTCTGGCGGCCTTTTTCCAGCCAGCGCGACCCAATGGCGATGTCCGCTCCCTGGGCAATGGCGGCAAACAGCCGTTCCGCTTCTTCGATGGGCGCGGAAAGGTCGGCGTCGGTAAACATCACCACTTCCCCGCGGGCCTGCAACAGCCCGTAGCGCACGCTGTAGCCTTTGCCGCGGTTCCCGGGGTTTTCCAGCAGGTGAACTTCCGGCGCATGAGCGGCAAACGCTAGGACCATATCGGCGGTCGAGTCGCGCGAGCCGTCGTTGACCACAATGACCTCCGCATCCCAGCCGCGCTCGCGGATGCAGGAAACCACCGACTGCAGCGTCGCCTGGATGCGCGCGCTCTCGTTGTAGGCCGGGATGACGATACTGCACTTCGGAAACTGGGTCACGCCAAGTACCACCGCTGGACAAGCGCCGAGGGGGAGGGCTGGGTCTGCTATCCAGGAAAAGACTCAGCACATCATACCGCACCGGGCGTACTGTGGATATGGATTTTGAATTCTCGGGCATTTTCCCGGCAACTTGCTGATGCGCAAAGGCTAAATTCCACAAGAGTGCTTGCTTTTTCGCACATTCCCAAGCACAATCCGGTTATCCTGTGAGCGGAGGCCTAGTGGCTATGACAAAGGCAGATCTGGTGGAAAAGGTGACCGGCTTGGGTGACCTGACGCGCAAGGACGGAGAGGTCATCGTAGAGACCATCTTCGGTTCCGTGATTGGAGCCTTGCAGAGCGGAGACAAAATCGAGATTCGTGGCTTTGGGTCGTTTCGCATTCGCCAGCGCAATCCCCGCATTGGCCGCAACCCCAAGACCGGCGCGCGCGTGGATGTTCCGGCCAAGCGCGTCCCTTACTTCAAGCCGTCCAAGGAACTGCGCGACCTGGTAAACCCGGGTGAGGCTGCCAAAGCCTCCTGACCTGCCGCGCATCCCGTACCCCCAACCGCAACGCCCGCCCTTTCCTCTGCTTGTATGAGGTGGGGCGGTTTTGTTTGCGCCTGAATTTATTTGTGCTTGGGCTGGGCGTTCTACCGGGATGCGGTCTTCCGCATGCCGATGACGCTCATCATGCGTCCGGCGCGCCCCTGGCTGGCGCGGTATGAGAAGAACAGCTCGGTCTGGCAGTTCGTGCAGCCGCCCACAGATTGAATGGAGCCGGGCTTCAGACCCGCGTCCAGCAACTGCCGGCGGTTGGCCTCCACCAGGTCCAGGTGCAGGCTCGGGCCCATCGGCGAGTGGCCCGGCGCGCGCTGCGTCAGAAACAGCATGGGGTACTTGTTCCGCACCACGTCGGCGGACTCCACCTCGTGGAACAGCTCCCGGGCATACATAAACTGCGACTCGAAGCTGGAAAGCACCTCTTCGCCCACGGAGTAGCAGCAGGCGCCAATGCCGGGACCGATCGCGGCCACCATGTCTTCAGGCCGGCAGCCGAACTCCAGCCGCATCCGCCCCACGCCGGTTTCCACTATCCGCTTCACCGTTCCCCGCCAGCCGGCATGGAAGGCCGCCACTACCCGCCTCTTGCGGTCCGCCACCAGCACCGGAATGCAGTCGGCGGTCTGGATGCCCAGCAGCAGGCCCGGCTCATCGGTGATCAATCCATCCGCTTTCCAGGGCCGTTCGCGGCCCGCGTCTGCCGCTGTCGCCACCACCAGCACGTTCGAGTGAAACTGGCGCAGCGTCACCAGCGGCGTCGCCGGATCGCCTGTTATCGCCTCGGCCAGCAGCCGGCGGTTGGCCGCAACCGTTTCCCGGCCGTCGTCGCCCGTAAAGCCCAGATTCAGTTCGCCCGGCGCGTCTTCCGCACAGTAGCAGCGGCTCAGGCCGCCCTGCCGGGTGCTGAATCCGTGCCACAGCCAGGGAGTTTTCTGCCTCCCCGGCTTTTCCCATGCGGGCGCGGCCAGCCACTGAACCCCATTTGCAGCCACATGCGGCTCAGGCGCTGGTTGCCTCAGCTCTTCCGGAGCAGCCCGCTCCATGCGCACCCGGCGGGTTACGCCGCCGGCCTTGCCGCGCAGGTTGCGCACCAGACCGGCCTCCAGAAAAAGGGCATCGATCGCCTGAACTTCAGGGTCGGCGGGAGCGTTGGGATTGGGAGCAGACCGCATCTCACTCCCATTCTACCCAGCCACAGGGTATCCAGTAATTTTGGGGCAGTACGTCAGTTTGGGAGAGCTAACATTTCATCCATTCGCTCACGTCACTCTATCGGGGCAGGTGAGGGTGCAGCATTCCGCGTAACAGGCTTAGATAACGAGGCTGAAAAAGAGCCATGTCCAGAGCGAAGAACCCAGTTGTGACGGCAAACGTCACCAGGAATCTATATATGTCACCAAAGGACTTAGCTGGCAGGCGGGAATATGCCCAGACACACCCCACGACAACAAAAAAATTGGAGAACCATGCTACTACCGCGATGGCTAAATCCGCGCGCTGTAAATGCCCCGTCGCGATCCATTGGGTAATCTGGTGCAATCCATTGATAAAGAAGGTTGTTACAAAGATATTTATGTAGTCCCACAAACCAGCGGCAGCCGCACCAATGAAATATCCCCATCGGTTGCCTCGAGCCGCCAATGCGATTGTTGCAACATACATCCACGCTTGAAAGAAATGGAGCCAGCGGATATCGGCCTGCCAATACGCCGATATGCCCAAGACAAAAATAAAGAGACATCCGCCGGTAACGATGAACCAATACGGAACTCCAAAATGCTGATCTTTCCTTTGCATATCATGGGCGTACGCCGATGGCTTCGGAAAAGTTCCTTTGAGCATATGGACCAACAGGTGGATCTGCGACTGCGGATTTCAAGCAGAGCAAATGGGGCCGCCTTCCGGCTGGCCCGCTCAAGAGGCAAGTCAATGGATGAATGCAGCCTTCTCAAACTCCATACACAATCAAGCACTGTAGAATCTACTCAACATTACTCGTTCTTTTGCGTCAAAAACTTGTAACCGTTTTCACCTGTCGCGAATTGTGCGTCCGTTGAGCGCATCGGGGCAGGTCGCCGGGAGAAACCGTGGTCATTGATCGTCCGAGTCGTCGTCGCGTCATGCAATTCCTGAGCGCGAGTGCTGTGTTTGCTTCTCTCCCTTTCAAGCTGCAAGCGCGGGAGCAAGCCTTTCCCAAGTGCGATAAAGTCGTTGACAACTACATCCGCGACTACAAATTTCAGGGCGTTGTCTTCCTCGGCCAGAAGGGGCAGAGTCTTTTCTCTCGCACGGTTGGGTTTGCAGATTTTGAACGGCAAACTCGCATGACGTCCGATACGGTCTTCGGCATCGCCTCTATTTCCAAGATGCTCACGTCGGTTACGGTTTTGAGGCTGATTGAACAGAAACAGCTTGGCCTGGATGAGCCAATCTCGGCCTACCTTCCCGATTTCCGTAAGGATCAGGGCAAGGTTCTCACGCTGCGCCGTCTGCTGGCCAACGATAGCGGAGTTCTCAATCAATTCTCGGCAGCCTGGAAGGCAGACCCAACGGTCATGGAGAAACCCATGGCTACAATGCAGGCGGTTCATCGCTACTGTGAAGCCGATTTGGCCTTCGCGCCGGGCGCGCGGTTCGACTACTCGCTCTCGAACTGGATTCTTGTGCTGGCCATCGTGGAAGCCGTCAC